>JAIKXN010000221.1 GCA_024684055.1 Lachnospiraceae bacterium | reverse complement strand
GATTTATATCCAATACGGATAATCCTCCATTTTAATGTAACCTTCCGAATCTTTGTCGATAAAGCAGGCCATAAATGCATCCGCAAAACTGATTCCGGATGTATATATGAAAAGCGGGATTATCTCCATTCCAAGAATTCCCAGTATGAGAAAGATCCACGCTTTTTTCTTTTTTAACGCAAAAAGATGGCCGCCGTAAGCTCCAAGCAGGAATCCGAGCAAAACAAATTTGGTCTTTTTTACCTTTACCGGATTTTCGAAAGGAGTTCCGTCGTCCACTATCATCGATATTCTTTTTTTCATGAAATAAATAAGCACGATCGTTGCGCCGATAGAAGCAAATGCCGCGATGTAGCTGACTACGCCGAGTGTTTTAAAAATAAACGTGAAAAAAGAAATGCCGGCCGAAGCCGCTTCCGTGATTCCCAGAAGTTCAAAAAGCGGCGCAAAGCTTGACTCGCTCGGCAGTCCGCCCGCCGCATCAAAGAGAATGGACATCATCGATCTTCCTAAAATACTCAGTGAAGCCCATAACATTACAATAAGAACCAGTACGAGTACAAGTCCCTGAATGTGAAGTACCATTATATCTTTGTATCTTCCGTCCGTTCCTTTTGGCGGAAATACAGAATTACGATTTGTTTCCATTTCATTTTCTCCGTTCAAGTCTTCCCTTATGGAACTCTCGGGAATATCGACTTTTGAATTAATCAAATTCAAGAGTTTTTATTCTGTTGGGTGTAACCTGAATAAATCTCTTGGGAGATGATGTCGGTATCAGGGCAAGAATTCCGTCTTCAAGAGTGCCGATAAACTTATCCCTGCCGCCTATTACGTGAATCAGGACTTCTTCATTGTTATAAAGAACGATTCTGTTGTTGTCAAAAAATACATTTGTATGTTCAATGTCAAAGTACACCTTGTCTCTCAGTCTGGCATCGTAATCATAGATATCAGCCCTGAAATTATATGCACTGTCTTCGCTCTCATAGAAAAGAGCCACATAATTCTTATCTTCATAAACGGAAAGAATTTTTTCTTCCGTGATCAGAATTTCTCCATTGCTCTGGGGCATCTGATCACCCGAGAAAAACATGATACGGTTATCGGCAACCGCAACCGCTTTGTTGTTTCCTGCAAACTCAACCTCGGGAACAAGAGCATTCTGATATTTATAGCTGGACATGAGACTGTCCTGATAATTCTGTCCGACCTCGCCGAAATTATAAAATCCAAGCGAAGAATAGAAAGAGCCTTTATCAACATTAAGATAAGAAACCGCACCGAGAATTCCGTTATCGGATATGGCTATTTCAAGCGGATATCCGTAACCTTTCATCGTCGTATTGAAATAAAGCATCTCTTCTCCCGCGGTATTGTAAACATAGATGGGAGTATTGTCGGTGTTGTCAAGAACCGCCATTACGTATCCGCTTCCTGCAGCCTTGAATTTTCTGATCGGCATTCCCGTATCGATTCGTCCGAGGACATTCTTTTCATCCATCATGTAAATGGAACTTCCGTTATAATCCGCGACGGCAACCATACCCTCCGTAATATCGATAAGCGGTTTCTGCATGGAAAATGCTTCATTCCAGATCTGCTCACCCTTGTAATTTACGCATTTCACGCCGTCGGAATTGCAGACGATGAAATTGTTTCCGAATCTGTAAACATCGGAACCTGTGGAAATAAAGAATTCCGTGGAACCGACTTCCGTAACTTTCGTATATTCTTTGTTCAGAAAAAACACCCTGACAACCACAAAAATAACCGCTGCCAGAATCAAGACCCCGGCAGCCCCTGTCAGGATCCACATAAGCTTGCTCATCTGGTGATTGGCTCTTTTTCTGTTGAATTCCTCAAAAAGGCTGTCCTTTTTACCGGGTTTCTTAAATTTTGTTACATTGCTCTGTTCTTTTTTCATTTTACTCTGCTACATTACTGAATTTGTATACAGTTGTAGACTTAAATCCTTTCGACTCATCAAAAAGAGGTCTTGCAAAATTGGGCTCTTTTGCGGAATTGGGATAATACTGGCTTTCAAGGCAGAGTCCCTGACGCTGTCCGTACTTTGCACCGCCTTTTCCGTTCTCGCCTCCGAGATAGTTTCCGATATAGAACTGAACGCCGGGAAGATCGGTAAATGTTTCCATTACGATTCCCGAGTTGTCGTCAATTACGGTAACCGCAAGTTTGAGTGATCCGTCCCAGTCGTTAATGCAGTAGTTGTGGTCGAATCCGTTTGTGAACTTAAGCTGTTCATAATTCATGTCAAGCATCTCGCCGATCTTCTTTGCAACGGTGAAATCCATGGGTGTTCCTGCCACCTTTGCAACTGCTCCTGTGGGAATGCTTTCGTCATCAACGGGAACAAAACTGTCTGCATTAAATACAACGGATTCGTCAAGGATGCTTCCCGACTCGTGTCCGTTAAGATTAAAATATGTATGATTGGTCATGTTGATGATGGTCTTCTTATCAGTTGTCACATCATAATCGATCTTAATCTCATCATCTTCTGTAAGAGTATAAACAACCTTTGCCTTTAAGTTTCCGGGAAGTCCGAGATCCATATCAGCCTTATCGATCGTGAAAGTCACGCTGTTATCGCCTGTGGAAGCGTCCCAAACTCTCTTCTGAAGCGCACCGAGTTTTGCGGTATGAAGGTTGTTTCTGCCGTTGTCGTTCACTTCGAGTTTGTACTCTTTGCCGTCAATCTCAAAACATGCATCCGCCGTTCTGTTTGCAAGAGGTCCGACGATTGCCCCAAGGCACTTGTCATCATTAAAATAATCTTCAACATTTTCATATCCGAGGATCACATCTCTGACTTTTCCGTCATTGCCCTTAAAAAGAAAATTGGTAATAATACATCCGAAATTGATCACGGAAAGCTCGGTACCGTTCTCATTTTTCATTGTATATTTGTATAAAGCTTCTCCGTTCGGTCCTTTGCCGAAATCAATTACATTAACACTCATTTTAACCCTCCTTGAAATATGAAAAATAAATACTTAATATATCTTACTCATCATTAATACGGGTGTCAATTTTTGCACACCTGTACATATTATATCTTTTATATAAAACCTTTGTAAATATGAAAATATATCTCAAAAAACCTGTATTATTTCATCCGGTTAATCCGAAAAAAAGGCAGTTTTCCCTTTATTTTGCAAAAAGAGGAAATTAACCCCGCCTAAATTTTTGCATTCAGTGTTTTTTAACCGTGAATGCGGATATACAATAAAGCCATAAAAAAGAAAAAACGCCCGGCCCGCCATGAAAACATTGCATGAAAAAGGGCAGGCGAAAATTTAAGAAAAAAGAAACGGAGGAAAAAATATGAACGGAAAAAAAGCTCTCATTATCGGACTTATCGTAACCGGTGTTTTGGCATATAACATTCTTCCGATCGATATTCTTCCGGATTTCATCGCCGGAATCGGTCAGATAGATGACATCGGCCTTACACTTGCAGGCGTGCTCGGTATAATCGGAACACTTCTTGCAAAGAAAAAAGTAGGAACCACGGAAAATACTTCCTACAAAGAATTATAAGCGGCTATTGATGACTCAGTCATATTAATAGTAAATACACCACCCCTTTCGAAACAAAAAATACTGTCGCAGATGCGACAGTATTTTTTTGTGTTTCCAATCGATATTATAGCTATTACAGATTTGATCATGAACGAAATATTGTAAAGGGCGCCTTACAATAAAAAAGACCGGTAAAAAACCGGTCTTTACTGTCTGAAAAATTAAAGCTCCACTCTTCCTTCAAGTGCACGAAGAAGCGTTACTTCATCAATATATTCGATATCGCCTCCTACGGGAACTCCGGATGCGATCCTTGTGACTTTTATTCCCGTGGGTTTGATAAGTTTGCTTATATACATTGCCGTCGTCTCACCTTCAAGGGACGCATTGGTCGCAATGATAACTTCATCAACATCGCCCTCAAGTCTGGAAATGAGTTCCTTCAGTCTTATGTCTGCGGGACCTATGCCGAGCATGGGAGAAATGGCACCGTGAAGAACATGATATACACCGTGATATTTTCCGGTTTTTTCGTATGCTGCCATGTCACGCGGGTTCTCGACAACCATAATGGTTTTTCGATCCCTTGTTTCGTCTGCGCACACGCTGCAAAGTTCGGAATCCGTCATGGTGAGACAGTTCTTACAGTAGTGCGTATGTTTTTTCGCATTGTCGATTGCATCGGTAAGCCTCTCAACACGCTCGTTCGGAAGACTTACGATGTAATATGCCATCCTTTGTGCGGATTTGTTACCGATTCCCGGAAGTCTTTCAAGTTCTTCAATTAATCTGTTGATATGTCCGCTGTTTATTTCCATCTTTCAATCCGCCAAAACGATAAATGTATCCGAAAAGATCCGCAAAGAATCTTAACCGGATGGATTTAGAAATTAAGTCCTCCGAAGTTCATTCCGCCTGTCATGTTGGTTACTGCTTCGTTATTGGCTTCTTCTATCTGTGTCAGAATATCATTCATGCATGCCATGATCAGATCCTGAAGATCTTCTACATCATCGGGATCCACAACTTCGGGATTGATGGTTACGTTTTTAACTTCTCTTTTACCCGTCATTGTTATGCTGATTGCATTGCCGCCTGCAGTTGCGGTGAATTCTCTGGTCTCCATCGCTTTCTGACTTTCTTCCATCTGGCGCTGCATTCTCTGTGCCTGTTTCATGAGATTGTTCATGTTTCCGGGCATCATGCCTCCCGGATATCCGCCTCTTTTAGCCATTTATTAATGTCCTCCTAAAAATGTTTTTCGTTTTTATATGTTTTTCATATTTTATTTTTTCGTATTTTTTATGTTTTGGGGCCGCATTTTTGTCTTTTGGCGATCCTAAAAGTCCTGATCGTCTTCAAAAGAATCATCTGTTTCTATTTCGATGTTTGGTACTTTCGAATGAGGTATTTTATCATACTTTGAACCGTTTTCGTCAAGTACAAGTTCGTATTTTACTTCTTTTCTGACTCTTTCGTTAAGAAGTCCCTGCAAAATTTGCGCATTCTGCGGTTCTTTAAGACCTTTATAAGCAATTTCCTTTTTGCAGACAAGAATAAGCGTGTCCGGTTTATTCGAATCCATGGAACAATCCACGTTTACCATATATCCTCTGTTAAGACTGTGAAGATCGCTTAATATTGAACTCCATTCATCCCTGATCTGCTGGATGTCCTCGGGAATCGCTTCGGGAAGTTCCACTCTTGTCGCCGCGATCACAGGCTGTGACGATGAGTCTCCGGACGTTTCCGATGCTACTGTAAATACACCGTTTTCGAGTTTCTTTTCTATATTTCTGATTCTGTCCATTATCGCATCGGGCTTTCTGTCCATCTGCGGTGTACAGAGTTTGATCAAAGTCATTTCCGTAAGGACTCTTCCCTGAGTGGTAAGCTTAAGCGAGCCTGTCAGTTCGGCAAGGATTCTTATGAATCTCATAACCGTGCCGAGTTCGATTTTTTCGCTGTCTTCCTTCATCTCCTGAAAACTCTCGGTTGTAACGTCAAGCACATCGGCAGGCGCATCGGAACTTTTGATGATCATAATGTTCCTGAAGTACCATGTTAAGTCCGTTACGAACCTGGAAATCTCGGTACCCGACAACATGACTTCTTCAAGGTCCTTTATCACTCCGGTTACATTCTGCTCGATGATGTGGTTGAATACCTTGCTGTAAATATCCGTTTTTACGGCTCCGAGCGATATGAGTACCCTGTCCAGAGTAAGCTCTTCGCCGGGATAAAAAGCTATGCACTGATCGAGAAGCGACAGACCGTCACGCATCGAACCGTCAGCCACTTTCGCAACATAACGGATCGCATCATCAGTCGCCTGAATATTCTCTCTTTCAAGCAGTTCGCGCATTCTTCCCGAAATCGTCTCAAGCGGGATACGTTTAAAATCGTATTTCTGACAACGCGAAGAGATTGTAACAAGAATTTTGTGAGCTTCGGTTGTCGCAAGGATAAAAATAACATGCTCCGGCGGCTCCTCAAGAGTTTTAAGAAGCGCGTTAAAAGCTTCCGGAGAAAGATTGTGGGCCTCATCTATGATGTAAACCCTGTATTTTCCCATCGTGGGTTTGTACTCTACTTCATTGATCAGTTCCCTGATCTTATCAACACCGCTGTTTGATGCGGCATCCATCTCGACCACGTTTAAAGTGGTTCCGTTGGCTATCGCTTTGCACGTATCGCATTCCATGCACGGATTTCCGTCTACCGGATGTTCGCAGTTTACCGCTCTGGCCATAATCTTCGCCAGGGTTGTTTTACCCGTTCCTCTGGTTCCGCAGAAAAGATATGCATGTCCGATCCTGTTTTGAATTATTTGATTTTTAAGTGTAGTTACTATCGCTTCCTGACCTCTTACTTCATCAAAAGTCTGAGGTCTGAACTTACGATATAACGCCATGTATGACATATCTGATCCTCTGTTTTGGGAATTTGCTTCGCATCCGCGAACTTGTTTATATAAAATGTTTATGAATTTCCGCATTCGGAAAGGTCATCATACTTAATTTGCTGCCCTTCCGGCTCTGCGAAAATTTTTAAACTAAATCGCCATTATGGCTTTCATTCTCTTTCCGCACTCGGATAAATCTTCATCCGTAAAGCCGTTCGCTTTCTTGCATCCGGGAACGAGGATTGCGGAAGTTTCTGCCTTGTTGGAGAGGTTCCAGATAATGTGGCCGATCTTTTCTTTATTAAGAAGATCGATCCACTTTTTGCTCTCCTCGTCATTGATCACTCCGTCACCGTTCGCATGACCTACGCCGAACTCGGTAACGAAAACGGGAAGATCTTTGCTTCTTGCATAAACGAGTTTATCTCTGAGTTTGTCTCTGTGGGTATCCGCATAGAAATGCAGCGTGTACATGATGTTGTCATATTCAAGCGGAGCATCGGCAGCCTCATCGACTCCCTGTGACCAGATGGTCGTTCCCACGATAATAACTTTTGTATCGTCAATTTCTTTGATCACGGGGATGACATCCCTTGCGTATTTCTTTATCTGATCCCATGTAACAGCTTCTTTTGTTTCAAGATTCATGTTGGGTTCGTTGCAGATTTCGTAAATAACGTTGTCGTAATCCTTAAGTTTCGGACAGATGTTCTTGAAAAATCTTATGGACATGTCCGTATGCATGTTGGGATCGTAATCCAGAAGAACATGCCAGTCAATCATGCAGTAAAGCCCGAGTTTTCTGCAGATTTCAGCACCTTTGAGCACGATGTTCTCAAGCTCTTCCCTGTGCTTGTCATCTGAATCCGCATATCCGTAGAAATCATCAGCAAAGCCGGTATACATTGCCAGACGCATTATCGTTACTTTATATTCATCACGAAACTGCGTGAAAGCTTCTTCGTTAATATATTCGGGATAAACATTAAGGTTGTGAGTACTGATTCCTTTTAACTGAACCGTCTTTCCCTCCTCATTAACAAGGTTCCTGCCTTCTACATGAAGTTTTCCGTATTTTTCAAATGGTGTCATATCGGCCTCCCAATAATATTCGCAAAAGGATTCTCATATTTATCCAATCCTTTCTTTTTCCGTCATTTGCCCTGAAATAAAGCCTCAGGCAAATAACCCATACCGAGAAAAATTATAGCACAAAAACAGACAAAATAAAAGCGTGATAGTTCTTCTTAAGCAACTAAAAAATATGCCGGAGAAAAACGTCGTATTCAGTTTTTTCGAATATCCGATCATTTCCTTCAGCATATCTCGTATTTGATTTTTGTTTGTTTTTATTCTGAGTTACTCTCTATTTACACTTCTTGTTAATCACTGTCCTTCAAACTTCTTTCCTGCAGGTAATTTACTTTCCGTCATATTGCTATCCGCCGCATTTCAAAGATATGCGGCAGTATTCTGAATTCCATTTATCTGTAAATTTCTACTTTCAGATTGAGTTTTCCTTTTTTGCTCATGCCTGCCACGCCTCTGAATATCAGTTTTCCGAATCCCCTGACGCTTAAAATGTCATTTTCTTTAAGAAGACTGGCGTTTTCCGTGCACTCTCTGTTGTTTACGAAAACTTTGCCGGCCCTGAAGAGTTCATTGGAAGTGTTTCTCGAGAGATTATAAACCTTCGAAACAACCGAATCTGCTCTCTCCGAAGCCGCCTGAATTATCCTTTCTTCAAGAACGGGTTTGAAAACTTCCAGAGCTTTGTCGGATACGCTCACGCTGACCGTTGTATGTTTTACTCTTGTCAGATTCTCGCAGATATACTCCGAAACGGAATCCCTGCAGAAAACATATCCTCTGTTGTCTTTAATGAGAATGTCGCCGAGTGTATTTCTCTCGATACCGAGATTCATAAGGGAACCGAGAAAATCACGATGCGAAAAATCTTCCGAAAATTTCATGCTCAAAGGCGAAACCTCAAGCATTGCTATCGGAAAATCTTCCGTATAGCCAAGTACCTCGGGATTGCCGAAACGAACCATCGCCCTTTCGGTATTTTCCGCCCCTCCCCAAACAAGAGGATTTGCAAATTTCAGTTCTTTTTCCATGGAATAAAAATCCGAAAGTTCGCCCGCCGACAAAAAGGTCGAAAACGTAAATTTATTATTGTTAAAGCTTTGATTCGCGAGGTCCCTTAAACGCTCGAGAGTCAGTTCTTTTTCATCCATCAGTGTTACCTCTTCAATTCTTTAACAATAATATCACAGATACGTCCGGCGCGCTGATTAATTTGCTTGTTTTTTCTGTCTGCTTTCATCAATCGCAGATATTTTTTTGATTCCTCTTCTGACGGGAATTCCCACAAGGATGGCGATTACCATTTTAACAATGTCCGCCGGGATAAAGGGAATTACTCCGGCAAGGAGCGCTGCCTGAAAATTCATTTTCGTTGAGATTGCAAGCCAGATGGTTCCAAGAAGATAACACGCTGCCGTTCCCAAAACCATTCCGACTATGTGAAGCGGAATCTGCTTTTCAAATTTTTCGATAAAAAATCCCGCGATCAGTGCCAAAAGAATATATCCGATCATGTATCCGCCGGTCGGTCCGAGAAGTTTTCCCGCACCTCCGCTGAATCCCGAAAAAACCGGAACTCCGACAAGACCGATCAGAAGATATAAAATACAGCTGAGGCTTCCCCAGAGCCATCCGTTTACATATACCGAAAAGAACACTCCGAGAATTCCGAGTGAAATAGGCACGGGGCTTATGGGCAAAGGTAATGCAAGAGGTCCGAGTACGCATATCACGGCCGTCGCCAGTGCCACTCTCGTAATAGTTATTGTTGTGATTTTTGCTTTGTTGTTCATGTCTGTTCTTCCTTTTTGAATTTTTTATTCTTGTTAATTCTAAATTTTTGCTTTGCTATTCATTTTGAAATTGTTACTGATTCCTGATCTGCGTTTCAGCTTCGTCCTGAAATTACTTTTTAAGCCTTGGAATTTGATATTTAAATGCAAGTCAGTTTACAATTTCGATTTCGAAGTTTACAATGTATTCGTGATAACGTCAACCGATTTACAAAAAGAGTTTACAATTCAAAGAAATTTAATCACTTTTTGCAGACACTGCTTTTCATTACGGGTAACATCATAAATGTAAAGCAGTCATATCTGCAGAGAAAGAATCACGGAAAGGCCGGGATCATGAATACGGAAAATCTGACAAATAACATTTCAACAAAAGATAAAGTTTTGAAACTTCTTAAGGAAAATGCGAATTCCTACATATCAGGTCAGGATATCGCGGACCGCCTGTATATCACGCGTGCGGGAATCTGGAAGATAATCAAAAAACTTAAAGAAGAAGGATATGACATCGAATCCGTAACCAATCGCGGATACAGACTTTCGACTTCTTTTGATACCGTAAACGCGGATTTCATAAAGGAAGAACTCGCACCCGGCATATGCCCGGAATTTCATTCATTCACCGAAGTTTCTTCCACAAATGATGTCGCGAAAGAAATATTTTCCACGAAGAAAAGCTTTCATTCTGTTTATGAAGAGAGTTTTTCAAGCAGCAAATCCGAAGATAAAAAAACTGACATTTCCGACGATAAGAAACACAACAAAAATTCCAAAGAAAACATTTTTACTGCCGGAGCCTCCGACATCCTTGTCATTTCCGACTCGCAGACCTCAGGCCGCGGAAGGAAAGGAAGAAGTTTCTATTCTCCCAAAGATACGGGGGTTTATTTAAGTCTGCTTATCCGTCCCGAAATTCCGTTTTCAAAGGCAACATATCTAACATGTATAGCGGCGGAATCCATCGTTCTTTCCATCAAAGAAGTCCTGAATATCGATGTCACGATAAAATGGGTGAATGATATCTTTTTTGAGGACAGGAAAATTGCCGGGATCCTTACGGAAACTTTCGGCTCGCTTGAAGAAGAATATCCCGAATACATCATTGTCGGCGTCGGTATCAATGTCTACCCTTTCAGCGGCAAAATGCCCGCGAGCCTGAAAAATAAAGCAGGCTTTCTGATCAAAGACGGTAAACCCATCGATAATCTGAAAAACCTGCTCTGCATTCATTTTGTCAGAAACTTCTATCGCTTTTTAAAAGAATTTGACACTAAATCCTTCCTTGAAGGTTATCGCGCTCACTCAAATCTTATTGGCAAATACGTTGTGATCAATCCAACTGCCGATACTGCTGCCGCAAAAAGCTACGCGCTCGTTACGGGAATCGATGATAACTGCAGACTCCTCGTCAAATACGACGACGGAAAGAAAGAAGCGCTTCTCGGCAAAGACGTAAGTGTTGTGAAATACTGATTATCCGGCTTTCTTATTTTACCGGCACTGCTTCGAAACATTTCATCCGACTTACCGGGCAAGCTTTACTGTAATCGGTTTCTGCAGCAGAAATATTTATTTTTTCTTTCTCTCGTAAACCTTGCGACGGATTCTTTTTTCCATTTCTTCTTTCGTAACGGGCTCGTCAAAGAAATAGCCCTGAACAATTCCGACTCCGAGTTCTCGGAGTTTCTCCTGCTGCCAGCTGTTCTCAACACCTTCGGCAACAAGACTCATGTTAATCGCTTTCGCAAGATTAATAATATGCGTAAGGATTGTCAGATCTTTTTCGAAAGAATTGTCTATGAAACTCTTGTCTATCTTTAATGTATCAAAATCAGCTTCCCTCAAAAGACTAAGCGATGCCGAACCGCAGCCGAAATCATCCACGGCCACTTTAAATCCGAGTTCGTGAAGATCGTTTACGAACTGTCTTAAAACGCTGATGGGGAATTCGTCATTTGTTTCGGTAATCTCAATCTCGATAAGTTCCTTCGGAACCTCATAAGACTCAACCACATCGTTAATATCTTTTGCAAGATTTTTATTCGAAAGATTTCTTCTTGAAAAGTTTACCGAAATTACGGGAATATCCATCCCTTTATCCATCCAGCCCTTTATATCCCTGCAGACAACGCCGAGAATATAGAAATCAAGTGCACAGACCGAATCGTTTTTCTCCATTACTGAAACGAACTCAATCGGATGGATGACATTGCCTTCGTGAATCCATCTTGCAAGCGCCTCCGCGCCGCATAATTTGTGGTCCTCAAGATTAACCTTCGGCTGGTAAAAAGCAGAAAACTCACCCTTCTCAAGACCATCAGTGAGCAGTGTCCCGTACTGTCTTTCGTGGTCTATTTTTTCCCTGAGTTCCATTGTCATGTAATCAAACTGTTTGTTGCTGACTGTCTTCGCATAAAGAAGCGCCGTGTATGCATTCGCAAGCAGATCTTCGCCCTTTGTACTCGGGTCGGTAACTTCGTAAATACCCGCTACGGAGCTTATGTTCATCAGGGCTTTTTTATCCATTCCGTAAAAGATTTCAAGTTCGGTTCCGCTTAAAAGTTCCTCGAATTTTTTAAGGTTTTCTTTTCTGACTACGGCGATGAAATGGTCGCTTCCCTGTCTTCCGATAAATTCGTCTTCCTGAAGTATCTTTCCGATTTTTTCGGGATATTCCTTTAAAACAGCATCCCCGACCTTCATTCCATATTTTCTGTTAATATCCGAAAACTTTGCTATGTCAAAGAAAACAATCGCATATCTTGTTGTCTGTTTTTTCGATCTTAACCGATTCAGTTTTTCGATGCATCCGTGTTCATTGAGAAGCCCCGTTCTGACATCATATTTCGAAACATTGATTATTTCTCTGGCCTGAGACGCGCTGTTCTCGATAAACATAAGAAGCAGCGAAAATCCTATCGCAATATTTATAAAAGAAAATCCGTAAAAGACCGACTGAATTCCGGCTGCGATTCCGGGCAGAACTATATAGGAAATCATCGACAGGAATTTAATCGGATCAAAATGCCTTCGATACTGAAGAATTATGGAAATAACAAGCAAAATCACTATTGCCGTAATTCCGACGGAAACGTAATACATCGGCCCTCTGTGATAAAAGTTTTTGTCATCGATTTCGTAAAGGCCGCCGGTAATTTTGGTAACGCTTATAAGAACAATATTGAAAAGACATAAGAAATAAATGACCGTCATTCTTTTCTGTGTAGGAACCCTCGTGGTTATTCCGGCTTTTCCGAAGAGCTGGTAGGAAACGTACATCGAATAAAGGTAAAGAATGACACCTGTCAGAATGAATACCGCAAAATTCGAAATTCTGACCATGACAAAATTGACTCTTCCGAGTTCACCTCTGAAAGTATAGGCGAAAAAGTCAAAAATAAGGAGTAATGCCGCAGAGAAATTACTCACCATCATGATTTTGTTTTTCGGATTCTTCTTGTCTGCGTTTACCACATTGATAAACATGTAAAACGAAGCTATCAGACAGAATCCGGCTTCAAACAAAAGATATGCCTTTTGTATTGTTAAAGATTCTTCCATGAATCTTTCTCCTTGAGTCTCGTTTTAGGTTATAAAAGTATATCGGCATTTTATTTCAATCCCTCAAGTCCCAAATTTCATTTCCTGAAAAAAACGGAATTTACTTGTTCACTCAGACATTCCTGAAAAAAGGAAATTTGCTTCTTCACTCAGACATTCCTGAAAAAAGGAAATATACTATACTTCTTCGTTCAGGTTTTCTAAAAAAGGGAGAAGGCGGGAATTTCTTCCCGCCTTGTTTGCAACATTTTGTCAGTTTGTTTATTTAATCAGTTAACAGTGAATTGGCATCCCTCCTTTTTTAGTAAAATAGGTGAATATGGTTGGTGTATAGGTTTATAACTTATTTGGAATTTATTCCATATAGGAATCAAGTGTTACCGTGACCTTAAAGAGGTCTCCGTCTATATCCACTTTGAACTTTCCGCCCTGAAGTTCGGTGATGGTCTTTGCAATCGCAAGTCCGAGTCCGTTGCCTTCCTGGTGTCTCGATTCATCATTTCTCGTGAATCTTTCCGTAAGTTCTTCGGCAGATACGGTGATCTGCTCTCTGGATATATTTCTGAATATCACATCCACTTTGTCTTTGTTCCTTTCGGCCGAAAGATAAACTCTGCCGTTGGGAATCGAATACTTGCAAATGTTCTGCAAAAGATTGTCGAATACTCTCCAGATTTTTCTGCTGTCCGCTTTAACGTACAAGCCATCTTCCGCGATATTGATTATCGTTTCGAGATTCTGCTTCTCGAATCTTTCCTCGTATTCGGCCGATGCCTGGGAAAGAAGAGTTCCAATCTCAATCTTTTCAAGATTTATTTCCATTGTTCCGCTTGAAGCTTTTGAAATATCAAGAAGGTCTTCAAGCAGTCTCTTAAGTTTGTTTGACTGTCTGTTTAATACTTCCGAATACGATACGATATTCTGCATCGAACCGTTTTGGTCAGAAGTCTTTTCTTCAATAATGTTGTTTGCCTCGGTATTGATAAGATCCGAGTAATTGATTACAGAAGTAAGCGGAGTTTTGATATCATGCGAAACGTTGGTAATAAGTTCCGTCTTCATTCGCTCGCTCTTAAGTCTTTCTTCAACAGCGATGCTTATGCTGTCGGAAATATTGTTAACGGACTCCGCTTCCTTTCTATAATCTCCGATAAGAAAACTTGTATCGATCTTTGTATCGTTGTCGCCTTTTGCAAGTTTCTGCACGCCTTTCTGGACCGTTCTTGCCATGTATGTTCTGTAAAGAATGAACGGAAACAGAAAGATGTTTCTTAAGCAAAGCAGGAAGAAAATAAGTATTACCGTACTATCGTTTGTTATTCCGCCGACAAAGATTAACACAAACAGCTCGACGAAAAGATAAATCACTATCGTGAGAACCGTTTTCCATATAAGCGGAAATCCAAGGAAAAGCTTCCAGATAAATTTTAAAAATTTAAGCGTTATAGTATTTTCAAAAACTACTCCGAGTTTGATTCTGTGAATCAGATTTATAAGCCAGAGGCCGAAGAAAAATCCCGCAATCGTTAAGAGAATCGTTATCTCGAATTCGTCTCCGGTAACCCCGCAAAAAAATACGCATATTGCTGCGGGGATACCGGCGAGGAGAGTAAAAACGTCAAAGGGGATTTTGGTTAAGTAATTTTCGGTAATACCTTCTTCGTAAGGACTTCTTCCTATTCCTCCTACGAAGAAGAACAATGAAAGTATAAAGAAAAATACCCCAGCAATAATGCCGTAAATAACGTATAAACGTATATTGTAAAGAAAGGAAACCTTTCTGTAATTCGCGTAATAGGCATCAGTGTGAATCGGAAGAGTCGGAAGAAGCCTGACTTCCCAGTAAAACCCGTCCTGATACCCCTTGTAGGCCTTTGTCGGAAGGTTTTTCTTTATCTCTTCATTTCTGTAATATTCGTAAATGATTTTATTTGTTTCGCCGTCTTTTATTTTTAAATAAGCTACGTTTCTGTCATTCAGGAAAGAAAGTGCCTCATTCTTCAGGTTTCCGCTCGCATAGGCCATAACCTGAATGGAATTTCGCATCGCTATGTACTGCTGTTCCGCATCAAGAATGTAGTCGAATCCGTTGGGAGAATAATAACCGTCCGCCTCGATCTGAAATACCAGAACAGAGCATATAACGGTTACCGCGGTAGATATAGTCAGTATAAAAGCCGACAAAATCTTTACCGGTAAGTATGCCGTAATCGGTGTTCCTTTTTTGGCAGTTCTTTTTTCTTTCATCTTGTCTTTCTTTTTTTCTTTTATATTTATATCCGGAGACGGTGTTTCGTTTTCCGTTCCGAAGTCTTCTTTATCTGAAATGCTGTCTTTTTCCGTTTCGGAAAAATCCGCGCTTTCAGGATTGTTTTGATTGTCTTTTGTTATTTCGCCATCCATTCGCAAGTCTCCTCATTAAGTCAGCTGATCGATCAATCCTATTCAATCTTGTATCCCTGTCCCCAGATAACTTTCAGGTATCTCGGTTCGTTGGGATTAATTTCAATTTTCTCTCTAAGATGCCGTATGTGCACGGCTACTGTTTTCTCACATCCCGCGAGAAGCGATTCCTCCCAGATACTCTCGTAGATTTCCTTGGGTGAAAAAACTCTTCCCGGTTCTTTCATTAATAGTTTCAATATTTCAAATTCTTTGGGAGTAAGCGTTACTTCTTCTCCATCGGCCGTAACTGTCTTGCTAAAATCATCAAGAGTAACGCTCCCAACCGTCAACATATTATCTGCTTTGACTCTGCCTCCTAAATCGAAGAATCTTCTAAGTGATGAACGTACTCTCGCATTTACTTCGATCGGATTGAAAGGTTTTGTGATGTAATCGTCGGCCCCGACATTTAATCCCAGTATTTTATCGGTATCTTCGCTTTTCGCCGAAAGCATGATAACCGGAATGTTGCTCGTTTCTCGCAGTTTTGAAAGGGTCTCGATACCGTTCATTTTCGGCATCATAATGTCAAGCAATACCAGGTGAATCTCGTTTGTTTTTATCAAGTCAAGTGCTTCAAGTCCATTTTGTGCTTCAAAAAATTTAAAATCGGGAGCCGATAAATAAATTTTCAGCGCGTTAACTATATCTTTCTCGTCATCACAGATCAAAATGTTGTACATATCTTTTCTCCCAAATATGTTAAAGGAAATCCTGCAGGTCTTCCGTACACCTAATATAATAGCCTTGTAAATATTAAGATACAAGTAGACATTTGTTTAAGAAAATATTAAGAAAAAGAAACCTTATGTTAATATTTTTTTATTCAAAAAAATAAAAGAAAACCGGGCGGATGCGTTATTTCACACCCGTCCGGCTTAATTTTATTTCGGTTTCAGCTATAAATTCCGAGTACTGTCGTATTTACTAAATGTATATTTTACGATTACATCCGAGCGCTCCGGTTTTGCTTTTCAGTAATTATTTAGCGATAATATCCGAGCGCTCCGATTTTGCTTTTCAGATATTTTTAGCGATAATATCCGAGCGCTCCCGTGTCGCTTATGTTAAATTCGGCGAATTCCGAAAGATAATAATCGTTGTAAATATCGTCGATGGTGAAAGCGTAAAGATAATCGCCTGCGCCAAGAGGCGAATACGTTACTTTGAAATCTGTACCGACCGTATACTCTTCGCCGGTCCATTCGATGTTGTCTTCATCTTCCACATATGTAAGAGTGATGTAGCTGGGAACGATTACATCGCCGGGATTGATCTTTTTGATCTTTCTTGATGACGAGCCGTTTTCTTCTATTCCGTCCCAGGCTCCGTCCACGATAACCGATGCATCTTCAAGGCTCTGACGCATTCTTAAGTTTGTTCGTTCACCGTTTAAAAGGATCGAAGAGGAGTAAACAACATAATCGTCATCAAAAGAAATGATCGTCATATCGAGACCCTGTCCGTCCGGAAGAGAAAGCCAGTATCCGCTGAAGCCCTCCTCGAAATGACCTGTTTCCCAGTCGCCGTAAATGTCGTATGTATCTCCGAGGAGATATGCTCCGCTGCCGTCCTCGAGTTTTTTAAATACTACTCCGTAAACGTCTATCGCATGATCTATACCTCTCGCATCGAGAGTAAATCCGAACCTTCCGTCCTTGTTAAAAGAAGGCTCTTTTAAGAAAGTGATAAATCGGCTTTCGCCGGTCTGAACAAAATTATCCGCGTAGTCCCAGTGATCGTTCTGTTTCTTTGCAGGTCTGAAACATTTGTATTCTTCATCCCACTCGTATTCGCTGTCGCTCTCCCAGCTTTCTTCTTCGTCAAACCAGTATTCGTCACTGTATCCGAAATCGTCATACGAATCTTCATAAACAAATGTGCTGAAATCAAATTCCAGACTTTCATCCGTTACGATCCAGTCTTCCTGCTCCGCGTCGAAATACCATGAGGTGCCGGTTGCCGTGTTATAGCAGTAGTAAATACCGTCTATACGGAAATAATAGTATCCGGTTTTCTCATCGTAATACATATCATACGGATAGTCTTCTTCCTCATATTCGTATTCGTCGTCGTAATAATCATCATAAAAAATAGAACTGCTGAAATCCTGACGATCGACAAACGATGCGTAAAAAGGACTTATCGTGATATCTTCAAAAACTGAAAGTTCGGTAGAACCCTCAACGGAAAGCGGGAAATAAACCGACATTCCGCTGCAACCCAAATGCTCGATACCGCTTTTGTTGTAAATAACCGCGGATTCGATTGCCTGCAAAGCTTCCGACCCGTCAGTATACTGCGAGCAGGCCTGGATCATGCCGGAAAGATCAACCATATTGGTATATCCGTCATTACGGTTGTTTCCGCCGAAATTCTCCGCATAATGAATTTCACGCACTATATCCGAAAGCACCAAAGTATCTTCGGTAACTTTATACATATTCATTGCAAAAGAATTGAAACCTTTTACAACATCATCTATTTTTCCAAGGTCAACAAGCGAAAGAGTTGCCGAATCTTCAACTTCGTTGTTTTCGCATGATTCATAAAAGGCGTCGCATAATGCTCTGCCGAATTCTTCGCCGTCAGCATGGGGATGTTCGTTTAGGTAATCACCTATTATCGTATAATCCCAGCCGTAGCCAGACTCAATTTCCTGCGATGCTATCATGTATCTTGAATAGGAAGCAAGTATGTTTGCCGCTTCCACCGTACTCATAAGGCAGGCATCAAATCCGACGAATTCAAACTTATCCGTCATTTCGGAAAATACCGAATAAAACGCACTGTCGATTTCCCTTAAAGACAGCGAATCCTTATAATACAGATCATCGAAGCATACGCCGGAAATACTTCCTCCGCCATGGTCCCAGAAAATCACGCCCATGTGTTCCGCGGGATATTCCTTTACGCCCCATTTAAGAAAATCGGCAAGAGTAGCTGGATCTCCCATGCTTGCATTCTCAAGATTTTCGATGGTTTTCACTTCATTGTTTTCAATAAGAAAACGTCCGATATGATCGGCATCCGCAAAATCGTTCTGCCATTCCTCGGCTCCGCCGGTTTCAACTACAAATTTTACATTTTTACAGGGATAACCGACGACCATTTCCCATATATCGTCCGAAGCGGAAGAATCATTGGTTTCAAGATTCGATCCGCAGATATATACAAAAATGGTCCAGGTATCTTCTCCACCCATGGGAATTCCCGGAGAATAAGGTCTTGTGATTTCCATTAATCCGGTATTCTTATCCACACTCATGTGCATGGGTGTTATCTGTGATGTTTTAGTTTCCGTATCACGTGTGATTTCGACAAGATCCGTATAGGGATTCTTTCCCGTTTTGCACCCGGTCAGGCCGCATAACGCAACACAAAGTAAAGTTGTCGCAGCCAGAAGTTTTTTCCTCATAAAACCTTCCTTTATATCATATCTTTGAATATCACGTTTTGATAAGAAAATCGCCTGCAGACTTTTTTATTTCGGAGCAAACTGCCTGCAGAGAATTTCACGTTTCGGTAAGTGTTTCTCCCGCAGACTATTTTAATAATCGGTTCCGACAAAGTTTTCATCTACGGCGCATTCCTTTATCTTTCCGCCGGAAATCGTGTAGCCCAAAACTCTTGAAGCATAACTGTCGCCACGCTGGTCATAAATACTTACCATTCCGAGATAATATCCGGAATCGAGTTCTTTCATCGAAATCTTCGACGTGGCTTTGTAGTTTATGGTTTTGCCCTGTTTATCGCTTGTCTGTCCGTATGCATCGGTTATCTGATAAAGCGGTGTGATCCTGTCCTGAGGCTGAAGTTCCTTGTTTGCTTTGGAATTAACAAGGAAATTGATTCCGTCTTCCTGGTCGTTGGGAATTTCCCTTATGCCTTTTATCGCAAACTCTTCGCTATCTCTGTTGTAAGAAAAGACCAGATATGCTTCCGTATCGTTATAAAGAACCCTTGAACGGTATTCGACTGCCGATGACGAAGCTGATGTAAATTCAATCGAAAGAGGCTGTCCGTCAAGATGAACCCACTCGCCGCCAAAATCACAGCAGATTTTTCCTTCACCGTCGGGATATGCGTACTCATCTTCGCCGTAATATGTTATTTCACCGGTGATATCATTGTATTCCGCAAGATCGAAGGAATATCTCTGTACCATGTTTTGAAGGTTTTCTTCAATCGGAACACTGAACGATGTTTCTTCTATGACCGGATCGATCTTCTCGAACTTGTTAAAAAGAGAAATATCGAGGATTGTCGGCGTTTTATCCGTTAATGTCTTTAATGTATCGAGCATCTCGTCATTCATGCATCCGGACATTTTGTAATAGTATAAAGCGCGTGTATAATCATTCTCACAGATGTCATATTCGTAATCCAGGAAATATGAAAGTCCGTAATAAGAATCAATGCTTCCGGGAATATAAACGCTTATTCCTTCGGAGTCACAGAGGCTTCCGTTCTGTCTTCTGTAAAGAACGGTTTCCTTTAAAAGATTATCGATTTTCGTACACTCTTCGGGATAGGTGTCTACCATGTAATCCACATAATTTCCGAGGTCGACAAGGTTAATAATATTGTAACTGTCCGCAGCAACGTGTGTTGATTTGTCACAGCATCGACCGATCTCTGCCAGAACACTTATATCTGAAGCTGAATCAATAAGCTGTCTTTTGGTAAGCTCGCCATACGCTTCATAAAGTTCCTCTGCTTTTTTTGCATCAAGAACCGCAAATGTTACTTCTCTTGTAAAGAGTTGTTCACCGATATTTACGTTTTGCGTCATGTAATAATCGCTGTAACTGTCGGCTATGGCCTGCGCAACTGCCGCGGGACTGAGTGTGGGGTCTTCTGTCATACTTGTCAAAAATCCCGTGTAATCCCATCCGTCACCGGGTTCTGAATCCTCACTTAATGCATAGAATGAAGCGAAACCGCTTAATGCATGAGTTACCTCGAGGTTTGACATAAGACACGCATCAAAACCGATAATATCAAACTCGGGATCATCCTGATTTGGAGTGTAAACACTGCTTAAAGCTTCCCTTATATCTTTTAAGGACATTGGTTCGCCCTCGAAAATGGAATCTGATCCGTATCCGAAAGGTCCGGAGCCGTGATCCCACAAAATAAGCATTTTGTGATCCGATTTGTAATTCTTGTCGCAGTATCTTAAGAAATTTGCAAGCGTTTCGGGATCCGTACTTCTCTGAAGAGGTTCATTGGAAATCTCTTCAAATGTATCATTTTTAATAAGAAATCTCTGAGTTTTATTGGGGTTGATAAAAGTATTGCTCCATCTTGTTGCACCTCCGGTCTGAACAACTATCTGAATGTTGTCTGACATTTCGGTTGAAAACATTTCGGCAATATCAGTTGACGCGCATCCATCCGAAGTAGCAACAACCACTTCGTTGGTTAAGTATTCCGTGTATGCTATAGGTTTGTACGGATAATAAAGGAATTCGGGAAGAGGAAGATTTTTCTCTTTCAGCTCATCCGAATACTTATCCAGCATGGTAAAGCTCCTTTCAAGTGAAGCTTCGTTTCTTGCTTCTTTTTCCTTATATGTTTCATAGATCGTCGTCAGTGAAAGGTCGTTTTCGCCGTCGTCTTCAAGGTCCGCACCGATCATGTAAACACAGATTGTCCATGTATCATCAGGGTCAACGCCTTCATATGCGGCGATTCTTTCTGCGCCTTCTTTATCTCTGGGGGAATACTCCTCTATACGTTCGGGATCAACGGGATCGTTCATGCGGTCTACAAGATCCACATAATATAACGTGATCGAAAGATAAATAATGCCTGCGATAATGCCGATTCCGACTGCGATAACAGAGAATAACAAGGCTAATCTTAAAAGCGGAGCTGCGAGAAGTCTCGGAATTCTGATAAACCAGGGAGCATCCTTGTAATGCTCTTTCAGTTTCCTTCTGTCTTCCTTTTTGGTTTCTTTCCAGCGTTTTTTTCTTTCTTTCTTGGCTATCTTTTTCTGTAGTTTTTTCTCTTTCCTCTCAGCCTTTTTGATCGCCTTTTTCTCTTTTCTCGTAAGAGGTTTTGGGGGTTCATTTACAGAAGGCTCTGCAGGATTCCCGCCGGGTTCATCTGCTTCATTTACAGGTGCATCGTTTGCCGGTTCCTGTGCATTTGATACAGTTTCCTGTGCACCGGAAAAACTGCCCTCGCCTGTGGGAGTGCCTGTTTCTGTTACCTCTTCTTTCACGGTTTCCTGTGCCTCTGCTGTTACAGTATTTTCAACAGTTTCAGTACTTAAATTATTTTCTGTGAGTGTTTCCGGCGAATTGCCGATTTCAGAATTTTCCATATTCTCCCCCTTATTATTTCAAGTTCAATCGAACCTTTTTCCCGGCACGCTGTTTAAAGCCGCACTTGACGCCGGTTTTTTAAAACGCCTGACCCACGAGAGTAAGTCAGGCGTATTTCCCTGTCTTTCACCTATTTAACTGATGTGAACAAATCACATGCCTTGTTTATCTTAACATTTATTTTGGGAAAATGCTATCAGAAAACATTTCCGTATTCAGGAATAAAATTACGGAAATAATTTATTCTTTAACGCACTGTTTCTCCGATATAACATTTGCTGCTTCCGATTCACAATATAACTTCGAGATTAATTTATTCTTTAACACACAGTAAAGAATCAGATTCGTGCCCGGTCTTTTTTATGAAACAAAAAAGAACTGTCGACAAAGATTATTAAATCATCACGACAGTTCCTTTAAATCACTCTGTAAAAATTTTACTTTATGAAGTATATGATGCAGCGGGATCTGTAATTACATAGTGTCCGATAACGTAATTATTTATCATACAGGTTCCCCAGGGAGTAAATATGCTGCATGTTACATAATTAAGAAGGTATACAAGAATGTAAATTCCGAAAAGTCCACCGCCTGTACCTGTGTAACCAAGACGGTTACCCATAACAACAGTATGTTTCAGATCATAATCCAATAAGAATTTTTCGCCCCAGGGGAATGCGATACCGAATGAAACAGCTGCAATCAATCCGCATAACAAAGAATATCCGAATCTTTCAAAAGGTTTGCCGTCATAGAATGAATTAGCGAATTCCTGATTGGGTGCTCCGAGAGCGTCTGCGTAGCATACATGCGCGATTTCCCATTTCTCAAGTTCAATTGCCATCCAGATACCGTAAATACCGAATGTAATTGTTGTTAACAAAGCCCATAAAAGATATTTAAGGAACAACTGTCCGCCGGTTCCTGTAAACATAAGGCGACGGCCGTTTAATATTGTATGGCTGTATTTCCATTTTAAGTTTCTGCAAATAACCCAGGGCATTGCGATTCCGCAAGTAACCATAATCAGCAGAACGTTTACAATCCAGATACCAAAATATTCAAGTCCCTTACCATCGAAGTAGGTATCTCCGCTGACTGTGGAAAAAGTTCCTGCGAATGAATAATTGCAATTTGAGCACGTTGTGGCAGAATCTTCAACATTCTGACCGCAATTAGGACATGTTTTCATAAATCTTTCTCCTCTTTTTTTCACGGCATATTCAGAGCCGTTTTTTTCTAAAACTGCGAAAAAGCCCACAGTTTTTTTGATTATAGCACAGAGAAAAATTTTTATACATAACTTTCTAAAATATTGTTATATTTTTTTTAGAACGTCATATAAGCATCTGCCTTTTCAATCAAACACGATAAGCGGTATCTGCATCTCTTCTTTTGTCAGACTTCCATGCATTGACTGCCATATTTCATCGGTAAAATATATGGACAGATCGTCTGTTGCTATCGCAAGATAATTTCCGAGCATTCCGGGAA
The DNA here is from genome assembly GCA_024684055.1 of Lachnospiraceae bacterium. GTDB lineage: Bacteria > Bacillota > Clostridia > Lachnospirales > Lachnospiraceae > UBA3766. The sequence goes on along the minus strand of JAIKXN010000221.1, from coordinate 1,349 downwards.
ACTCTTTGTGATATTTCTTATCTCCGAAAAGCTCCCTGTCCAATGCCTCTTTCATTGTTATCAGCATAAACTTATCTCCGAACAGTCTGTTGAATTCGTTTTTGAAAAACTCCTCCTTTTCTTTCCTGACAAAAAGATTTAATGCCCTCGGTTCAAGCGAAGGCAGTCTTTCGAGGCAGTCGACGATCTGCGGATAATCCTGAATAACCGCAATTTCGTTATCGATGTGGCCGTGATCAGCCGTTACGATGATCAGCGTATCTTCAAGTTCGCCTGCAAGTCTTTCTATCTCACTTTCCATTTCAGTCAAAGCTTCTTTTACGATGTCTGAATCTGAGCCGTGTTTATGCAAAAGACCATCAGGTTCGTTCCAGTATGCGTAAATGTATTTTCTTTCAGGCTTTTTGCAAAGTTTCTTAATGCTGTAAAATATCTCCTGAATGTTTATAAGGTTTTTATCCAGAAAAGGAGCTACGAGATATGCATCCGTTCCTGTCTTTTTTATCTTCGTAATTACATTTTCGTAAGGTGTCAGAGTCCACGCAATATTGTAATCAGCCGCCTGTTCTTTGCTTCCCTGTATGCAATTGGTAAACACCTCAACATTTTCATTTACCGCAGGATAATAATTATCCCATCCGAGCCAGGCGTGTTCGCAGGGTTGAAGGCCTGACAAAACCGATGTTGTGGCAGCAACCGTAGTCGATAGAAACGTGGAATTATAAATTCCGGCAAGATGTGTCCTGAATGCTCCGTCTTCTTTCAGTTCTTTTTCGATTATCGCCTTGCCCATCCCGTCCAAAAGGATCACAACCACATTTTTGTATTCTTTATCAAGATATTTGTCTGCCAGAGGCAACGTGTCGCCGACAGTTTCTGCTTTGAAATATTTAAGGATCGAATTAGGAAGATTCGCTATGCAGTTTTTGTGTTCCGGCCAAACAAAACCTTCATTTTTTACAGTAACTTCAATGTCTTCCCTTACGTTTTTTACGGCTATCTGAAACTCGTCCTCGTAAATGATCTCGCCGGGAATTTCCTCTGTCTCTGTCTTAAACAATTCAACACCGTATTTTGACGCCATCTCTCTGTAAAACGACATCTGAGCATAAATCTGTTTACCTTCATCCGTGTCTTTAAACCAGGTAACCGCACCGTCGGGATTGCCTTTATCATAAAACGGCGGTACCGGCAAAACTTCCTCAAAGTATTCCCTGTTTTTCCAATATTCTTTTGTCTCTTCATCAGTTAAGATCTTCTCATCAACCAGTCTCCAGACTGCCGTAAAAATACCTCTGGGCTGCCCGGTCAGATATGCTTTTTCAGCTGTGTGAATTCGAAAGTATTTC
>JAIKXN010000217.1 GCA_024684055.1 Lachnospiraceae bacterium | reverse complement strand
AAAACGCTTTCGCCGTGTATTTTCACAAGCGAAAACTTATAGTCTTACAAATTAATATTATATCATTTTAGAACCTAAGCAACAAGTAAAGATAGACAAAGAAAAAACGGCCTTTCTTTAGAGCCTTTGCAATAAAGGAATCAGCCGTTCTTATAATCTGATTTATTATGCATTTATTAATCTGCAACTTTGTACATCTTGGTAAACTGCTTATAATTCTATGAATTAACGTGATTATTACATTTCTTCACGCATCTGATAAAGCTAAGACTTCTTCAAAATCTCAATAACCTTATCATAGTTCTCCGCTCTGTGAGGGAATGTACAGTTCGTGCATATTTTTATTTTCCTTCCGTCCTTTTCCCTGAATGTCGGATTGCCCGGACAATTTTCAAGTCTGTATAAAGGACAGTAACAAAAAAGGCAGTTCATCTCCTCAATGCCCTCATGACACGGATAATATTCACATTCTCTATTTTCAAAAAATCTGCAGCTGTTTTTCATATTTTCACACTTTTTCTTTTTTATTCTTATAAGCGATAGCCTTCAATACAAAATTCTTCGCAAATTCGGGATTCGAAGGATAATAAAGGTGAGGAAATCCAAGCCAGTAAAAATCGCCTGTTAAAATGCAGTCATAACTCTTACCTGTAACAGGCTTTGTTGCCGTGCAGGAATCCCCGTTCTTTTCGCTGTCATAGTAATGAAACTCATGCCCTTTAATACTTTCATTTTCAGGAAGAAACGAAGCATTTTTCTCATTAATCACAATGTATCCGAATCTGACGGATTTGCACGTGAATACACACTTCGAATCAACAACACCCACTGTTTTAAAGTATCTCTTTTCCTTATCTTCGATTCCTTCGTGAAGATACATAAAACCACCGCATTCCGCTACGGTCGGCATTTTATTTTCAAATACATCTTTTATCGATTTAAGCATGGTCTCGTTTTTGCATAATTCTTCCAGATAGTTTTCGGGATAACCTCCGGGAAGTAAAATAGCGTCAGCATCTTTCGGAATTTCCTTATCACAAAGAGGTGAAAAGAATTCGATTTCCGCTCCGTACTTTTCAAGCATGCGAAGATTATCTTCATAAAGGAAGCAGAATGCCTCATCTTTTGCAACCGCTATTTTGCATTTGTTCCCTGTATTCTTTATGACAGTACCGTCTTCTTCGTTATTCTGTAAATCAATGCTTTTTTCTTTTCTTATCTCTTCTTCACTGTTTAATTCTTCACAATTCTGTTTATCGGTATCTTTATATTTCTCTACAAAATCCTTATTTAATCCGTTTTCCGATGCTATTTCAAGTATTTTCTCAAGCGAGATGTTTTCGCAAAATTCATTATAAAGGTTTTCAATAATTTTTTCCGTGCCCTCGAGATTATCAGGTGTAAAAAGTCCCAAATGTCTTGAAGGAATATCAAGGTCTTTTCTTTCTTTCAAAAACCCGATTACTTTAACTCCTGTTTCCTCTTCTATGACAGGGGAAATCGTCTCAAAGAAACCTTTTGAAATACGATTTAAAATAACTCCTTTAATGAGTTTTTCGCTGTCATAATCAAGAAACCCTTTTATAAGTGCTGTAAGCGATTTTCCCATGCCCTTGGCATCGATGACAAGAATAATCGGTGTTACCGTAACCTTCGCAAGATGATATGAAGAACCTTCTTCCCTTATGCCGCCGAGTCCGTCGTAAAGTCCCATAACACCTTCGATTACGGAAACTTCCGCTTCTTTTGAATGCTCCTCAAAGATTTCTTTTGTGCTCTCTTCTGATGTAAAAAAAGTATCAAGATTATAGGACGTAATGCCCAGAACTTCCCTGTGAAAAAGAGGATCGATATAATCCGGTCCGCATTTGAAGGATACTGTCTTTATTCCGTTTTCTTTTAACGCCTTTAAAAGTGCGATGGTAACACTCGTTTTACCGCTACCGCTTTTAGGCGCAGCTATCATAATTTTCTTCATAATTCTACGGTAAATCACGTTTTGTTATTTCCATGCAGGAGTCTTTTTTCTGCATCATAAGTCTTAAATCATATTTCACTCAAATTCGAATGAACAGATCCATACGGGATTTTCAGCCTTCATAATATTGTAACTTCCGGCCTTCGAAGATCTCGAAAC
>JAIKXN010000177.1 GCA_024684055.1 Lachnospiraceae bacterium | reverse complement strand
AGGAAGACCACCGGATATTTCCCCTGATGCTCTCTATATTCCGGGCCGCATTTCCAGATTGCTTTATCCGAAAAGTATCTTCTCGTATCTTCTTCCGTTTTTTCAAAGAATACCCGTAGCATATCCATGTTCAAAGTTTTTTCGAAACGTCTTGGTCTGGTGAATAATGATACAAAAGGCTTACGGTCAAGAAATTCACGGATCAATAAAGTCTTATCCACATAATAGTATTCGGACTGAGCACGGATATAATCCGATATGCCGACCGGGAGTGCTTTTTTCTCTTTATATTTTTCTTTTTTTGTATATATGCCGCTTATTACCCGACCATCCGCGGGTTTTTGGGAACCATCGGGGATCTGCCATTCTCTTCCGATTTTTTTCGCACCTTCTATCTTTCCGTTTTTACATAGATTATTGATAGTTCGTACCGAAAGCCCCCAAACTAATGCCATCTCCTTGCAATTCTTCATATATGTGACCACCTCGCCATTCAAAAGCAAAATATTGTTTCATAAAACTCTTTTTTCATAAAGAATAATACCATCCATTTCGCAATATGTCAATATTAGGATGATATTTTGCGAAATAAATTTGACATTTTGCGATTTTATTTGATATTTTGCGGAATATCTTGCGAAATATATTGCGAAATCAATGCGTCATCTTTTCCAGCATCTCGACCGATCTGACATAATAATCATCCTCGTACTCCATGCTTAATTCGTCTTCAACGATAGACGTGTATTCAACTTAAAATGGGCTTAAAATAGTGAAAACCTCCGGATTTACCGGAGGTTTGAAGATTCTTCGCTTTCGCTCAGAATGACATTAATTTTTTACTTCTGTTTGGATTTTTCACGGTTTTTCACGTTTTTATCTTATTCAATCACAGGGACGGTTCTGTGATTGATTTTACAGTTTTATGTACATGGCGGGACGTACAGATCCCATATCAAAGTCTACGCTGTAACCGTCAATGAAGACTCTGCCTGCGCCGATCACGTTTGCAGCTGTCATTTTAAAGCATCCGGGAGTGCGGAGCCACCAATCGCCGGCGCTTCCGTTATATTCCGGAGTTGTACCGTCCGGGAGCACTCTTTTCGATTCTGCGTAAACGGTAGGTATGCATCTTCTGTTTTTATCCTCGTCATAACTGCTGCTGAACCCATAGGCCGGATTGGTCACATCTTCAACCGATAATAAGAATATCTTATCCTTTGTGTCCTGTCCGCCTTCAGTACCGTATTGCGGATTGTCATTATTCTTGAGTGAAGTTGTCTTGATCAGGCTTTTTTCCGTGTCGCTGAATGCAGAATTATAAAATTCTCCGTTCAGCCACTTACGTAATGTGCAGTCAGCCCATGTTATTTTTTCACCTTTCTCATCATATGCCCTGTTGTCGAGTGCATATTTGCTGACAGCGAAAATCTCAGAATCCGTTTTGGAGAGAACTATCCATTCAATGGCTTCTTTTCCGTTCTTGGTATTATTGTCCTGCTCAAATGTACCAAATTTGAAGGTATCGCCTTTCTTTAGCTTCGCAAGCCCCGATGTTATTTTCGAGCTGCCGTCTTTCTTTTCTTTTGAAAGCGTTATCTTCTTTGCACTGCTGTATGCACTTTTTACGGTTTTTCCGCCATCCTTTACATAAGCCTTTACTTTAAAGCTGTATGTTCCTTCCGAGAGGTTCTTTATGGTATAGCTGCGTTCCGCGCTTCCATCCTTCTTTAAAGTCTTGATCTTTCTGTATTTTAAGTCGATAGCCGACTTCATGTATATGATGTATCCCTGTGCGTTCAGGTTTTTGCTGATGGTTATCTTAATCGCAGTTCCGTTTTTCTCTGCACTCAAAGATATGGTGGGCTTGCCGGGTTTTGAAGCTGCCTGCATGCTGCGCTCCGGGATCATCCCCGCTACAAGTACAAGTGTAAGCATAAGAACGATGATTTTCTTGATTGTCTTCATATTTTACCCCTCCTGTCAGTTATTAAATCTTATTGAAATTATAACAAAATCCCTTCAAAATTTCCATTATTTTTTCACTATTTTTACACTATTTTTCACTATTCCGAGGGATCAGTACCCCAGGAATTTTCTGAGTTTCTTTTTGTACAGAAGGTCCTTTTTGTGCAGTCCGAAGGACCCGCCGGGGACGATCTCAAGGTAACGATTGAGGAATTCGCTGTAGGTCTCTGCTTCAAAGCAATACGGCGTGA
>JAIKXN010000023.1 GCA_024684055.1 Lachnospiraceae bacterium | reverse complement strand
GTCGGTCTGGAGAACGAGGTTACTTTACTGATCTCCTGCAGAGTTATCTCCTTGAAGCTCATTGTCTGATAGAGTTTCTCGCAGGCGTCAACAATTTCTTCTCTATGTGCTTCAGCTGTTTCCGGAGAGATTTTGGGCATATGGTCCTCCTTGCAATAATACTGACATCATGTCAGTATAATACACTCATCCTGACACGCTGTCAACTTTTTCAAATATATTAACCGCATTTCTGTTTTTCCGGAGATTCCCAAAATCAAAACGCCGTAAGATTATCCTACAGCGTTCAGTTCAATGTTCTTTTGTCTCTAAAATTCACGATTATCCGCACGTTTAATCAAAAATCACGTCTTTGTTTGCTTCAACATACGCCTCAAGAAAGGTAGTAAGAGACGGTTCTAATTGTAGAAGGCCATGTCGGTTTTCTCCCAGCCGTCGTCTTTGCCTTCATTGATTGCTTTGCACAGATTATCGGCAAAATCATCATTTGCTATTTCTCTCAACGCGTCTTCAAGTTCTTTAAGATCCGTATCAGGATAGACATCTGAATAACCGCTGAAACCGCCGCTATTCATTTCGGCATCGTACCAGAAACACAAGACCGCTTTTCTCTGAATATCAGAAAGTGTGGATTCATCTCTGAATCACACATCGGATATAAATGTATTCCAGCGTTCATCTCTTTCGCTAAGCATGGTCTTTCTCCTTATTGATCTACAAGTAAGCCAAGGTGTTCGGATGATCATCCGTATTGAGGTATACTCCCTCAAACAATATAATTATACTGAAGTTAATTCTTATGTTGGCTTTTGTAAGGAGGGAAGGGAAAAGATGAAATACCACTACAAAGAAATGCCTGAATCTATGAGTGGGACATACGGAGAATTTGCAAAAAACTTCGGATTTGATTGGAAAGAATTTATAATGGGAATACCGACACCGATGTTTCTTGTCACAACCTATAAATCTAATGGCCAGCCAAATGCTACGATGCAGTCATGGGCAGGGTTTACGAGTGCGAATCATGGAGGCGGGTATTACGTGATTCTATGCAGCGTGAATAAGAGAGGACATCTTTACCAAAGCTTAAATGAAAAGAAGGTAGCAGTGCTAAATTTCATGTCATCTGATTTATACGAAGCCTGCATGAAGACGATACAGAACAATCAGTTCGAGGCGGATGAGATAACTTCGTCAGGGCTTACTGCGGAGAAAGCTTCATGGGTAGAAGCGCCGATGGTCGCTGAATGCTTCATGAACCTTGAGTGTAGGTATTTGTGGGAGAAAGAAATTGTACCGGGTGATGATCATGTTATGATCTGCCTTGAAGTCGTAGGCGGGCATATAGAGAAGGATTATATGGAGGATATGTTTGGAGACAAAGGGATTCTTTACAATGTTCATTATCCTATAAATCCGGAAAATGTGAAAGAAAAAGGCTGCGATTATGTGGCTGCACTTAGGAAAGTAAATCAATCCTACGAATATTGATGAGATATGAAATATATGAGCAAAACTACGATTGAAAAAAATCTGAAGTGTAAAGGATACGAAAAATGATAAAGGTACTTTTCATATGCCACGGCAACATATGTCGTTCGCCGATGGCTGAGTTTATGATGAAGGATATGGTTGAAAAGATGGGCATAAAGGATGATTTTTATATTGCGTCCGCAGCCACTTCAACCGAAGAAATATGGAATGGAACGGGAAGTACGGTCTATCCGCCCGCTCAAGCTGAACTGAAAAGACACGGTATAGGTAAAACAGCGTATACGGACTTCAGTTCAAAAAGGGCGGTGCAGGTTACCAAAGCCGATTACGGATACTATGATTATATTCTCTGTGCTGAGAGCTGGAATATTAAGAATACGACCAGAATTACCGGTCCGGATACCGAAGGAAAGATAAAAAGGGTTCTGGATTTTTCGGATCATCCGAGGGATATTGCGGATCCTTGGTATACGGGAGTTTTTGACAAAACATACAAAGATATTGACGAGGGACTCAAATGTTTCTTAAAATATCTGGGATATTGATTTTACAAACGCGAAAACTCAACAGGAGAGAATACAATGTTAGAAACAGTTATTTTTGACATGGACGGAGTCATTTTCGATTCCGAGAAGATAATATGCGATTTGTGGGAAGAAATAGCCGCAGAATATAATCTTGCCGGTATGGAAGAACTAATGATCAAATGTATCGGAATCAACGATAAGGCTACCTGTAAACTGTTTAAGGAGACTTACGGCGAAGATTTTGATTATGAGTATTATAAAGGACTTTGTTCAAAGAGATACCACGAGAAGTATGACGGCGGAAGACTTCCGATGAAGCCGGGAGTGCATGAACTTCTCTCGTTCTTAAAAGAAAACAACATTAAGGTTGCTCTTGCTTCTTCCACAAAAAAACAGACGGTTGTTGCACAGTTAAAAGATGCCGGGATATATGACTATTTTCAGGTTGTAGTCTGCGGTGACATGGTAAGCAGATCAAAACCGGAGCCCGATATTTTTCTTAAAGCGGCAGAAGAACTGGGGGCTGATTGTGCAAACGCATACATTATTGAGGATTCCTATAACGGTATCAGAGCGGCTTTTTCGGCTAAGGCAAAACCGATAATGGTGCCCGATCTGATCGGACCTGATGAAGAAATAGAAAAGAAGTGCCACAAAGTATTTAAAAACCTTATTGAAGTAAGGGATTACTTTAAGGAAATTGTGTGAAAATGTATCGAAAAAGAAGATAAACAGGCGATTTAAGACACTAAAGCATTTAATTGTTTATATTTCCATAATATGATATAATCTTTCGTAAGTGTGTTTAGAGGGAATTGAATACGGAGATGATTAAAATGTTAAATAGGGGATTGTGTCTTGACAGACGAGTTTTATCGGATTTTATTTTCGTATTTTCAAAAATGAAACGAAACGGACAGGCTAAATCTTTATTTAGTTTTGTCCTTTTATTTGTTTTAGGATTTATATCGGTTTCTTCTTTTATATATCATGACGCGTTGATTGCCAATGGCGAGAATCTTTCGGGCGTTGATTATGATGAAATAAGTGTTGATTTTAATGGACACAATGAAGGTTATTCAGCAGTTTTATATAATAACAGCAACGGCCTTCCAACATCTGAAGCTAATGCCATAGCCGAAACTGATGAAGGCTTCATCTGGATAGGCAGTTACAGCGGCCTTATCAGATATGACGGAAACACATTCGAAAGAGTGGATTCAACCACTGGCGTTACCAGTGTTGTATGCCTTTACGTTGACAGCAAAAACAGATTATGGATCGGAACAAATGACAACGGTCTTGCGGTACTTGATAAAGGCAAGTATACGGTTTTCAGCAACGGCGGAACACTTCAGTCTTTTTCGGTAAGATGCATTACAGAGGATGCCGAAGGAAATATTTATGTGGCTACCACGCACGGAATGGGCGTGGTGGGCGAAGACATGACAATTCGCCAGTTCAACGAGCCGCAGCTTAATGATGCATATATTGAAGAGATCAGAAAAGATGAAAACACAGGTATTATATACGGTGTTATAAAAGACGGCTCGGTTTTCACGATTGAAAATGGAAAACTTACGGGATTCTATACAAAATCGGGACTCGGAATCAACAAGATTCATTCCATTCTTCCCGATCCGAAAAATCCCGGACATGTTTACATCGGAACAAGCGCTTCGGAAGTTTATTACGGTAATTTAGCCGAAGGAATGACCGACAAAACACTTATTGACGTTTCTCCTTTAAACGGAATCAATTCCATGGAATATGTCGATAAAAAACTCTGGATCTGTTCCGACAAAGGAATAGGAATCAGGGATTATACCGGATTCAGAAAAATCGATAACCTTACCATGAACAATTCCATTGACGAGATGCTTACCGATTATGAGGGCAATCTCTGGTTTACTTCATCGAGACAGGGCGTTATGAAAATTGTCAGGAATCAGTTCACCGATATTTTTGACAAATACGATCTTGAAGAAGAGGTAGTAAATACAACCTGTAAATACAAAAATTATCTTCTTATAGGTTCGGATTCCGGACTCGTTGCGGTAGAAGGCGGCAGCAGAGCCAAATTCATGAGAATAAACGAAATGCATAACGTGCCGGACAAATATTCTCAAATCAAGAATCTTCTTGTGCTTCTCGACGGTGTAAGGATCAGATCGATAAAAAGAGATTCCAATGGAGCGGTGTGGATTTCCACATACAGCGACCTCGGGCTTATTAAATACGATGATGGAGCGGTTACTTCCTACAATGAAGAGAACGGTATGCCTTCGGACAACGTAAGAACCGTCTACGAAGGCAAAAACGGAAGAATGCTTTGTGCATGCAGCGGCGGTGTTGCCGTTATCGATAACGGAGATATCACTGTTTATGATGATACAAACGGACTTGAAAACGAAGAAATACTAACAGTTGTTGAAGGCTATAACAATGAAATAATCGTCGGAACAAACGGCGGGGGTATGTACGTTATTAAAGAGCATGAAGTAAAACATTTTGCGAAAGAAGACGGACTTCAGTCGCAGGTGGTAATGCGAATAAAAAGAGACGATAAAAAAAGACTTTACTGGATAGTTACCAGCAACTCCATTTCATACATGACAGAGAGTTTTAATATTGTCACCATAAACAAATTCCCTTATTCAAACAACTTTGATTTATATATCAATTCAAAAGAGGAAATATGGGTTCTTTCAAGTAACGGTGTGTATGTTGTGGATGAAGAACAGATGCTGGCAAACGAAGTCATAGAGCCTGTTTTTTACAGCATGCATAACGGACTTTCCTGTGTTACCACGCCAAATTCGTATAGTGAACTGTCGGACAACGGCGATCTTTATATTTCAGGTTCTACAGGTGTGGCAAAAGTAAATATCGAAAATAAATTTGAAAAAATAGATAATGTTAAAATGGCTGTGCCTTATGTAGAGGCTGACGGTGAATTCATTTATCCCGATGAAAAGGGTGTTATTACTGTACCTGCCGAAAACGACAGGGTTACGGTTTACGGATATATTTTCAATTATTCGCTTGTAAACCCGAAAGTAACTTATTATCTTGAAGGATTCGACAAGAGCGAAACAACCGTAGACAGAACTGAGTTCAAGCCGGTTGCTTACACCAATTTGCGCGGTAAAACGTATCAATTTGTTATGATTCTCCATGACAGCATGGGAAGAGGAGACAATGAACTTAAGGTAACGATCGTCAAAGAAAAAGCATATTATGAAAAAATCACATTCATGATCGCTATGTTGATTGTTGCCGGACTTTTTGTATTCCTTATTGTAAAGAAAGCTGTAAATGCCAAGACCAAGGCTCTTGTAAAGAAACAGAATGAAAACAAACTGTTCATCAGGGAGATGACCGAAGCATTCGCGAGAACGATAGATATGAAAGACCGTTACACGAAAGGCCATTCTACCAGAGTTGCAGATTATACTGCACTGCTTACGCGCGAACTCGGATATGATGAAGAAACCATCGAGAAGTATTATAACATTGCTCTTTTGCATGATATAGGAAAGATTGCCATTAAGCCCGAAGTCCTTAACAAAGCAGGAAAACTAACGGATGAAGAGTTTACGCTTATCAAATCACATTCGACTTACGGTTATAATGTTTTAAAAGATATAAGCATTATGCCTGAACTTGCTCACGGGGCGCATTATCATCATGAAAGACCTGACGGACACGGTTATCCTGAAGGGCTTAAAGGAGAAAAGATTCCCAGAGTTGCTCAGATTATCGCTGTAGCGGATACGTTTGATGCCATGTATTCAGACAGACCATACAGAAAACGAATGAACTTCGATAAGGTTGTTTCCATTATCAAAGAAGTATCCGGAACACAGCTTGCAGAAGATGTTGTGGATGCTTTCTTAAGACTGGTTGAGCAGGGAGAATTCAGAGATCCCAAGGACGATGGCGGAGGAACGACCGAAGACATCAACAACATCAGAAAGAAGTTCGAAGAATCAAAATAAAAAAGGAACGGAAAATCATGGAAGACAGGAAAAAGACTCTGAAAGAATTCTTTATGATCGCGATTCCCGTAGGACTTTTTATTGCTCTCGGAGTAATAGTCCTTATTGCCGGAATTGCCATTACTGAAAAGAAGAGAAATAAACTTAAGGAAGAAAATGTTGCAACTGCCGTCACCGAAAGCGATGGTAACGGTAACATTAATAATGCAGAGGGAGAGGTGTCCGGAAACAAGGACACCTCTGATACTGTAAATAATGATGTCAGCGATTATGTTTCTGCCAACGGTTTGCTTGATACCGGAAATCTTTCTCAGAAGGGAAGCGGTTATGAGGGAACGAAAGGAACCGGGAAATATAATTACGGCGAGGCACTTCAGAAGTCACTTTTATTTTATGAACTTCAAAGAGTCGGCGATCTGCCTGAAAAGGTAAGATGCAACTGGAGAGGTGATTCGTGTCTCAATGACGGAAAAGATGTGGGACTTGATCTGACAGGCGGCTGGGTTGATGCCGGCGATAATGTCAAATTCAATCTTCCAATGTCATATACGGCTTCAGTACTTGCATGGTCCGTATATGAGGACAAAGAAGCCTATGAAGAATCGGGACAGCTTGAATATGCTCTTTCCAATATAAAATGGGCAAACGATTATTTTATCAAATGCCATCCTGAAGATGAAGTTTACTATTATCAGGTGGGAAACGGAAGTCAGGACCATACTTTCTGGGGAAGCGCGGAAGTGGTTGAATACAGAATGGAAAGACCGTCTTACTGCGTAACAAGATCCAATCCCGGGTCAGCCGTATGTGCCGAAACGGCAGCATCACTTGCTCTTTGCTCGATAATATTTGAAAAAGAAGATCCCGCTTACTCGGCTGAATGTTTAAAGCATGCGGAGAGTCTATATAAATTTGCGAGAGATACCAAATCCGATGCAGGTTATACGGAAGCAAACGGATTTTACAATTCCTGGAGCGGTTTTTACGATGAACTTGCATGGGCGGGCGCATGGCTTTTTACCGCCACAAATGATGAAACTTATCTTTCCAATGCAAAGAGCGATTATACAAACGCTAATCAGGATTATAACTGGTCAATGTGCTGGGATGATGTTCACATTGGGGCAGCAGTTGTGCTTGCAAAGATAACGGGAGATGCAAAATACAAAAATGCGGTTGAAAAGCACCTTGACTGGTGGAGCGTCGGTACAAACGGCGACAGGATCGCTTACACACCGAAGGGTCTTGCATGGCTCGATTCATGGGGATCCTTAAGATATGCGACCACAACCGGATTTATAGCTTCGATATATGCTGACTGGGACGGATGCGATGCTTCAAAGAAAAAGGCTTATGAGGATTTTGCTTTAAGTCAGGCCAATTACGCTTTGGGCGATACGGGTTTTTCATACGAAATCGGTTATGGAGACAAATATCCCGTACATCCTCATCACAGAACCGCACAGGGCTCATACTGCGACAATATGAACGAACCCGGCGATGCGAGACATATCCTTTACGGGGCGCTTGTTGGCGGTCCCGATGCTTCGGATAATTATACTGATGAGGTATCCAATTACAATACAAATGAGGTTGCCTGTGATTACAATGCTGGATTCACCGGACTTCTTGCTCATCTTTATTCGAAATACAAAGGACAGACAATTAAAGATTTCGGTGCGGTTGAAGAAGCGGGACTTGAAATATATGCGGATGGCGGAATTAATGTCACAGGAGATGATTTCGTTGAAATAAAAGCCTATGTTTACAATATTTCGGCATGGCCCGCAAGAGTACCCGGAAAACTCGAATTAAGATATTTTGTGGATTTAACAGAGGTTGTTGAAGCAGGCGGAAGCCCTTCGGATATAGAAATTACCACCAATTACATGCAGTCCGGAAGATGTGAAGGACTTAAGGCATGGAATGAGGGCAAAAACATTTATTATCTTTCCATAGTGTTTGATGACGGCAATCTTTATCCCGGCGGTCAGGAACATTACAAACAGGAAATTCAGGTCAGAATGAGAAATCTCAAGGGTGTCTGGGATGATTCCAACGATCCTTCCCATGAAGGACTCTCGACAGGAAATGTTACTCTTGCCGAAAACATGGCGCTTTTTGAAAATGAAACACTTGTGTTCGGACGTACACCTGAAGGAAACGGAAAGCCCGGTGCTGTCGTTTCGACACCCGGAAACAAGCCGAATACGGACAGCAATCAGAATAACGGAAACAATCCTGACAACAACGATAATAACAACAATAATAATAATGACAACAATAATAACAATAATAACGAAGATGCCGGTTTCACGGAAGGCAACTCGGAAATTGAAATCATGATGGATTATACCGGCGACGGAAAGAGCAGCGTATCAGGCACACTTGAGATAACCAACAAATCCGATAAAGCACTTGATCTGTCAAAGACTGAAATAATCTATTACTTTAATGCTGACAATAATTCTTCATATGCATTTGACAATTATCACAGTGCGATCAATTCAAAAGACGGCGCTTATGTGAAACTCGATAATGTAACCGGAACATTTTCGTCAGCGTCCGGAACGGATACGGATTCAAAATGCGTTATTACTATAGGAGATTCCAAAGTCCTTAAAAAAGGAGACAAGTTCAGCTTAAGCTTTGCGCTTCATCCTTCTGACTGGGGACAGATAAACATTTCCAACGATTATTCATACAAGAATAAGGACGGAATCGTTGTTAAGAACAACAATACGATCATTTACGGAAAAGAACCGTAAAAATATAAAAAATTTTTAAGAATTTTCCATAAAAAGCACGAACATGTTCGTATCTTTAGTGGAGATAGGAGGAAACTTGACTCAGGAACAATTTGCAGACTGCATCAACAGGATAAAAGCCAAGGACAAATCCGGTCTGAAAGAAATATATGATGAATACCTGGGATATATTTATTCGATAATCTATGGAATTGTTAACCAGAAAGAGAATGCCGAAGATCTGACTCAGGACTTCTTTGTTAAACTGTACTCAATGGCAGGAACGATGGAACTGAAGGATTCGCATAAAACGTTTCTGGCGACAATTGCCAGAAATCTGGCAATAGATTTCGTAAGAAAGAATTCCAGAAGCATACCCGTAGAAGATTTTACGGAAGAAGGAATAGAACCGGTATCGAAAGATTCGGTTGAAGATACGGTAGTTAATGACATGACCGTAATGCAGGCGCTTGCCACGCTGTCCGAAAACGAGCGGCAGGTGGTGAGCATGAAGATACTCTCGGACATGACATTCAACGAAATATCCGAGTCGCTCGGAATACCGATGGGCACCGTGACGTGGCGCTATCGGGAAGCGATAAATAAATTAAGGAGGTTGGGCTATGAGTAAAGATCTTACAAAAGAATATAAAGAAGCCGTGATGAACGATCTGCCCGATCTCTGGGACAGAATTGAAGCGGCTGTAGATGTCATTGAAGAAGAAAAAAGTACAGTAACAACAAGTGCAGTTACTGCAGATACCAAAGAAACAGTTAACGCTGAAGCCAAAGTGACAGATTTTAAACAGGCAGAAGCAGAAGTTAAAAAGAAAAAAAGCAAAAGAATTCCCGCATGGGTGTTTGTAAGCATTCCGTCGGCAGCAATCCTCATGATAGCGATTGTTCCGCTGTTTTTGTGGATGGCATCGGGCGGAGGAAGCAAATCAGCCGCAACGATGGCTGATTCAACTGCACCCGCAGCCTTTGCGAATTCGGGTGAAGCTGCTACAACTACGGAAGATGCGGAAAGCATTGATTCCGGCAGTTTTGAAAAGAATAAGGTTGCCGCAGGGGATGATAATAAGTCTTATGATGATTATGATGCGGAAACGGAAATCGCGGAGGCGACTGCACCGGCAGAAGAATCGGAACCCGATAAATATGAAGGCGACGAAATTTCTTTGGAAGAATCGCAGAAAGTTTACGTTTGTATCAACAGTTTTGACTCTGAGACGAAAATTGCAGAAGTAGTCGTTAAAGGTTTTGATACAGTGGAAACGGCTCCCGGTTCGGCTGACAATTATACCTTGGCCAATCCTCATAAAGACAATAATCTCGGTATTTCACAGATTATTTTAAACGGCGAAGAAATTAAGGTCAGAGTAGCCGATGATGAGGATTTTATTGCCGGTGAGGAGTTTCTGGCAGTTCTTACGCCGATTGAGGACGAAGACGGTATTGTCTGGGAAATCAGAAGATATTGATCAGCCGGTTTTGCGGTTAAATTTGTAATTAGTTTCGGATTATTATATAATAATCTTTGTGTGATTTTTTAAAAATACAAAAATCGTAATATGAGGTTTTCCGATTATTACTCAATCATATTTACATTTCATTTACTGAGGCAGAACGGAGAAAAAAATGAAAAAAGAATCGTTTAAGAGAGCAGTGTGCATACTATCGGTTTTGTTGATGTTCATCACATTACCCGGATGGAATCTGTTTCCGAAACAGCAAACGTATGATTTCGAAGTTAATCTGGTTTCGGGATACAAACAGAGTCTTTATTTCCAGAAGAGTGCACCGTTTAAGATCACCATAACCGGAAAGAATTCTTCAAATTTTGAAGGATACATTCAGATGATAGTTCCGGGTTTGAGCAACAAAAACGTTATGTATGAGGAAGAACTTAAACTTGGTGCGAACGAAACAAAAATCGTGGAGATAATCGCCGGCGTTCCGGCACCTGCTAAGTTTGTCAATGTTCGTGTTACCGACAAGAAACACAATGTTGTATGGTCGGAACTTCAGAACATCAACGTGCTCAGCGATATCAATACTTTTAACATCGGTGTATTATCCGATGATTTTTCTGCGCTTGGTTATCTGGACAGAAAAAACTTCTTAAGTGTGCCCG
The DNA here is from genome assembly GCA_024684055.1 of Lachnospiraceae bacterium. Classification (GTDB taxonomy): domain Bacteria; phylum Bacillota; class Clostridia; order Lachnospirales; family Lachnospiraceae; genus UBA3766. Next base: position 106,459 of record JAIKXN010000023.1, on the reverse strand, counting down.
GAAAATCCATTTCGCTTATAGAGTTTGATGCTTCGGATTTTCCTTCCGATGCAGCGGCTCTTGAGATGATTGACGGAATGCTTATTACTGATTTTTCAACCGACATTCTTACCGAAGAGCAGGTTGAAGCACTTGCTTTATGGGTTCAGAACGGCGGATTTCTGATTATTGGTACAGGTTCGACAGCCAACAAAACATTATCCGGACTTAAAGGAAAAATTACCAACGATACGGTTTCTTCGAGTACTCTCGAAAAGTCAACCCTGGGAATGGATTTCTGGGATTATTCGTATGTTTCAACTCTTGCAAACAGATTTGCCAGCAATGCCAACAACGGTTCGGGTGTAAACAGCAATACTTCATATCAGTTCTATAACAGTTACCGTGAACCTGATTCTTATCTTACATTTCCTTTCGAAGATTATGATAACGACGGATATAATGATTATTATTTCCATCTCGGAGCACACGAGTATAACGGAGATCTTGTAGATCCTTACGGTGTAGTTATTGCAGAAGACAAGAAGTATCTTTTTGCGGATGATGCTTTTGAACAGGATCCTTCCACTCAGGAATTCCATTACAAATATTATGATGAGAGATACGGAAAAATAGATCCGGATGAGTATTCTTTCCTTGAATCGTATTTTTACAATTATTATACCGAAGAAGAACTTCTCGCCAGGGCATATAACGAATATATATGTTTATACGATTACGATCCCAGAGGATATATTTACGATTCCTTCGGAAAGCCCTCGGAAGCAGATGTGGAAAAATACTTTGATTATTTTTATGGAAAAGATTTCAAAGAATATTACGATCACTTCCTGTATCTTTATTACTATTGGTCATATTACGGAGTGGATATTCGTCCCGATTTATCCGTCGGCAACGGTACAAGCAATGTGGAAGACGTATATTCGATAGATGTTGACTGCTGCGGTATAGATGCATCTGATACAACTGCCGAGTATATCCAGATGGAAAGCGGTCCGTTTGCAAAGATCACAAAAGTGGGTTACGGATACGTTGCTTTGTGCGCAGTGGATTTCACCAAGAATCCTTTGCCCAAAACACCTTATGCCGCCGATGTTATCAGAAATATGATAGAAATGATCGTGGGTAACGATTTCCTTGAAAAAGCAGAGGAGTATGCATCAAATTACAGCCCTAATTATTTCAGCTCGAAATCCACGACATATCAGGAAGAAGACCTTGTATCCGCAATCAGTTCGGCTCCGCTTCCTCCGATGATAATATATGCGATTCTTCTGGGCGGATACTTTATTGCAATACTTGTTCTTTATCTTGTAATGAACAAAAAGAAAAAGACATACGCACTCTGGAAGATTTACCCGATTTCAGCCGTAGCTGTATCGATCCTGGTATTCTGCCTAGGCTTTTCGACAAAAGTTATCAGACTTAATGTAAGCATAGCTTCCATCATGAAACCGGACAAAGGATTCACAAAGGAGGTTGATTATATCGGCGTAGTTGTTCCGAAAGCCAAGGAATATAAAGTTGATTTTTCAAATGATGTAAATATCGATCGTAACTTCGATGCATCAGGCGGATATTCATCTTTCTATCAGAGCGACGTTGATTATGATACTTATGCAGTTAAGTACTCTTCGGGCTATGACACAATGGAAAGTATTATTTCCAACAAAGTTGCGCTTGAAAAAGAAGGATTCAAGACGGAAGCGGCATATTCCACTCCCGGCGGACTTGAGATTAACAGCAAAACAGATATCAGCGTAATAGGAATAACAGATGACAACATCACCATTACCAACAACTATTCGACTGTAATCCAGGATGTTATGGTAGAGTACTTTGATATCAATGACGGATATACATATTATTACTTTGATTCAATAAAGGCAGGCGAAACAGTTCTTTTAAAGACCGGTAAAAAATGCGAGTCAAAGAAGTATTATACTTCCTATTCAAATGAACTCGAAGACAGATACTGGGATAACAAGAGCGCAGAAATCGTTGCCGGACTGCTTTTGGGTGACCTTTACAAGCCTTTCACCGATGCAAGAAAGAGAAAAGCCATCTTAGCATTTATCGAGAGCGAATACAATCATTCAATTTCAAATGATGACATTATTGTAGTCGGATTCCCGAAATCCGAAATCGGTGCAAAAGTAATCAGCGACAAGAACTGCAATTTAAAGAAAACCGAAGCAGTTTATGTTTCAAAGACAGCCAGTGAAATTAAGAAAGCAACGAACTGATAATCCAGATATCGGAGTAAAAAAAGATGATTGAAATCAAACACTTATACAAGAAATACGGAAGATTTTATGCGTTAAATGATTTTTCGCTTAATGTTCAGCAGGGCGAACTGTTCGGATTTGTCGGTTCGAACGGTGCAGGAAAGACCACAACAATGAGAATCTGTGTAGGTCTTCTCAAGGCAGATCACGGCGAAGTAATAATTGATGGCAAAAATCTTTTGTCAGATCACAGGGCACTTGCGGATAAAGTAAGTTATGTACCCGATTATTTCGGCGTATACAAGAGTTTAAGCGCATGGGAATATCTTCACTTTTTTGCCAGTGCTTACGGCATATATGATGAAGAAGCCGACAAACTTTCGGAAGAACTTCTCGAACTCGTTAATCTGTCGGATAAGAAGGATACGGATGTTAACGGATTAAGCCGCGGTATGAAGCAGAGACTCTGCTTAGCCAGAGGACTTGTTCACAATCCGGATATTCTCTTTCTCGATGAACCTGCGAGCGGACTTGACCCGAAGGCGCGTTACGAACTGAAGGAAATACTCAAGAACCTTTCATCCATGGGAAAAACAATCATTATTTCTTCCCATATTCTTCCCGAACTTGCGGAAATGTGTACTTCGGTAGGAATTATCGACAGAGGACATCTGGTTTTGCAGGGCAGCATAGAAGAGATTCACAGAGCAGCTGCAATGTCTTCACCGATTAACGTTACGGTAAATGAAAATCAGATCGATCAGGTATTTGATATTCTTCAGACAAATCCTTTTGTGCAGAAAGTTACCGCACAGGGTTCCATTCTTAAGATTGTATTTACGGGAAATAAGGAAGAAGAAGGACAGATGTTATCGAGCCTTATTGCGAATGGTATCACCGTTAACAGTTTTTACAGGGAAGAAGGTTCTTTGGAGAATCTTTTCATGCAGATAGTTACAGCCGGTCCCGAAAAAGGAAAAAGGAGAGCCTAATGAGCAAAGCAGAGACTAAACCCAAAAAGAATAAAAGAAATGCCGTTTTATACAAAGAGATGACGGTAGATATGAAAAAACCGAAGATTATGATCATAATGCTTCTTATTAATCTTTTCATTCTGCCAATAACTCTCGGATTTTTCCTTGGTATTGCCATAGCTGTATTTAACAATGCATGTTCGTATCGTGTTCTTGCCTGGTATCTTATTGCGATGGTTTATACCGAGTTCTTTATACTTTTACTTATAACTCCGGCAATTACAGCGGGAAGTGTTTCGCTGGAAAAAGAACGGCAGACTCTTGATGTGCTTTTAACCACAAGAATGACTACATGGGAAATCATCAAAGGAAAATATTCATCAAGCGTTTTGTTCCTTTCACTTATGGTATTGTCAACATTCCCTCTTCTTGCACTTGTGTTTATTTACGGCGGTATTTCACTGTTGCAGTTGTTTTACGTCGGCGTAATGATGTTTGTACTGATAGCGTTTGTTTCAAGCTTTGGCGTATTTTTCTCATCGCTTACGAAAAATACAATTGTTTCCGTTATTCTTACATACATCGTTCTTATGCTGTATATTTCTGTAACGATCGCAATGCCTTTCACACTGCTTGGAATAGTTAAGTCACTTAACGATTACTTATATTACGATACAACCTATTTTTCAAATATAATCACAAAGGATTTCATTAATGGTGATTTTCTTGTAATGACAGGAACATTCAATCCTTTGCTTATGCTGTTTGACTGCATAGGTCATACGATCGGATATGACTTCTCGGATCTGGGTTCGGTTAAGGGAATGATCACTATCTGCGGAACGGATATTATGCCTCATTTCACAGATAAAAACATCATGGTAAATTTGTGGACTCCGATTTCCATGATCGAGATGCTTTTATTTACATTTATCAATTTGAGAATTTCAGCATTCTTCCTTAATCCTGTAAAAGGCAGAAACAAAAGTGAGAAGAAAGCTGTGGCAGCTAAAAAACCTGCAAATACTGCATCTTCAGCATCAGCAGAACCTGTAGTGGCAGAGAGTACACCTGCAGCAAGTGTAAACGATGTTCCGATTAATACGGTAAATGCGGCTGCAGAAAGTGCTAATGCTGCTTCGACGGTAACGGAAACTGTGCCTTCAACACCGGCAGAACCTGTAGCAGCAGAGAGCACTCCGGCAGTAAATGAGAGCACTCCGGTAGTAAATGAGAGCACTCCGATAGTAAATGAGAGTGCGCCGATAACACCTGTAGCAGCAGAGAACGTTAATGCAACACCTGTGGCAAATGAGAATGCAGGAACAGAAAACTAATTTGGTTTGTGCTTTATTTATAGAAGGTTTTGAAAAAGACCAAAAGCCGGTGAATAAAAATACCGGCAGAAGAAACTTTTAATCTGGGAATTTTTATAAGGAATAACGGGTAAAAGGTATGGAAATTGACAGAAAAATATACAATTTGGTTAAAAGAGCAAGAACCAGACTTTGCAGAATTAAATTCTATAAGTCATTGCTTCTATCGATTATCATAGGGCTTACGCTGTGGGGTATCATGCAATTGATTTCCCTCTTTGTTCCGTTCTACGGAGCGATGGTTGTCGGAATTGCGCTTTGCATGGCAACGATCATCGCAGGCGTGATTATCACGATTTTAAGATACCCTTCGATGAAAGAAGCGGCATTAAAGCTTGACTCGAAAGGATTTAACGAAAGAGTTACGACTTCGATGGAGTTAAGAGGCAAAGAAGATATGTTTTCCAGTCTTCAGAAGCAGGATACTCTTATTAAGACATCCAATATTTCCATGAAGAAGCTCTTCCCCATGAAGATAAACAAGCTTTTATTCCTTTTCCTGTTTTTAAGCTCGCTCTTTGTTCTTACAACAGCTATGATGCCTGCCAAGGCAAAGGATATTGCCGAAGAAAATCATATTCTTTCCGAAGAAAAGAAGGAGGCAGAGAAAGAACTCGAAGATCTTGTAGCGGAAATCAAAGAAAATCATGATTTGCCGATGGAAGACATCCAGAAACTCGATGAAATGCTCGATGAGGCAAAGCAGGAGTTAAAGGAAAGCGAAACTTCACCTGAAGTTGATAAAATAAAAGAGCGTTTTACAAACAAGATTTACGATTATATCGGCGAAACTGCTCCTGATGCAAACAAAAACGAAGCGGCAGCAATTCAGAATGCTCTTGAAAAGAATGAAGATGAAAAACTTGATATCAAGGATCAGGAAGATATAGCAAAACAGCTTGAAGAACTCGCAAAGCAGAATCAGGATGAAGAACTTCAGAATACAGCTGAACAGATGCAGAAGGAACTCGAAGAAAACGGCGAGATTTCAAACGAAACTTCCGATCAGGCACAACAGCAGCTTGAACCCTATATAAATAATCCTAATCCTCAGATCGGAGTTCCCGGAAACCCTGATAACGGCCAGCAGGGTGGCCAGCAAGGCGGCCAACAAGGCGGACAGCAGGACGGTCAGCAGGGCGGCCAGCAAGGTGGTCAGCAGGGTGGCCAGCAAGGCGGACAGCAAGGCGGTCAGCAGGGCGGTCAGCAGGGCGGCCAACAAGGAGGTCAGCAAGGTGGACAGCAGGGCGGCCAGCAAGGCGGTCAGCAGGGTGGCCAGCAAGGCGGACAGCAAGGTGGCCAGCAGGGCGGTCAGCAGGGCGGCCAGCAAGGCGGTCAGCAGGGCGGACAGCAAGGTGGTCAGCAGGGCGGACAGCAGGGCGGTCAGCAGGGTGGTCAGCAGGGCGGCCAGAGTGGAAACGGCGGCGGAGGCGGCTGGTATAACGGTTCCAAGGTCGGACAGGAAGAGGATTATTTCGATGAAAACGGAAATGAAACTCTTTTCACTCAGTATGCAGATCCCAATGAAAAAATAACCGGTGCTTATAATTCTAACGGCGAATCAAACATGATAACATCCGACAGCCCTTATAAGTGGTCAGGTAAAAAAACCTATAACAATCAGATTATTGGTAATTATTCTAAGAATGCTTATAACAACATAGAGCAGAGCAGAATACCCGATACCATGAAAGATTTTGTTAAGAATTATTTCTCGAAATTAAATAATTAATTTGTAGAAGACGAAAGATGAGGAAACTAAAATGAACATAAGCGAACAGGAATTAAAAGACATGATTTCCAAGATGAATAATGCCGAAGCGGAAATCGGAAAGGCAATTATCGGACAGAAAGAAGTTGTTCGACAGGTCCTTTTATCACTTGTGGCAGGCGGTAATGTTCTTCTCGAAGGTGTTCCCGGTCTTGGAAAAACACAGCTGGTTAAAGCACTTGCACAGGTTTGTGCACTTGACTTCTCCAGAATTCAGTTTACTCCTGACCTTATGCCTGCGGATGTTACAGGTACAGATATCATTGTTAAGAAGGAAGGAAGGAACGAGTTTGAATTCCAGCCCGGACCTGTATTTGCAAACCTTCTTCTTGCAGATGAAATTAACCGTGCTACACCCAAAACACAGTCAGCATTGCTTGAAGCGATGCAGGAACACACAGTAACCGTAGGTAACAATACATATTCACTTCCTGAGCCTTTTATGGTTCTTGCCACACAGAACCCGATCGAAAACGAAGGTACATATCCTTTGCCTGAAGCTCAGTTAGACCGTTTCCTCTTTAAAATACAGGTGGATTTCCCTACCTTTGCCGAATTAAAGCAGATTATGGATATTACCGTTACCAACAAGCAGGTTGAACTCAACCATGTTTTAAGCGGTGATGACATTATGAGTATAAGACAGTACATAAATGAAATACCAATGGCAGAAGAAGTTGAGGCATTCGCACTTCGACTTGTTATCAGCACTCATCCCGAAGTTCCCGGAGCAAATGAGATTGCCAAGAAGTACATCTCATGCGGAGCTTCACCCAGAGCAGCTCAGGCTATTTTCAGAACAGCCAGAGCAAAAGCAATGTTTGAAGGAAGATACAATGTATCTTTTGAAGATGTTGAAGCTGTTGCTCTTCCCGCACTTCGTCACAGAGTTACTCTTTCGTTCGAAGCGCTTGCGGAAGGCATTACCACGGATCAGATAGTTAAGAAGATTATTTCAAGCATCCCTAAGGAATAAATTGATGGAACAGATATTTAACAGTGAGTTTTACGAAAAACTTCATACACTCCGTATGAGCATTGCTTTAAATATCGCGAGTGGTCAGGCCGGCGGAAGAAAGAGTAATTCAAAAGGTAACAGTGTTGAATTTTCGGACTTCAGAGAATATATGATCGGTGATGACATCCGAAGGATAGACTGGAATGCATACGGCCGTTTTGACAAGCTGTTTGTCAAACTTTTCATGGAAGAGAAGGAAGGTGTTTTCCAGATTTTCATGGACTGTTCCGAGTCAATGAAATTCGGAGAGAAATCCAAGGAAGTCTGTGCCAAAAGAATAGCGGGGGCGCTTTCCTACATCGTTCTTGAAAACGGAGACAGACTCTATATTAATACGCTTAAGGATAACCATGTTGTTACTGCGGGAAGTTATTCCGGAATGCAGGCGTTTATCCGCTGCATTAAGTTCCTTGAAGAAACTCCGATGGGAGGAAGCAATGATCTTTTTAAGAGCATTAAGGAAAAAGAATTCAAAAACAGAGGTCTTTCGTTTCTCATCACAGACGGATATACGGATGAACTCGATGAAGTGATCAAGTATCTTAAATACAAAAAACAGGATGTGGTTTTAATTCACGTTCTCTCGGATGAAGAACTTGATCCGAGATATGAGGGTACTTTGAATCTGCAGGATTCCGAAACGATCGGCAGTCTCAGAGTATCATTTTCGGCGGCAGCGGTAAAAACCTACAAGGATTCGCTTAACAGATTTCTGAATGAAACCGAAACGATGTGCAAAAGATACGCGGTAACGTATATTCGTGTCAATTCATCGGATTCATGCGATTCCCTTTTCTTCTCGTCGCTCGCAAAACTTGCAAAAAAGGTTTAGGAAAATATAAAAATGAAATTCACTCATTTATGGCCGCTGGCTTTTGTTCTGCTTGTACCGGTAATCATTATTATGTACATCCTCAAGCAGAAAGCCAAGGATCAGAAAGTCGCATCTCTTTTCTTATGGAGCGAGATGGTCAGAAACGACAGGGCCAATACACCATGGGAAAAATTAAAAAAGAACTGGCTGATGATTCTTCAGATTATTACGCTTCTGGTGCTCATTGTGGCACTTATGAGTCCGTATTTTCTGTCGAGTCTTGTTTCTACTGGAAAAGCCTGTGTTGTAATTGATACTTCTGCCAGCATGAATTACATGTATGACGATAATCAGTCAAGAATCGACAAGGCTAAGGAAGAAGCGGTAAGTTATGTCAGAAATTTAAGAATGGGCACGGAAATATCCGTTATCACTTCCGACAAGAATGCGATTCTTTTAACCAGTAAGGTACAGAACAAAAACGAAGTAATCGATCAGATAAAGAATATCAAAGCTTCCAATTTCAGCGGAGATGCCACCGAAGGTGTCGAGATGGCACAAGCGCTTGCTTTGGATTCCAAGGGACTTCAGACACTTGTCATTACGGACTCGACTGTTGACGTGGATTCGCTCGATGCAACCGTTGTTGATGTTTTCTCTGAAAGAGACAATGTTTCCATCGATTATGTCAGCCACGGATATAAAGAAGACCGACTTGATATTCTTGTTAAGTTAACAAATTCGGGCAAGGAAAAAGTCAAGAGAGACGTTTCCATTTATCAGAATGACGTTTTAATCGAAACAAAAGAAGTTGAAATAGATGCAAACTCGTCGGAAATAGTATTCTTTGAAGATGCAAAACTTATGAGTACGGCATACTATGTTCAGATTTCCGGCAAGGATGCTCTCGATGCGGATAATATCTGTTACGATATCCTTTCCGAATCGAGTGAATGCAGGATTCTGCTTATGACTAATGCAAACGTATATCTGACCAATGCTCTTGAACTTCTTCCAAATGTGGCTGTAACGACATCGAAAGATATAGAGAATTTCAGTGAGTTTGCAAAACAGAAATATGATATTTACATATTTGACAGCATGCTTCCCGCACAGCTTCCGGATCACGGAAACATTATTACATTCGGATGCGAATGCGATGAAATCGCCACAGTGGATGAGTACTATGACGATATGCGAAGAATACTTGGTGTTGAATCCAAAACCACTCAGTACCTTGAAGGTATCGATTTTGTGGTTGCCAAGACTTATTCATATAAGGTTCCCGAGTACGGTCAGGCATTCCTTGAAGCATATGCGGAAGACGGTTCGGATGACGGATGTGTAGCTTTTCTTTCTGAAAAAGAAGGAAGAAAGTATGCAATGTTCGGTTTCAACATTCATAACTCGGATTTCCCTCTTTATATGGAATTCCCGCTTCTTATATATAACCTCATCAATGAGTGTTCCAATTCAGGTATCCTGGCAAACCGCGTATTCCAAAGCGGTGACGGTGTAGCCATAAATGCCAACGCCGACGGAGATCTTCCCAAAGTTGTAAAACCTTCGGGTGATACTGTGGGACTTACGGATTATCGATACAATTTTACCGATACCGAACAGTTTGGCGTATATCAGATTTCACAGACTGTGGAAGGCAATCCCAGAGAGGATTCTTTTGTGGTTAACTTCCCGACATCGGAGAGTAAGATAGATATGCATCCTTCGATGTATGCTTCTTCCGATGAAAATATTGTTACGGAAGTAAAAGGCATATTCAATTTGCGTAATTTTATTATTCTTCTGGCACTTGTTCTGCTTGCTTTGGAATGGGTTCTCAGTCTCAGAAGGTAATCGAGGATAATTATGAGTATTTCGTTTGAAAATCCGTGGTATCTTTTACTGATACCCGTTGCTGCTTTATTTTTGATCATTACGCAGCATTTCATGTTTACAAGAGAAAAAGGGTCCAAAATCGGACAGATAGCGATAAGAGCATTTTTGTTTCTGGCGCTGATTTTTGCATTGGCGGGATTCAGCCTTAAATTTACGGGAAGGAATACTACAACAATCTTTCTGGTCGATGTTTCCGATTCGGTCAGAGACAAGCGAAACGAACTTATCACTTTTGTAAATGAAGCCGTAAAAGACAAGAAAAAGAATGATTATATCGGCGTTATTGCCTTCGGTGAGGATTCGAGAGTAGAACAGTTTATTTCTCAGGATGTTGCATTCAGTCAATTCCAGACGGATGTCAATACCGGTGCTACCAACCTTGAAGAAGCGGTAAAGCTTGCCGTTACACAGCTTCCTTCCGATTCGGCTTCAAGAATCGTGCTGATTACAGACGGAAACGAAAACGAGGGTGCTTTAAAGAGTGCGGCTGCAGACGTTATTGCCAGCGGATGTGTATTTGAGATTAAAGAACTTGAAGAAGATGTATCGGATGAAGTATATGTATCCGATATGTCCATTCCCAATCAGGTCGGTCTCGGAGAGAACTTTAACATCGAAGTTGAAGTCGAAAGCAATGTTGCATGTGATGCTGTGGTTAAACTTTATGCAGGTCGTACACTTAAGGGCGAACAGGAAGTTCATCTTCAGAAAGGTACCAACCAGCTTATTTTCGTTGATACCCAGTCAAATGAAGGTTTAAAGACATATAAAGTAGTTGTTGAATCCAAGAAAGATACAATTACCGTAAACAACGAATTCTCGGCTTATACAAATATCGAAACCCAGCTTCCGGTTCTTATTGTTGAAGGAACGCAGGGCAATTCGAAAAACTTCAGAAATGTACTTGATTCCATCGGAATCGAGTATGATTTGGCATCCCCCGGAACCGTTCCCACGGATATGCCTTCGCTTATGCAGTATTCTTCCGTGGCTTTGGTCGATGTTTTCAGGGGGGATTTAAGAGAAGAATTCCCCGACCTTCTTGATGAATTTGTAAAAAATAACGGCGGCGGTCTTATTATGACAGGCGGTTCACAGTCATTTGCTCTTGGCGGATACAAGGATACGGTTCTTGAAGAAATGTCACCCGTATATATGGATATTAACGGTGAAAACGAAGTTCCGAGCATGGCCATGGTAATGGTTATAGACCATTCGGGTTCGATGGATGACGGTTCCGTTATTACATATCTTGATCTTGCAAAGCAGTCTGCGGCAGCTGCTGTAGACTATTTAAGACCCACGGACTATGTAGGGGTTATCGCTTTTGATGATATGTATACAAGAGTTGTTCCTATTCAGAATGTTGATAACAAGGAAGATATACAAAGAAAGATTTACGGTATCCCGAGCGGTGGCGGAACAAGTATTTATCCCGCTCTTGAAGCAGCCGTAAATGATATAAACAAGTGTAATGCAGCCATAAAGCATATTGTTCTTCTTACAGACGGACAGGATTATAATACGGGCTACGATCAGCTTCTTAACATTATGAATTCAGCCGGTATTACACTTTCATGTGTTGCTGTCGGAAGCGGATGTAACGATCAGCTTCTTGAAGACCTTGCCACAAAAGGAAACGGACGTATTTTCTATTCTGACGAAAATACCGATTTGCCCCGTATTTTCGCACAGGAAGTATTCCTTGCTTCAAATACGTATATTGTTGAAGAAGTATTTTCACCTACAGTAACAAGTAACGATAAGATAATCAGAGAAGTTGCGGCAGATGGTATGCCGGATCTTTACGGATATGTGGCCACTACCAAGAAAGAGAGGTCTATAGATCTTCTCGAATCGTTCCAGAATGACCCGATACTGTCTTATTGGCAGTATGGACTCGGCAAAACGGTTGCCTGGACATCGGACATTTCGGGCGAATGGTCGGCGGAATATTCTAACTGGGAGAATACTACGCTTTTATGGCATAATATCATGAAGATCCTGAGCGAAGACAACGGTATGGAAGGTACTTATGCAAATGTTGAACAAAAGGGCAACAAAGCCGTAGTAACCTATACAACCGAAGAGTATTCGGCAGATACCAAAGTTTATGCCACGGTTTACGATGAAAACGGCAACTCTAGTGAGATAGAACTTGATGCGGTAAAGCCCGGTGAATACAGTGCGCAGATAGACACCAAAGAAACCGGTATTTATACGATTAACGTTCAGCAGCAGGATAAGGAAGAAATCGTAAGTTCGATCAATACTGCAGCCATAATGCAGTATTCGCTTGAATATATTTTCTATCCGGACAATACGCTTCTTGATGAATTTGCCGCAAGTACCGGCGCGCAGTTTATCGAGAATCCGAAGGAGGTATTTAAGATCAATCCGGAATTTGTAAAAGCACGTTTCAATTTATGGATCCCGCTTCTTATAATCGCATCACTGTTATTCCTTATTGACATCGCTGTAAGAAGATTCCACCTGTCGCTTTCATTTGTTGACAAGATTGCTGCAAAGAGAGCAAAGAACAAGAGCGAAAACGAGGCAAAGAAGAGAAAAGAAGAGGCCAGAATTCTCAAAGAAGAAACTTCGAAAGAAGAACCTTCGGAATCTGAGAAGTCTGAAATTATCAATATGTCTGTAGGAAATACGAAGAGTAAACCTGCAGCAGGTACTTCTGCGGTTACGAAAACACAGACTGTACCGCAGCAGAGCAAACCGGCTCAACCGAATCAGCCTGCCGCTTCGGCTTCGGGAACAAATTCGTTCTCTTCACTTAATAAGAACAGATTCTCAGCGGAAGAAAATAATCCTCAGCCCAAAGTCAGAACCTTTGAGAGAAAACCCGAAGATGCGGCAAAGAATATTTACTTCAGAGAAAAAACAGAAAACAAAGCACAGAATACAAATAACGAAAAAGTCTTTAAATCCGATAACGGTAAGGCTACGAGTGCCGCGCCCAAGACCAGAGTCTGGATAAGGGACGACAAATAGTGAGGTAAGTTAAGTGGTACTTTTGGATAATATTAAAACCGAATTGCTTTCGCTTAAAGATAATCTGACTCAGGTTAAATTATCATGCGACATAGAAAGAAAAGAAGAGAGGGTATCCGAGATCGAAAGGGAAATGCAGGAGCCAACTTTCTGGAATGATGTCGACAGAGCGAATAAGTTAAGTACGGAATGCAAGTTTTATAAAAATACCATAAGCGATGTAAGAAATCTGGAAGGTCAGTTTCAGGATATTCTGGATCTTATCGATCTGGCGGAAGACGATGAAGGTCTCGAGGAAGATATTGTAAAAGAATTCGAAGAATTCAAAAACAAACTCGAAGACATGCGTATTTCCATGCTTCTTTCAGGAGAACATGATTCCTGCAACGCAATTTTGAGATTAAATGCCGGAGCAGGAGGAACCGAAAGCTGCGACTGGGTAAGCATTCTTTACAGAATGTATACAAGATGGGCTGAAAAGAAAGGTTTCAAGGTAGAAGTTCTGGATTATCTCGAAGGAGATGAAGCAGGCATCAAATCCGTTGCATGGCAGGTTAACGGTCCGAATGCATACGGTTATCTTAAAGGAGAAAAGGGAGTACATAGACTTGTACGTATTTCACCTTTTAACGCTCAGGGCAAGAGACAGACTTCATTTGCATCTCTTGATGTAATGCCTGAACTTGAAGATGACAATACCGTTGAGATTAATCCCGATGATTTAAAGATCGACACATATCGTTCTTCGGGTGCCGGCGGACAGCACATTAACAAAACATCTTCTGCAGTTAGAATTACTCATATTCCCACAGGTGTTGTTGTACAGTGCCAGAATGAGAGAAGTCAGTTCCAGAACAAGGATAAGGCCATGCAGATGCTCAAAGCAAAGCTGCTTATTCTCATGGAAGAAGCAAATGCGGCCAAGCTTGACGATATCAGAGGAGAAGTAATGGAAAACGGCTTCGGAAGCCAGATAAGATCCTATGTACTTCAGCCTTATACCATGGTAAAAGATTTAAGAACAAACGAAGAATCAGGCAATGCGGGTGCAGTGCTTGACGGAGATCTTGATCCATTTATAAATGCTTACTTAAAGTGGAAGAGCCTCGGCGAAGAAACTTCAAACGAGAACGTTTAATTTTCGCCTTCAGGCTTATAGGATAAGCATAGATTCTCGTAGAAATATGCATACGAGGTATTTACGTAGGGCGTTACCCAGAGAAGACCTATTCCGCATGATATCATTCCGAGAATGTATAAAGGAATAAATGATATCTGAAGGAAAAGGTATTTGAAAAAATTCCTTGTATTCATTAATGACAATGTCATTATTATAACCATTGTAAGACGCATTCCCGGATAATCGCATATTACGAAATATAGAGGAGCAAGATAGGATTCTATAAGCAAAGAGAAAAGATTTGCCACGAGAAGCAGAAGAAAACTTACTCCGAGTCCTAAATAGTTATTCGGTGAAAAGAAGAAAGTATAAATAAGATACGGAAGCATAAGTATTACGTTAATAACGGTTAAAAACAAGGATGCGCAGATAATTACTTCGGTTGACTGTCTGAATCCTGAAAGAATTCTGATGGGGTTTGCATTTTTACCTGTAATGAAAGAAAGGTAGAAATTGCAGATTCCATATTTTATTATACCCCAGATTGAATTCACTACGATAAAAAGAGCAATGTAAAAGAAGAAGGAAAAAAGATCCCTTCCCAATACTCCGAGAGACAAAACCATTTCGAAAGTAAATCTTGTACTGTAAACGAAGATGGTGATCATAACGGGGATAAACATATTCCCGAGAAGTCTTTCGCGTGCATATGCACGTATTTCTTTGTTGTTTAACGAAGTGAACGGTGTGGCGCTCATATTATTATCCTTTTATCAGATTATTCTGCTTCTTTAATTGCTATTCCGAGATTTTTCATGGCTTCATTCATATATTCGTCAAATGATACGCCATAATACATTCTTGTTACCTGGTCGAGTTTTGCGCGGTAACCCGCATCGTATTTGAATCTGTATACATTGAGTCCGATGAGAAGGCAGTTGATGATGATGGCAAGGATTGCTACCAGCATCGAAGCCTTCGCTGTAACATGTTTTGTTTTAAGTCTTCCTTTCGAAAGATGCGAAAGAATCATCGCAATGGGAGAAAGGATAAAAGGTAAAAAGAAAACATTTAACAAAGCCGAAACCATTGATATTCCGGATATTGTCAGCGAACTGTATGCAGTTTTTACATGTTTTGTTTCGCTTTTAACGTATTCCATAATTACTCCGTTTCTTTACTGCTTTTGGGAAATGTGATGTTTAAATCAACATCGCCCTCGATTCCGTCGACACTTCCCTTGTCGGAATACTGCCAGATGGTTATTTCATAAGGGAAATAAATCTGAGTATCGTAGAGGGCGAACCATTTGTCGTAATCGCCGAGTTTGTTTATTTCCAAAAGTTTTGTAAATGTATTTAAGTTTCCGTAAACAGCGGGTGTGTAGCCTGCTTTTTTTACGGTATCCATAAATGCTATCGCGCATTCGGTTCTGGATTCTTTCGACTGATTGTAACTTCTTGCTTTTTCGTTATAAAGGTCTTCAACGTCAATGGCAACGGGATAGGTGATATTGTATCCCTCGAGAGCGTTGAGTACGTATTCGGCTTCTTCTCTTGCTTCGGCAGGATTGATCGCCTGGGTAAAGAAATACACACCGACTTCAAGACCTGCATCAAGGGCGCCACGGATATTTGTCTCGAAGTTTTCGTCCATGACAAGCTTGCCTGTTTCGTATCCGCGAAGCCCGAGTCTTAACATTACGTATTTAACTCCGGAATCCGCAACTTTCTGCCAGTCGACATCGCCCTGGAATTTGGAAACGTCGATACCTTTGATCGACTGTGTTTCGCCGTCGACTTTGTATTCGAGAAATCCTTCGCTTGAAATGATATTTTCGTTTGCAAAATTAGCAGCGGGAATGGTTTCGTCTATTTCAACGAATTCATAATGATTGGAATTGTAATATACGAAATACTCGGGATACATTTTTCTTAACATGCTTACGATTCCGTTGCTGTTTTCGGCTGTTTCCTTTAATTCTTTTCTGTAATCAAACAGGGCTTCCTCAGCGGCGGCTGATCTTTCGTTCTGAAGCATTTCGTCAACCTGAGCCTGAGTATAGGTGATTTCAGGCACGGTTTCTGTTTCTTCCCTGATCGAGTCCCTGTAAAGTTTTACGGACTCATATGCAACAAGCAGGGATGTGAGTGTAATGAGACTTAACATCACTATTGCAACCACATAACCTGCGGTACTTTTTCTTTTTTTCTTTTTTTCCGGTCTTACTTCCATTTTTTCGTTCATGCTGATTCCTTTTTCGGTAGTATATTGTATGTTTCGTTACATGACTTTTTTGCAACAATCACTCTGTATTATACAATATACAGAGGATTTTATCAATTTAATGTCCAATATGAAGGAAATGGATTAGTGTCTTTAATTTTGCCCTTTCTTATGATAAAATTTGTATGTTTGAGAAAATAATTGATTCGGAGGTCGAAATGGACGCATATCAAAAAGAATTTGTAGAATTTATGGTAGAAAGCAAAGTATTGAAATTCGGGGATTTTACATTAAAGAGCGGAAGAAAGTCGCCTTTCTTCATGAATGCCGGAGCATATGTTACCGGTTATCAGTTAAAGAAACTCGGAGAGTATTATGCAAAAGCTATTCATAATACATACGGAGATGATTTCGATGTTCTTTTCGGACCTGCATATAAAGGAATCCCTCTTTCCGTATGTACAGCCATCGCTTACAGCGAACTTTACGGAAAAGAAGTAAGATACTGTTCCAACAGAAAAGAAGTTAAGGATCACGGCGATACCGGAATTTTACTCGGTTCGAAATTAAACGACGGTGACAGATTGATCATTATCGAGGATGTTACAACATCAGGCAAGTCTATAGAGGAAACATTCCCCATCTTAAAGGCGCAGGCAGATGTTAAGATCGTGGGACTTATCGTAAGCCTTAACAGAATGGAAAAAGGTCTCAATACTGAAAAGAGCGCGCTTGAAGAAATCGAGGCTGCTTACGGATTCAAAACCGCAGCTATCGTATCGATGAAGGATGTAACCGAAGCTTTATACAACAAGGAAGTTAAGGGTGAGATCATCATTAACGACGAGATCAAGGCTGCAATCGACAAATACTACGAAGAGTACGGTGCAAAATAAGATTTAAGAAATAAAAGTGAGACGAAATGCTTAAATTACCCAACGCGAATTACAAATTTACCGACAAGAAAATATCACCGTTTTCCGTTATGAGTGTTTCACTTTCGCTCATTTCTTTTGTTGCGCTTCTTGTCTCACTTATCATGTCGTTTAAGCTTGCGGGGCAGATAGAACTGAAAGTCGGTCTGACGACACTTTTATGCCTTGTTTTCTCGCTTACTGCACTCGGACTGTCGATTCGTACTTATTTTCAGAAAAATGTTTATCACATCTTTTCGCACATCGGAACTTTAATCAGTGCGATTAATATTTTATTCATTATGTATGTTTACGGAGTGGGAATGATCGGATAAAGAAAGGAAACGGTAAAAAGGTGACAGAAAGATATAATTTAGCTAAAGAAAGAATAACTGAAATTGTAACGGAATCAAAGGGACTGGGCATTTATGGTCCCTTTTTTGAGTCATTAAGCCTTTATGCAAAAGGGCTTACGGAAATATATGAGGATATTAAAAAGAACGGTCCCATAGGAAATAAGGATGTAAAAGAACTTGCTTTAAGAAATGAGTTTCTCTATGGGGACATTGAAAAGAATTATGACAATTCGTATCTTAATCACGATGTATGCGAAAAGAAGTTTGGCGAATGCGGAAACTTCCTCTGTGTTTTTTATGCGGAAATAACCGGAATGATTCCATATGTATTCGAACAGGATATTGATGAAATCGTTATACGTCTTGAACTTTTTCTTGAAGTTTATTCAGCCGTTCAGAATGCACTTGCCGACAAAGAAGAGGTAAAAAGCGAGACTCTTAAGGAAATTTTATATTTCTATGTATTCGATTATACGGAAGACGAATCTTTAAAAAGAATCAAAAAGCAGCTTACTTTGGATAATGCTTATGCGAATAAGATTTTAAGCGATTATGATCTGTCAGACGAAAGAACACTTTATGCATTCGGTGAATATGTCGGCAAAAACGAGCTTGAAACTTTCAGGGCAATGTCGCTTCTGGATGAGGAAACGATCGTAAAAATGAGCGAAACTTTTACGGAAGGTTTTAAAAGAGGTTTCGAAGTTGCAAGGAAAGATATGTCAAAGAAGAAAACGGTAAACTTAAGATACCGTCTCGGATTTGAAAGAGTTGCGGCAAAGGCAGCAAAGCAGTTTAAGGAAATGGGACTTGAGAGCGTCATTTACCGTGCAGGCTATGATATTTTCTCAAGAAGCGGAATCTTTAAAGCCGGATATTACGGCGGACTTGCAAATCCCCAGTTTGATGAGGATCACAAAGAAGATATGTCCCTTATTTTGGACGGTCAGCTTGTTACAAGAAGAACGGAAGGAATAAAAGCAGCATACGAAGCACTGAAGAGAGAGGCTTCGGAGTGGGCGGGACCTGCATGCATGGAAATCTTCGGCGAGGAATCTTTTGTTCCGAAGGACAGTGCCCATGCCCCCAGATATAAAGCCGACAAACAGGATCTTATCAGAGATTTCAGAAAGAGGTCGTCAGAGATTACGAATGAATACATTAAGAGAGAGGAAAGATCTTTTGCCATAATCGCATGGCCGATTCCCGCAATAGGAGATTTTGAAAAGATTCTTCCCGAGATAATCAAGATCAATACTCTTGATGTTGAAAAATATCAGAAGATTCAGCAGACTATCATAGATACTCTTGATAAGGCGGATTACATTCACGTACAGGGAATGAACGGAAACCTGACGGATTTGAATGTTACGCTTGCTGTTTTAAACGATCCGTCTAAAGAGACTTCCTACGAAAACTGTCTTGCCGACGTGAATATTCCTCTCGGAGAGGTATTTACATCACCGGTACTTAAGAAGACGGACGGTGTATTGCATGTAAAAGAAGTTTTCTTAAACGATTTAAAATTCAAAAACATCAAACTGGATATCAAGGACGGAAAGATAGCTGATTATACATGCGGCAATTATGAGGATGAGAAAAAGAACAGGGCCTTCGTGGAAGAAAACCTTCTTTTCCATTATCCCACGCTTCCGATGGGCGAAGCAGCCATAGGTACCAATACCTACGCATATGCATTTGCGCAGAAGTTCGACATTTTCAACAAGCTTCCGATTCTCATAGCGGAGAAAATGGGACCGCATTTTGCTTTCGGCGATACCTGTTATTCGAATGAAGAGAGCGTAAGGGTATTTAATCCCGACGGAAAGGAAATGATTGCAAAAGAAAACGGAGAACCTTATACCTATTGCCATACGGATATCACGATTCCCTATGACGAACTCGGACTCCTTGAAGCGGTAAGTTTCTCCGGAGAGAGAGTAAAAATACTTGAAAACGGTAAATTCGTTCTTGCGGGATGCGAGGAACTGAATATTCCGCTAAATGAACTGTAAAATGAAGACAGAAGCCTGATCGGTTATGAATAAAGGGCAGCAGGCTCGCCGGATTATGTGCAGAGACTAAAAAAATTTTTAAAGACGGGAATGCAGGTGCTTAAGAAAATGCCGTTGCAAAAAAGGCAGCGGGCTTATGGGAATTAAGAAAGATTCGGGGTATAACTATGAAAACATTCAAATTAAGTAACGGGATTGAACTTCCGGGTATAGGTTACGGCACATATCTGTCGACGGAAGGCTCAAAAGGGGATGAGGCCATCAGAATGGCGCTTGAAGCAGGTTACAGATATCTTGATACGGCATCTTTTTATAAAAACGAAGAAGAAGTCGGAAAAGCGGTCAGAGAAAGCGGAATTCCCAGAGAAGAAATTATGACAGCCAGTAAAATCTGGAAGACAGAAATGGGTTATGAGAATACGCTTAAGGCATTCGAGAATTCCATGGAAAGACTCGGATTCGATTATCTCGACGTATATCTGATCCACTGGCCTTATAATGAACTTTCAAATGCAGACTGGAAAGAAACGATCAGGGAAACATGGACAGCCATGGAGAAGCTTTATGAAGAAGGCAAAGTGAAAGCAATAGGTGTTTCGAATTTCCTTCCTCATCATCTGGATGTGATTCTTAATGACTGTAAGATCAAGCCCATGGTAAATCAGCTTGAACTGCATGTAGGCTATATGCAGACTGTCGCCGTAGAATATTCCAAGAAGCACGGAATTGTAATTCAGGCCTGGAGTCCTCTCGGCAGAAAGAGAATCATGGAAGAAGAGACAGTGGTTAAGATGGCAGAGAAATACAAAAAGAGCGTAGCCGAGTTTCTTCTCGGATTTTTGTATCAGCAGGATATTATGGTTCTTCCCAAAGCATCAAACATGGAAAGGATTAAGGAAAATCTTCTTATCGATGATTTCACGATAGATGACGAGGACATGAAGTTTCTTTTATGCCTTCCCCAGATAGGATGGTCAGGGGAGCATCCTGATTTTTAAGATAAATCTCAGTCAGTGGCATCAGACATCATATAAGTAATTTATCAGGGGTGTGCTCCGAATAAAAATATACAGTCTTTGTTATCAGACGTCAGATAAGACATTTATACTGATAACACTCCGAATAAAGAATTATGCATAGTAACGATAAAGACAAAAGTGAATATTTAACCAGCGGACAACTTGCTTCGATGGCGAAAGTGTCGGTTCGTACCGTGCGTTTTTATGATACTCAGAATGTGTTAAAACCCAGCGTGATAAACCCGGATACGGGAGCCAGGTTATATGTCAGGGACGATTATCTTAAACTCGAACAGATTCTCGTTTACAAATACCTTGGCTTTTCGCTTGAAGAGATCAAAGAACTCATGCTTAAAGCCGATGACAAGGACTTTATGCTCGACAACATGAGGCTTCAGAAAACACTTATCGAAGACAAGATTGAGCAGATGCAGCTTGTAAAGGAAGCGGTTGAAGAAACGCTTAGCGCATATGAGAAGAACAAAAAGATTGATTTCGACAAAATGCTTCGTATCAGCGAACTGACGGCAATGGAAAACTCTCTTAACACACAGTATAAGAATTCCGGAAACATTTCCGCCAGAATTAATCTTCACAAGAAGTATTCGGTTAACAAAACAGGATGGTTTCCGTGGTTATTCAAAGAGATAATGAGCGATCTGCCGGTTCCTCAAAAAAGCGAAAAGGTCGGAAAAAAGAACGGCGCAAATGAAAACAGCGGAAATATAAATATCGCAGATAAAAACAGCGGAAATATGAATGACGAAAATATAAACAGTTCAAAGACTGTAAGAATACTCGAGATAGGCTGCGGAAGCGGTGAACTCTGGAAGGAAAATATAAAGAGGATCCCTGACAACGTTCATATAATTCTTTCCGACATATCTGCGGGAATGGTAGCGGATGCACAAAACGGAATCTTTTCGAAAGCCGGTTCTTCCCGGAAAGAGAAAACTGATAATGTATTTGAATTCATGGTATTCGATGCAAATGACATTCCGTTTGAAGACTTAAGTGTTGATGTGGTAATAGCCAACCACTGCCTTTTTTATTTTGATAAAACAGACAGGGTATTAAGCGAGATAAAAAGGGTTCTCAAGAAAGGCGGGATACTTTTTTCAAGCACATACGGCAGTTCGCACATGAAGGAGATAACCGATCTTTGCAAAGAATTTGATGAAAGAATATCTCTGGCTGCGAAGGATCTTTATCTTAATTTCGGACTTGAAAACGGAGAGAAGATTCTTAAGAAATATTTCGGAGATGTCAAAAGATATACTTATGATGACTGTCTTTATGTGGATAAAGCTGAACCTTTGCTTGAGTATATCTTATCCTGTCACGGCAATCAGAACAAATACATTACGGACAGATACAAAGAATTTAAATCTTTCACGGAAAAGAAAGTAAATAAAGGCTTTAAGATTACAAAAGAAGCCGGATATTTTAAGAGTATAAAGTAAAGCAGCATTTTAATATCAAATTATATGATTAGAAAAAATTTAAAAAAGTACTTGCGCATTACGTAACGTAACCCTATATAATGTGAATATGAAAATTTTCATGTTTAATGTTTCAGGTCTTTAACAAGTTTTATTCCGCTGATTTTTGCGGATTATGAAAACGGAAAGGAGTCATTATGACTATTATAGTTACAGGCGGCGCGGGTTTTATCGGAAGCAATTTTGTTTTTCATATGTTAAACAAATATCCCGATTACAGAATTATTTGTCTTGACTGTCTTACATATGCGGGTAATTTATCAACTCTTGAACCCGTAATGGACAATCCCAATTTCAGATTTGTAAAGGAAAGCATTACCGACAGGGCAGCAGTCGAAAAGCTTTTCGAAGAAGAGCATCCCGATATGGTTGTTAACTTTGCGGCTGAATCACATGTTGATCGTTCCATCGAGAATCCTCAGGTTTTCCTTGATACAAATATTATAGGTACATCCGTTCTTATGGATGCCTGCAGAAAATATGGAATCAAGAGATATCATCAGGTGTCTACGGATGAAGTTTACGGCGATCTTCCTTTGGACAGACCGGATCTATTCTTCACCGAGACAACACCGATCCATACATCAAGTCCTTACAGTTCATCAAAGGCCGGTGCGGATCTGCTTGTACTGGCATATCACAGAACATACGGACTTCCGGTAACGATCAGCCGTTGTTCCAACAACTACGGACCGTATCATTTCCCCGAGAAGCTCATTCCTCTGATGATCATCAATGCTCTTCATGACAAGCCGCTTCCCGTATACGGAGAAGGTCTTAACGTAAGAGACTGGTTATACGTTGAAGATCACTGCAAGGCAATCGACCTTGTGATCCATAACGGCAGAGTAGGTGAAGTTTACAATATCGGCGGTCACAACGAAATGAGAAATATAGATATCGTTAAACTTATCTGCAAAGAACTCGGCAAGCCTGAAAGTCTTATTACATATGTAACAGACAGAAAGGGACATGACATGAGATATGCCATTGACCCTACAAAGATTCATAACGAGCTTGGCTGGCTTCCCGAGACAATGTTTGCTGACGGTATCAAGAAGACGATCAAGTGGTATCTTGATAATGAAAGCTGGTGGGAGCCCATCGTTTCAGGCGAATATCAGAATTATTACGAGAAAATGTACGCTAACCGATAATGAACGGTAATATGCTATAATCTGCAAAAGAAAAGCTTCACCAAAAACTTTGAAGCGGAGTTTATTGCAAAATTTTGCAAAATCAATAAAAAAGAACAGCAAATAGTTTAAAGTCCGATGCTATAAAAAAGTATCGGACTTTTTTTAGTAATACAATAATAAAAAATTTTATAAAAGTTATTGACAACAATGTATTATTTGTATATTATGTATTACAACAGATAATACAAAGAATACAAACAATAATATACAGTTTCTTTGAAAGGAGAAAAAGTTATGAATATACCCAATGTCGGAATACAACAGTTTACATTATTTGGATTGGGAGCATTTGTCAGTCTGACAGCCCCGGTGATCCTGGCACTTGTTTGGATATTTAAGAAAAAAGAACGATTCACAACGATTCTTGTCGGAGCGGTAACTTTTATACTTTTTGCACTGATTCTTGAGAAACCGCTTCAGGCTCTGGTAATATCAATCGATCATCCGGTAAAAAGATTTCTTTATGATAATCCTGTTTTACTTTCGCTTGTAGCAGCTTTGTTTGCCGGAGTGTTTGAAGAAACCGGAAGATTTGCAGCTTACAAAACGATCCTCAGAAAAAGAACAAACAAAGAAACATCGATTTCGTACGGAATAGGTCACGGCGGAATAGAAGTAATGCTCATTATGGGTTACAGTTATATAATTAATATCGTATACGGCGTTATGATGAATACCGGTGCGATCAGACAAGTCATCGATCAGACGCTTGCTGCAGCACCCGAGCAGGCGGATGCGATCCGAGAACTTCTTGATACGGTAGCAGGTTTCGGAATATCCGGACTGGCACTTGGATTATTTGAACGGGTATTTGCGGTTCTTTTCCATGTAGGTGCTTCCGTAATCGTTTTCTACGCATGTAAAGATAAAAAGAAAACATGGCTTTATCCTCTGGCAATTGCTTTACATACATTAATGGATTTTATCGCAGCATTGCAGCTGTTTAAGTTAATTACGATTCCCGGCTGGGCTTTAGAAGGCATTTTCGCAGTATTTGGAATCGCGGTTTTCTTCGGAGCATATCTGCTTCTTTATAAAAAAGATGTAACGGAGATGTAAAATTATGATAATTAAAATTAATGAATATTCGGATGTTCCGATTTATCTTCAGATCAGAAATCAGATTGTAATGGGAATCTCATCAGGCGAACTTTCGGCAGGCGAGCAGCTTCCGACCGTAAGGGCACTGTCGGCAGAGATCGGAATCAATACAATGACCGTCAGCAAGGCGTATCAGATTTTAAAAAGTGAAGGCTATATTTTGACAGACAGAAAAAACGGCGCCAGAGTGAGAATGGAGATCGATCAGAGCAGGTCACTCAGCAACGAAAATAAAGATGAACTCAAAAGGATCGTATCGGAAGCCAGAATTTCCGGGATCACAAGAAACGATTTTGATAAAATGATTGATGAAATGTGGGGTAACTGAATATGCAGAATTTTTTGTTAAGTATAATAATGTTTATTTGTATAGTTCCAGCCTTGCTCATTATGTACTTTATAATGTATCCTCGCGAATGGAAGAACAAAAAAAGAATATTCGGAATCAATAACCGAAAGGAATTTGAAACGGAAAAAAGTGCGGAATTTATAACTACGGTAGCTGAAACTCACAGAAAACAGGCGACTGTTATTCTTGCCATACTTCTGGTTTTGTCGGTACTGTGCTTTTTCATACCTGTCTTTTATGTACAGATGACGGTATGGACGGTTTTTATCATAATTGCACTTGTTGTTATTGCAATTCCGTATATACTCGGAAATTCCGAATTAAAGAAATACAAAAAATGCCTCGGTATTGTCAGCGACAATGTTCTTTATGCGGATTTAAAAAATGCCGGTAATGTTCATGCACTTAATACATCGCTGCTTGCTGTTGCAAATATTGCAGGATTACTTATCCTTGTTTTATCGCTTCTTACTGATTTAGGTATTGTTCCGATCGATCTGAAAGTGTTTAACGGAAGTTTTGTCTTAACAATGTCGATCGGTGCGGTATTGTTTACCAACATAATCCTTATACCTATAGCTTTTATGGTTGACCATTCAAGAAATCAGGTAATAAGCAATAACAGTGATGTGAATGCCAATTACAACCGTGCGGTTAAAAAACTGTTTTCGGATTCGTTTATTTTCTTCACTTTTATAGATGACATCGTTGCTTTAATCCTTTTTGCTTCGTTTATATTGTTGAATTCAGAAGTAACAATGATTGCAATAATGGGTATTTATATGCTGGTAATAATGGGAGAAATGGCTGTTTATGTTTCAAAGAGAACGGCACTTGACAACAGATATTATGCCAAAGAAAGCACGATAGTTGCCGACGATGACGATTACTGGATCCTTGGAATGATATATTATAACCCGAATGACAGCAAGCTTAATGTAGATAAAAGATACGGTATGGGTATGACTGTTAATATGGCTCATCCCGTAGGAAAGCTGATCGGAGTATTCTGTGTTCTGTCCCTTGTGGCTTCAATCATTGTTCTTGTCTGGATAGGAATGATGGGAGCTACTCCGATAAAGGTTTATGATAACGGACAGGAAATTGTCTGTCATCACCTCTGGGATGAGTTAAAGATTGAAAAGTCGGAGATAGTATCAGTCGAAAAAGGCGATTTGAAAGAATTTAAGGCTGTAAAGACTGCAGGTACCGGAATGGATAATTGTCTTAAAGGAAAGTTTACCGTTAACGGTGAGGCAGGATGTACTTTATTTATGAATCCGCAGGCAGACATGTGGATCAAAATAAATACGAATGAAAAAACATATTATATAAGCGACAATACCAAAGAAGGTACGGAGAGTATTTACGAAGCAATATCGGAGTAATGTCCGTCTTTTGTGCGGAAAATCTTAAATAAATAATGAAAAAAGGTCGGTTTTCAAAGAAAATCGGCTTTTTTGTGGCTTATTACTATTGTTTAATTGTTATGCAAATCGTATAATAGAAGAGCTATTCAGAATAGCTTGCTTTTTTTCGCGCATTTTTCGGGAACCAAAGTATGAAAACAGTTTTCGGAAAAAAAGTGTGAAAAACGGGGGAGTGAGTTGTATGAACAAATTAAAAGAACATAAGACCATACTGGTTGGCCTTTTGCTGTGTCTGAGCCTGATCGGAGAAGCTCTCGTAATCATTTTAGGTTCGGCTCACCGCGATATTTCGGGCACGGTTAATATAGGAAAAGTTGAAATTCCGTTTAACAGTCTTCAGGGAACGATACAGACCTTTACACTTATGTGCTGTATTATGATGGCCTGCGTTGACTGCTATTTCGGAGCAGCTGTTTCAGCCATTCTCGTTTCTCTGATGGCGACAATGACATCATTCAAAATTATTATGTCGCGAAATCTCGCACCAGTTCCGGGAGTTTTAAACGGACTTCTTGCTCTTGTTGTTGTCCTTCTTATCGGTTACCTTTTACGAAGAGCCAAAAAGAAGAGTATTACCGATTATGCAACCGGACTTCTGAATTCTGTAGGTTTCCATGAAGTACTCAACAAAAGAATAAGAGAAAAGAAAAGCGGAAGTCTGGTTTATTACCAGATCAACAACTTCCGTGCGATTAATGACGATTACGGTCATGATATTGGCGATCAGGTTTTAAGAGTTGCAGCCTCAAGAATGAAAAAGGTTGTTTCTGAACATGGAAATATAGGAAGAATAGGCGGTTCGGAATTCGCGATTCTTCTTAAGAATGATGTAAATGCTCTTGAAGTCGTTAAAAATATATTTGAAGAACTGAATGTAAAGATTCAGATCCAGAATGACGGAATTCATCTTGACTGCTATATCGAAAGCAATGCCGGAATTGCACATTTTCCCGAAGATGCAAAAGATTCCGTAAATCTTTTCAAATGCGCGGATGTGGCTTTGATGCAGTCCATGGACGAAGGCAGCAATAAAATAGCTGTTTTCGACGAGAAGATGAGTTCGAAGATGCATGAAGAAAAGAAAATGGAGCAGATGATAAAGAAGGCTTATGACGAGAATTATTTCTTCCTTGAATATCAGCCCCAGTTTTCCGTTAATGATAAAAAACTCAGAGGTTTCGAATCTCTTATCAGAATGAATTCTCCCGAGGGCGGAAGGATAAGCCCGGGACAGTTTATTCCCGTTGCGGAAAAATCCAATCTTATTTTCTCGATAGACGAATATGTATTGAATTTTGTAACCAAAGAATTTGCTTCGCTGGTTAAAAACGCATCATACGAATTAACCATATCGGTAAATATTTCGGCTAACGGAATTTCACGTCCCGAGTTCGTTTCGATAGTTAAGAAATGTCTGGACGATAACGGATTTCCTCCCAAAAATCTCGAGATAGAAATTACGGAATATTCTTTTGAGGATTCGCAGGACCAGACGGTAAAGAATATCAAAGAATTAAAGAATCTCGGGGTTAAGGTTGCGCTTGATGACTTCGGAACCGGATATGCATCGCTTGCAAGACTTATGAATCTTTCCGTGGATCTGCTTAAAGTCGACAAGAGCCTTGTGGATGATATTGAAAAAGGAAAGGTCAACAGAGACTTTATCAATTCGATCGGATCCATGGGTCATCTTCTCAACTGCAAGGTTGTACTCGAAGGTGTAGAAACAGTAAACCAGCTTGAGTATATCAAAGATCTTAACTGTGATTATGTTCAGGGATTTGTATGGGGAAAACCCATGTCCTATGAAGATGCCAAATCGCTTATATAGTAAAGAGTGATTGAATTCAGATTCAGTGCGTGAAGAATTTTGATTCGGACCAAACTGATGCCCGAAATAATATCGGGAAATCAGCAGAAAAATACTGACTGATTAAGGATTTGCGATCCACTTAATAAATTCGTGAGACAGATCGTTTAACATTATATTTTTACCGATACAGATATAAACTTTTTCGCCTTCCTTAAAGGCATTTAATGATTTTAAGGCGGCACTGTCGGAGACATCGATACCATAGGCTTTAATGCCAAAGGAATCATCTTCGTCGGTGTCGTTTTTTGTATGGTCGTATGTTAACAGGTTTTCACTGTATCCGGACATTAATTCGGGATAGAGTTCAAGATTTGAAATCAGATACATCTGTGCGAGACGTTCGGCGGTTTCTTTATTGCAGATGACAACATCGACTTCGCCCGTACTCATTGTGGCGACGATTTTGGCTGCTGCTTCGAGATCGCTGTCGTTTAATATCATGTCGGAAGAGAAGAGTATCCGGTTTTTCTTTGTGTCGATATTCGAATAAGCGGGGAAGGAACGGATGAATTCATCATCGGAAATAACCGTTACGGCACTTCTGTTTATTATATATCCGTTAAAGACCGTTTTCGGAGCAAAAACCATCTGTGTAAGAACAATATAAATAAATGCTGCGAGAAGCACTGCCGCCAGGAGATAGAACTTAAAAAAATCCCAGTAGAATCTTATGCGCTTTTTTAAAGGCAGTTCCGATGCTTTTTTGAAATTTTCGATTTTGGCTTGTCTAACGGGGTTTTTATCGTTCATGTTTTTTGGCTTAAATGATTAAGCGGTTTGTAATCAGTGGTTCATGTGTTTATGATTAAGCAGGCTGTTATCCATGGTTCATATGTTTATGATTTTTAGAATGATTGCCTGCTGCAGTGTTTCGCATTTTTCTAAAATCCAAAATAATTTAAGGCGTTATTGTACGAGATATCTTTGATTATCTTCTCGAGAAGTTCGTAATCTTCGGGGAATTCGCCGTTTTCAACAATACTTCCTATGTAATTGGCAAGAATTCTTCTGAAATAGTCATGTCTTGTGTAGGAAACGAAACTTCTCGAATCGGTAAGCATTCCCACAAAGCCCGGCAGATTTCCGTTTAAGGCGAGTGATTTAAGCTGGTCTGACATGCCGCCAAGATTATCGTTAAACCACCATGCGCTTCCGTGCTGGATTTTGTTTACAGATTCGCCATCCTGAAAGCATGCACAGATTGTATCGAGTATCTCATTATCATTCGGATTAAGACTGTAAAGGATTATTTTACCGAGTGCATTTTTTTTGTTAAGCGCATCGAGAAAATCCGCAAGCTCGTTTCCGCTTGCCCGGGATGCGATGCAGTCGTATCCGGTGTTGGGACCGACGGATTCGAACATCTTTGTGTTATTGTCTCTTTTGCATCCGTAATGAAGCTGGCTGACCCAGCCGAGTTTTGCGTATTCTTCGTGTACGAAAAGAAGGAATGAAGTTCTGAACTTTTCGCATTCGTCAAAAGAGGGGATTGTACCTTCAAGTCTTTTCTTAAAAATACCGTCTGCTTCTTCATACGTAACGGGTAAGAATGGAACGTTAACAAGACCGTGGTCCGCAAGGCGGCATCCTTTGGTGTCAAAAAATTTCATTCTTTCTTTGAGTGCTTCCTTAAGGTCTTCGTAAGATTTGATTTCAAAACCGCATACCTTTGAAAGTTTTGAAATATAATCCGTGAATTCCTTCTTTTCGAGATTCATTGCATTGTCAGGTCTGAATGCGGGAAGTACTTTGCATGAAAAGGATGAGTCTTCTCTGATAATATCATGATATTCGAGAGAGTCCGCGGGATCGTCAGTAGTACAGAGAACCTTTACATTTGACATATTTATTATGTCTTTTGCCCTGAAATTTCCCGATGAAATTATGCTGTTGCATTTTTCCCAGAGTTCTTCCCCTTTATCGGAAGTTACATATCCTTCGAAGCCGAAATATTTTTTCAGTTCCATGTGGCTCCAGTGATAAAGCGGATTGCCGAAAGCAAGAGAGAGCGCATTTATCCATTTGAGGAATTTCTCTTTATCTGATGCATCGCCTGTTATGTATTTTTCGTTAATGCCTGCAGCTCTCATAAAACGCCACTTGTAATGATCGCCGCCGAGCCATAATTCGGTTATGTTTTTAAACTCTTTGTTTTCGGCGATTTCTTTAGCGTCTATATGACAGTGATAATCTATTATCGGCATGTCTTTTGCGCAATCGTTATAAAGTTTTTTTGCTGTTTCATTTGATAAAAGAAAATCGTCATCCATGAAAGGTTTCATATTGTTCCTTCTTTCGATTTTTGTATTTATGTTTAATGATATGCTTATTTATTTGAATTCCCGGTAAATTTCAGTCTTTCCAAACAATCGGATCATTCGAATTTTGTAAGAACAGTTTTAAACTTCATTGCTGTTTTCACTGTCCGAAGATTCGTTTTCGTCATTAAAAAGATTATATCTTTCTTTGGAAGAATCGGCTGATTCTTCACTTTCTGATTCTTCGCTTTCTGATTCTTTGCTTTCAGAATCTTCAGCATTTACATCTTCGTTCTGTTCATTTCCCTCAGCGCCCATTGCGATAGGCTCGTACTTCTTTAAAAGATGCTCGATAAGGAAGGTGTCGAGGAGACACTTAAGACCGGGTGCAAGCAAAAGAAGAGGAGCGAAAAGGAATGTATTGTATGACCAGTAAGCTGCAATTATCAAAGCTGCCCAGAAAACAATCAGACCGATCGAATATCTTAAGTGCATAAGCGTAATGGCAATCGGGTATGTTAACGCATGGAAAGTGGTCATTTCAAATCTTGAAAGCCATGAAAAAGCATACGTTACGGTACAAAGATAAACGAGGATCAGTATATAGAAAAACCAGCGCATTCCGAGATTAAAAGAACCGGAACGGTTGTAGTAAAAATACGTCGCAAAAGCAAACAAAACGCCGACGATGAGGTAAATAACCGTCATGATCGTCGCCTGTTTGAAATTCTGTTTAAAAGATTTGAAAAAATCCCTTGTTGCTCGGTCTTCGTTGCTTCGAACACTTTTTACCATTGAATAGTATGCTGCGGTTGAAGCGGCACCCATGGTGACTATGGGAATGGAACAGACGATCCAGAGGACACTTATCCAGACCATATTCCAGAACTTCACAAGGAACTTATATATCTTACCGTCATAATTGAAAATATCCATAACAAATACCGCCTTAAAGCTGTTTTACGGGCTCTGATCATTTAAATACATATAAATATAAAATAAAAACTGTAGACAAAAAAATTAAATGTAGTAGAATGATGTTGTACTGAAATACAAGTATACTACATATTTTACAGTTTGGAAAGTGTGAACTTATGTATAATTCTTTATGGCTTAATTACAAAAAACTGTCTGTATCGGATGATTTTGAAAAAAACATCGCAGATTGTCTCTGCAACGTCTGCTTTGTTTCATTTGATGAAAATAATCCTGTTTTTCTTAATGCTAAAAAAGAGATCGAAACGGCTTTCTCTGTTATTCTGGACAGAAAGATCAATTTCTGTTCGAATGAAAATGAGATGAAGAACGGTCTCTTTATTAATTTTACTCCCGAAAAAGATTTAGGAAAAGAAGGATATCATGTTTTCTCGACCGATAAGGGTTATTCGATAGAAGCCGGCGGATACAACGGTCTTTTATATGGTATTTTCAGATTTATCGAGTTATTGAGACTGGGAAAACTTACCGGGAATGTTGATGAAAAAGTCATACCCGACAATCCTTTAAGAATGCTCAATCACTGGGACAATATGCCCGGGGATATAGAAAGGGGATACTCGGGAAATTCGTTTTTCTTTGAAGACAATAAAGTTCTTGTGAACGACAGAACCGTGATGTATGCAAGAGCGGTTTCATCTGTCGGAATAAATGCAGTTGTTATCAACAACGTAAATGTAAAGGGAGAGGCTTCTTATCTTATTTCCGAAAAACATTATGAAGATTTGAGAAATCTTTCCGAGATTTTTAACGGATACGGAATATCTCTTTTTGTAAGCATTAACTATGCGCTTCCGATGGAATACGGCATTGAAACCGCAGATCCTCTCGACGAGCGTGTGATTTCCTGGTGGAAAGAAAGATGCAGCGAAATCTACGAAAATGTTCCTTCGCTTGGAGGATTTCTCGTAAAAGCAGATTCGGAAGGACGTCCCGGTCCTTTTACCTACGGACGCAATCAGGCTGATGGTGCTAATATGCTTGCAAAAGCGATAGCGCCATTTGGCGGAATAATTATCTGGAGATGTTTTGTATACAACTGCAGACAGGACTGGAGAGATACCAAGACAGACAGGGCCAGAGCGGGATATGATTATTTCCATGCACTTGACGGACAGTTTGAAGATAATGTCGTATTGCAGATAAAGAACGGACCCATGGATTTCCAGGTCAGAGAACCTGTTTCACCTCTTTTTGGAGGCATGGAACATACCAATCAGATCCTTGAAGTTCAGATAGCACAGGAATATACAGGTCAGCAGAGACATGTATGTTACCTCATCCCCTGGTTCAAGGAAGTTCTTTCGTTCAATACTCATATGAATGAAGCAAGTGTTGCAGACATCGTTTCAGGACGTGCCATGGGTAACAGATATGCGGGAATGGCTGCGGTCTGCAATACAGGCAATGATTTCAACTGGACGGGACACGATCTGGCCGGCGCCAATCTTTACGGCTTCGGAAAACTTTCGTTTAATACATCGCTTTCATCGGAAGAAATTGCTTATGACTGGGCAAGGCTTTATATGGCTTCAGCGATGGGAGAGGAAAGTTTTAAGAAAATAAACGGAGATAGAATTACGGACGTTACGGTCGAGATCCTCATGAAATCCTGGCCTGCATACGAAAAATACAACGCACCTCTCGGAATCGGATGGATGGTTGTTCCCAACAATCATTACGGCCCCGATGTTGACGGCTACGAATATTCTGTCTGGGGCACATATCATAAGGCGGACTGCAGGGCCATCGGTATAGACAGAACCGAAAAAGGCACAGGATTTACGACGCAGTACAGAAAAGAAAATGCGGAATTATATTCATCGGCAGATACCTGCCCCGAAGAACTTCTTTTGTTTTTCCACAGAATGCCGTATAATTATATTCTTAGGTCCGGAAAAACAATTATTCAGCATATTTACGATACTCATTTTGAAGGTGCCGAAGATGTTGAATATATGTCCGGATTATGGAACACATTAAAAGGTCTTGTAAATGAAGATGTATTTGAGAGAGTTACTGCCAGATTCGAACATCAGCTGATGCATTCCAAAGAATGGCGGGATGTGATTAACAGTTATTTCTACAGAAAGACTCTGATAGAAGACGAAAAGGGCAGAGAGCTTTACTGATTTTCAAATACGGAAAACGGGGGCTAAAATGAAATTATCCGCAATATACAGCGACGGAATGATCATTCAGAGGAATGCCGTAAACATCATTGAAGGTACGGCTACACCCAACGAAGAGATCAGATTGTACTTTGATAAGAATATTTATGAAGGCGAATGTGATCATACGGGTCATTTTTCTATAAGACTTAATCCCATGCCCGAAGGCGGACCGCATACCATAAATATATCCGATAAATCGGACAGATTTATCATTAACGATGTGTATGTCGGCGATGTATTTCTTCTTGCCGGTCAGTCTAATATGGAACTTCCGGTAAGCAGGACCCTCGATCTTTATAAAGAAGAACTCGAAGGGATTGATTATCCTTACATCAGAAAGTTTCAGATGCCCAAGGAATTCAGATTCGACGCGCCCGATGAGATTACGGAAAGCGGAGAATGGATAAGTGCTGACGAAAAAGCAGTAATGGAATTCAGCGCTCTCGGTTTTTATTTTGCTCAGTTAAAATACGATATAGACAAAGTGCCTGTGGGACTCGTTCATGCCGCAGTCGGCGGAACTCATATAGAAGCTTTTATGAGTGAGGAAAGACTCATCAAAACAGGTGCAAAGCTTCGTAAGAAAGCCAAAGAAGAGGGAAGACCGTTAAAGTGCGAATGCATGCTTAACGATTCCTGCAAGATGTGCTACGAAGAGACCATTGAGATAAACAAAAACAGAGCATATGTTGAAAAGACCATCAAAAAGGATCTTGACAATATTACGAACTGGAATAGGAAAACGGATGAAGACGATATAGGTCTTAGCGAAAAATGGTATGACCATGAATGGAGCGAAGAAGAGATTAAGGGAGGCGTGGAAATAAAAGTTCCCGAATCCTGGCTTAACAACGTTCTTAAAAACAGAATCGGAACCGTATGGGTTCAAAGAACCGTATATGTTCCCGAAGAATTCTGCGGAAGGGATGTTCAGTTAAGACTCGGTACCATTGTTGATGCCGATCAGACATATGTTAACGGCGTCCTTGTGGGACGTACGGATTATTTTTATCCGCCCAGAAGATATGAACTCAAAGCAGGTATTTTAAAACCCGGAAAGAATGTTATTACGGTTCGTGTCATCATTAACAATAATGTCGGAGAATTCAAGGAAGACATGCCTTACTGCATCAAGGCCGACGACGAAGAGATTTCCCTTGAAGGAATATGGATTGCAAGAGTTGCCGCAATCGAGGAACCCATGGGACCTCAGAAATTCTTTACATGGATGCCTACGGCTTTGTATAACAAGATGATATATCCTTTGAGAAACATTACGTTTAACAGCGTACTGTTTTATCAGGGCGAATCCAATACAAGATACCCCGAAGATTACGAATATCTTATGATCGATATGGTAAAAGAGTGGCGAGATCTCTTTAACAGGGATGTTCCTTTCCTGTTCGCCAGACTTCCGTACTTCAGAGGGGAATCATGGGAAATTCCCGGAGATGACTGGGAAAATCTTCGCGATGCGCAGCAGAGAGCATGTGACAAAATCAAGAAATCTGCGTGCGTTGAACTTTACGATCTCGGAGAATATAACGAGATCCATACCCAGAACAAGAAAGAAGTTGCAAAAAGATTTATAGATGAATATGTAAGACTGATGAAGTCTTGTGAAAGGGGAAAACGAACATGATCAAAGTCGAAAAACTTGCGGGTGAATCTACAAGAGATTATGCCTCGAGGTTTTTGTGCACGAATATTATTTCGCTTGAATTAAAGCCCGGACAGTTCTTAAGCGAAACTGAACTGGCCAAAGAGATAGGAGTCAGCAGAACTCCGTTAAGGGAAGCGCTTATCGATCTAAACCGTTCGCAGGTTATCGAAACGTATCCTCAGAGAGGAAGCATGGTGGCACTTATCGATCCCGACCTTGTTGAAGAATCGAGATTCATCCGTGAGGTTCTCGATATATCCGTGGTTGAAATTGCATGTGATATGGCTACACCGGAAGATATCATGAATCTTGAGGCCAATGTCAAACTTCAGGAATTCTATCTTGAAAACTATGTAACCGACAAGATCTTTGAACTTGATAATGAGTTTCATAAAATGATATATATCATCGCCCATAAGGAAAGAACATATACAATGAAAGCCGGAATGATGATCCATTATGACAGAATGCGTGCTCTTTCCCTTATCACGGTCAAGGATACCAAAATCGTAAACGACCATAAACTTATTTTCGAAGCGATAAAGAGAAAAGACAAAGAAGAGGCTAAGCGCCTTATGAAAAAACATCTGTCGAGATATGATATCGACAAAGAAGAAATAAAGAAAGCATATCCTCAGTATTACAAGAGCTGATTGGATAAAGAGGATTTAAAAAAAGGATTATTCGAGAGCTGATCAGAAAATCGTCTTAAATTTTTTACAAGATTTGATCAGACCAAGAATCGGAAATAAGAAATTCAGGAATCGATGAAAATCGATTCCTTTTTTTGTCATTCAAATAAGAGAAGAGTAACATAACAATTCAAAAGGTTGACATAAATCTTCTTTTAGTGCAATTTCACTAAAAAATAAATTTCATTTTGCATAATCTGCTAATAGAAATATACAAAAATATAGCATAATATACTTGTATACAAGAATATTAGAAGAATATAATATTAATATTCAAAAGTTTTTTGGAGGTTATCATGGCTAAAGGCGAATCGAAAGTAATATCTGTCGAAGCAAAAGAAAAAAAGCCGACAGGAGAGAGAGTCCTTGCATGGACTAAGGATATGGGAAAGCATCTTAGGAAGAACTGGGTAATCTACACTTTCCTTATCATTCCCGTTGCATATTACGTAGTATTCCGTTATCTGCCCATGGCAGGAAATATTATCGCTTTCAGAAAATACAGCGCAGGCGGCAATCTTTTCGGTTCGCAGTGGTCAGGCTTTAAATATTTCAAACAGTTTCTCGGAGATCCCGCTTTCAGAAGAGCATTCGGAAATACGCTGATCCTCAATTTCTCATACCTCCTGGTTAGATTCCCGCTGACTTTGATCTTCGCTTTACTTTTAAACGAGATCAAATGGCTGCCCTGGAAGAAGTTTGTCCAGACAGTTTCTTACCTGCCTCACTTCATTTCGATGGTTATCGTTGCAGGTATGATCAAGGAACTGCTCTCCACCAGCGGACCCATAAACACAATGCTTGTTAATCTGGGACAACAGGCAATCGAGTTTATAGCTCTTCCGAAATGGTTCCCGACGATATTCGTTGTCAGCGGAATCTGGCAGGGACTTGGCTGGGGAAGTATCCTTTACCTTGCAGCGATAGCGGGTATCAACCCTGAGCTTTATGAAGCAGCAAAAGTTGACGGCGCTTCACATTTCCAGCAGGTTCTGCATGTTACCATTCCCTGCATTCTTCCTACGATCGCAACATTACTTATCCTTGATATCGGCGGCATGGTTGGTTCGGGCGGAGCTTTTGAAAAAGTATTCCTTCTTTACAACCCCATGACATATGAAACATCGGATATCGTATCAACTTACGTTTATCGAATGGGTGTGTATTCCGGTAACTATTCGTATGCAACTGCGGTTGGTTTGTTCGAAGGTTTGCTGAATCTTATATTGCTGACGGTAGCTAACTTCTCATCGAAGAAAGTATCCGGAGAATCACTTTGGTAAGGAGATAAGGAAATGACAGACAACAATGCTTCAATCAAATTAAAAGTTGACGGAAAAGAAAGAAAAATAAAACAGGGTGCAAAAGTAAAAGAGTCCTGGCAGTACAACGTTTTCCGTGTTTTCAATGTAATAATAATGGGCTTTATATGTGCTGCAACGCTTTATCCTTTCCTTTATCTTGTTGCGCAGTCCTTCTCGTCGGAAGCGGCGATCATCAAAGGCCAGGTATCCATCATACCGGTAGGCTTCAACTTTACAACATATAAATCGGTTTTAACAAAAGGCGATTTCCTCGGGTATTACAAGAATACGGTTCTTTATGCGGTAATAGGTACGTTTTTCTCGGTTCTTTTTTCGGCAATGCTTGCTTATCCGCTTTCAAAACCGAACTTAAGACTTAATAAATTCTTTGTTCCTTTCATTATTTTCACAATGTACTTCGGCGGCGGAATGATCCCGAACTACATCTTGATGACAACACTCGGATTGAGAAATACGGTTTTCGCATTTATTCTTCCGGGACTTATCGGAACATATTACGTACTGCTTATGAAATCATTCTTCGCAAGCCTTCCTCACGAACTTGAGGAAGCGGGAGAAATTGACGGTTTGTCGAAGTACGGAGTTTTCTTCAGGATCGTGCTTCCGATTTCAAAACCGATAATGGCAACGATGGTTCTTTTCTACATGGCAGGATACTGGAGCAACTGGTTCAATGCTTTCCTTTATCTGGAAGACAGAAGCAAATGGCCTGTTGCATACCATCTTCGTCAGATCATCATCGGTGCTTCAACATCTGCGGATCCCGGCGTTGCATCGCAGGAGAATATGCAGATTGCAGCCAACATTAAATCATGCTCGATGGTTTTGATGGCTGTACCCATCATATGTGTTTACCCCTTCATCCAGAAGTATTTCGTTCAGGGAATGATGCTCGGTGGTGTTAAGGGATAAATAAAAGATAAAGTAACATAATCGGATTATTTCTTCGTGGGGGAGATTAATCCAAAGAAACAAAGGAGGAACCTCAAATGAAAAAAAAGTTTATGAGTGCTATGCTTGCGGCCAGCGTTGTAGCTGCTTCGCTTTCGGCATGTACCAATTCCGGCAACGGCGGCAAGGTTGAAGAACCTGCTCCCAGTCAGACAGCTATTGACAACGCCGGAAACGATTCGGAAGATACGGATGCTGCACCTGAAGAAGAACTTGATTACACTTTCGGTGAGCATTTCTATTCCGAAACACCTGTGACATATCCCATGTCTTTCTCGGATGCTTCATGGTATCCCATGACAGACAACTGGGTAACAAACGGTGTATTTGCTAAGATCAAAGAGAAAACAAATGTTACTCTTGAACTTACAGCCATCGATTCAAATGACTATAATGACAAGATTGCTCTTTCCATCAACGCAGGTGATGCACCTTACATCATCCCCAAGACTTATGATGAGTCAAGATATGTAGACGGCGGAGCTATCGTTCCCGTATCAAAGTGGACACAGTTTATGCCCAACTTTACAAAATTCGTTGATGATTATGATATGCAGGCCGATCTTGATACGATCATCCGTAACGACGGAAACTTCTACAGACTTCCCGGTATGCATGAGTCACCTAACCAGGATTACACATTCATTATCAGAAAAGATCTTTTTGAAGGTGCAGGCGTAGATGTTGCTGCTATCGAAAAAGACTGGACATATGATGATCTTTACGATGCACTTGTTAAGGTTAAAGCTTACATGGTAAGCGAAGGAATCTGCTCAGAAAAAGATTATATCTGGTCTGACCTCTGGTGCGGACAGGAATCTGGACAGGGATCCGGCGGTAACCTTCTTAAGATTATGGGTTCTGCTTACGGTGTTCCTTCAGGATGGGCAGTAGGCGACTGTATGCAGTATGATGCAGCCAAAGATGAATGGTATCTTGCATCTACAACTGACAACTTCAAAGAATTTGTTACTGTAGCAAATAAATTCGTTGCAGGCGGAATCCTTGATCCCGAAACATTTACTCAGGATGATTCTGTAGCAACAAACAAGTTCTATCGTGGCGAAACAGCCATCATGTCTGTTAACCGTGGCCAGGTAGCTGCATTCAATGCAGGCCTTGCAGAAGGTATGGGCGACAAGACATATGAAACATATCTTGTTGTATCTCCTAAGGGAAGCAACAACTACATGGCAGAAAACTCAAGACTTGAAAACGGTGTTATGATCTCCAAGAGAGCATATGATGAACTCGGCGAAGAAGATTTCATTAAGATGCTTCGCTTCGTTGACTGGTTATTCTACTCAGATGAAGCTTACGATCTTTGCAAATGGGGTATCGAAGGCGAAACATATAACGTAGTTAACGGACAGAAAGTTCTTGCGGACGGATGGTACTGCGGCGGTTTGGGCTACAGCGATCCTACTCCCGATGATGAGACAGACAACAAGGATATGAGACTTGAATTCGGTTATGCAGGCGGTAACTTCTGGTATGGCCACAGGGTAGATCAGAGAGATGACAACTTAACACCCGAACTTCAGGATTTATCCAAGAGAATCGCAGATTACAGAGATATTAGACCTCTTACACCCGCTCTTGCAAGCACACCTGATGAAAACGAGCAGATCAACCTCTGGAAGACTCCTCTTGTTGACAACATCAACACATGGACTCTTAATTTCGTAACAGGTAAGAAAGATATCAATGCAGAATGGGATAACTACATTAAGTCATGTGATGACGCCAACGCACAGAATCTTGTTAAACTTTACAACGAAATCAACGCAAGATAAATAATTTACAATTTGCATAAAAGGGGGTTCCTCCCCCTTTTATGCAAAGAAACAATGAAAAGACTAAAACTTGTTACGCCGGTCTGATATTACGGCAAGTATATATATTTATATAAGTTAATGAATTCAAAAGCAGGATTTGTTCCCGAAAGCGGAAAATACTCTAATACACGAAATGATAAATATTCCTGGCATACGAATGTCAGTATAAATTGCATAAACTCTGTGGGATTAAAATACGATCTTGTTGTCAGAGATTTGTCGAAAGACAGAATTGAAATTTATCGGTCAGGTACACCGATTGAATCCGATGAAATATCAACGGGTTTTAATTTTTTTTGCCCTGAAATCAGTAAAGACGGCGAAAAAAACATGTATAAATTAAGCATTATCATAAAAAACGGTAATGTTGTCGAAGACGAATATGATATGATTTACGGATATTGTGAAGAATAAATTCATAAAAATCGTAATGTCCGTGAAGCATTGCCAATAAATTGTTTTAAAAAAGAAAAATCGGTACTTTAACGTTTATGTTTGGATTATTTAAGGAAAAGATATTTTTGATTTTTCTTAATATTTCGTATACACTAAAAAAGTATGTTTTAAGAAAGTTCATATTTGAAAAGAAACAGTGCATTTGTTTATCCTTTTTCTTTTCAAAGAATATAGACAAATTTAAGTTTGTTTTAAATGATTCCAATAACATTGATTAAGAGGACATTTATTCATGGAAATGACATTCAGATGGTTCGGATCAAAGTTTGATTCGGTTACCTTGCAGCAGATCAGACAGATACCCGGAGTGAAAGGTATTATAACGACGTTATATGATACAACTCCCGGAGAAGTCTGGAAGGCAGAGGAAATCAAAGCTCTGAAAAAAGAAGTTGAAGATGCCGGTTTGAAAATATCCGGAATTGAAAGTGTTAATGTATGTGATGCCATAAAAATCGGAGCTTCTGACAGAGACCAATATATCGATAATTACATTCAGACACTGACAAATCTGGGTGAAGAAGGTATACATACGGTATGTTATAACTTTATGCCGGTTTTTGACTGGACCAGAACTGAACTTGCCAGAGTAAGAGAAGACGGATCTACCGTAATGGCATACACGCAGGAAGCGGTTGACAGGATCAATCCGAACGATATTTTTAATTCGCTTAACAAGGAATGCAACGGATATGTTCTTCCCGGATGGGAACCTGATAGAATGGCTCAGGTGAAAGAACTTTTTGAACTTTATAAAGATGTAGATGCCGACAGACTTTTCGACAATCTTGTGTATTTCTTAAAGGCAATAATGCCTGTCTGTGACAAATACGATATTAACATGGCTATACATCCCGACGATCCCGCATGGAGCGTTTACGGACTCTCTAGGATCATAACAAACAAAGAGCAGATCTTAAAAATGCTTAAAGCCGTAGACAATGTTCATAACGGAGTTACTTTATGTACCGGTTCATACGGAACAAATCTTGACAATGACATTGTTGATACGATACATGCGATCAAAGGCAGAATACATTTCGCACATGTAAGAAACCTTAAATTTATTTCACCTACTAATTTCGAGGAATCGGCTCATCTTTCGAGCGACGGAGATTTTGATATGTATGCGATCATGAAAGCGCTTTATGACAGCGGATTTGACGGAATCATGAGACCTGACCATGGAAGAATGATCTGGGGAGAAAAGGCAATGCCGGGATACGGCCTTTATGACAGAGCACTCGGTGCCGTATATCTTCAGGGACTCTGGGAAGCAATAGATAAAAATGCAAAAAATGCTTAATAAATACATATAAAATCGAAATGACCGGATGATCAGTTTGCAATATTGAGATCCGGTCTTTTTACGAAAAGAGGACAATATGAATACTTATGACAGAATCAAAGAATTGAAAATGATACCCGTTATAGCGCTCGAGAATCCAAAGAATGCTCTTCCTTTGGCGAAAGCGCTCGTTGAGGGAGGACTCCCCTGTGCGGAAGTTACTTTCAGATTTCCCGATGCGGAAAAAGTAATTAAAGCCATGAAAGAAGCTTATCCCGACATGCTTGTCGGCGCAGGTACCGTTCTTAACAAAGACCAGGTTGATCTTGCGATTGAAGCCGGAGCTGAGTTTATAGTCAGTCCCGGACTTAATGAGGAAACGGTTAAATACTGTCTTGAGAAAAATATTACCGTAATACCCGGATGTTCATGCCCGAGTGATATCGAGAAAGCTTATACGCTCGGATTAAGAACTGTAAAATTCTTCCCTGCAGAAGCATCGGGCGGAGTTAAGATGTTAAAGGCTCTTTCCGCTCCTTATAATATGATGTCATTCATGCCGACAGGCGGTATTTCCAAAGCCAACATGGATTCATATTATGCTCTTAAAAATGTCATTGCCTGCGGCGGAAGTTTTATGATCGATTCCAAAGCGATTAAAGAAGGCAATTTTGAAGTTATAAAAAAGCTTACCGAAGATGTCGTTAAGCTTTTGCATAAAGATGAAAACAAAGAAAAAAGTGCTGAAAAGAAAAAAATCGATCTGTCCGGAATATCGGACAGCAAGGCGGTTACATTCGGAGAGCTTATGTTAAGACTTGCTCCCGAAGGATACTTAAGATTTGTGCAGGCGGATTCATTTGAAGCCACCTTTGGCGGCGGAGAAGCAAATGTAAGCATATCGCTGGCCAACTTTGGCATGGATACCGCTTTTGTTACGAAACTTCCTTCTCATGAGATAGGTCAGATGGCATTAAATTCGTTAAGAAAGTACGGAGTGGATACTTCAAAAATCGTAAGAGGAGGAAACAGGGTAGGTATTTATTACCTTGAAAAAGGAGCTTCCCAGAGACCGTCAAAAGTTATTTATGACAGGGCAAATTCCGCAATAGCTGAAGCAAAGAGAAGTGACTTTGACTGGGATAAGATTTTCGAAGGAGTTAAGTGGTTTCATTTTACCGGAATAACTCCCGCGCTGAGCGACGAAACTGCTGAAATATGTCTTGATGCATGTAAGGCTGCAAAGGAAAAAGGAATTATCATAAGCTGCGATCTTAATTACAGGAACAAACTCTGGAACAGGGAAAAAGCGGGAGAAG
This sequence comes from Lachnospiraceae bacterium, assembly GCA_024684055.1. Classification (GTDB taxonomy): domain Bacteria; phylum Bacillota; class Clostridia; order Lachnospirales; family Lachnospiraceae; genus UBA3766. Next base: position 63,312 of record JAIKXN010000023.1, on the reverse strand, counting down.
TTATGGGAAAACTCTGCGAGTATGTTGACGTATGCATAGCGAATGAAGAAGATGCAAACGACGTATTCAAGATCAAGGCTCCCGATACCGATGTTACCGGCGGAACGATCAATTCCGAAGGCTATAAATATGTTGCCGATGAGCTCGTTAAAAGATTCGGATTTTCTTTTGTTGCAATCACTCTTCGCGAATCGATTTCGGCGAGCGATAACAGATGGGGCGCCATGCTTTATGACGGAAATGATTATTACTTCAGCAAAAAGTATAACGTTCACATTGTAGACAGAGTAGGCGGCGGAGATTCATTCGGTGCCGGCCTTATTTACTCGCTTATGCATGAATACGGAATGCAGGAAACAATAGAATTTGCCGTTGCGGCAAGCTGCCTTAAACATTCGATCGAAGGCGACTACAATTTCGTAAGCGTTGCAGAAGTCGAAAAACTCGCAAAAGGCGATGCTTCGGGAAGAGTACAAAGATAATTGACGGAGGCGGATATGCTCAGTTTAACTTTAAACGGAATCGGAGAAACCGTAAAATGGGAGGATAACGGTATAAAGCTTCCCTGTTTTGATATAGAAAAAATGCGTAAAAATACCGCAGAAAATCCTGTCTGGATCCATTTCGGCGCAGGTAATATTTTCAGAGGATTCATTGCGAATCTTCAGCAGAAACTTCTTGACGAGGGACTTGCCGATACAGGTATTATCGCGGCGGACACATTTGATTTTGACATGATCGAAAAGATTTATGTTCCTTTCGACAATCTTGTTTTAAATGTCGGATTAAAGGCTGACGGCAATACGGATTTAAGCGTCATCGCCTCGATTGCAGATGCCGTTAAATGTGATTTTTCCAATGCCTGTCAGAAAGAAAAACTCATTAAAGCTGTAACGAATCCATCGCTTCAGATGATCAGTTTCACAATAACCGAAAAAGGATATTCCTTAAGAAATATGGCCGGTGATCTTCTTCCGAATGTCATTAAGGATATGAATGAGGGACCAAAGAATTGCACTCATGCAATGAGTGTTACCGCAGCGCTTCTTCTTGAAAGATTTAAAGCGGGAAAATATCCGATTGCGGTATGCAGTATGGATAACTGTTCTCATAACGGAGAAAAGCTTAAATCATCCGTATCGGAAATTATTAATGCGTGGGCAGAAAAGGGATTTGTAACCAAGGAATTCGCCGATTATGTTTCCGATGAAACAAAAGTATCTTTCCCATGGAGCATGATCGACAAGATAACGCCGCGTCCCGCAAAAGCGATTGAAAATATGCTTCATGAAAAAGGGATAGACGGAATGAAAGCGGTGATTACGGATAAGAATACTTTTATAGCACCGTTTGTAAATGCCGAGATACCCGAATATCTTGTAATAGAAGACAGATTCCCCAATGGTCGTCCGGCACTTGAAAAAGCGGGTGTATATTTTGCCGACAGAGATACGGTAAACAATACCGAAAAAATGAAAGTAACAACGTGTCTTAATCCTCTTCATACCGCAATGGCGGTATTTGGGTGCCTTCTCGGTTACGATCACATCGCAAAAGAAATGAAAGATGAAGACATACATAAACTTGTTGAAAACATCGGCTACAGGGAAGGTCTTCCCGTGGTTGTAAATCCTGGAATAATCGATCCGAAGAAATTCATTGATGAGGTCGTGGAAGAAAGACTTCCCAATATGTTCATTCCGGATATGCCCCAGAGGATTGCGACCGATACAAGCATGAAGATTCCCATCAGATTCGGTGAGACGATAAAGTCATATAAAAACGCTTCCGACAGGGATGTTAACGATCTTGTATTTATACCGCTTGCGATAGCGGCGTGGTTCAGATATCTTCTCGGAATCGACGATGAAGGCAGTAAAATGGAAGTAAGTTCGGATCCTCAGCTTTCGGATCTTCAGGAAAAACTTGAAGGAATAATGTATGATGATGTATCATCATACAAGGGTCAGTTATTACCGATTCTTTCAAACGAAGCTATTTTTGCCTCCGATTTGACTGAAACAGGTTTATCCGAAAAGATAGAGGGAATGTTTAAAGAAATGCTCGCCGGAAAAGGCTCGGTAAGAAAGGCTCTTCATAAATACGTGACTGAATATTAGTGTCCGATTTCGGAGGAGATATGAGAAAGACTTTAAACAAAATCGGTTTAAAATACGGAATTATGGGTATAACGTATGTTGTTGTCCAGCTCGGACTTGCAACATTACTGAATTTACTCTTAAAAGAGAATTACGAAAAATATGCGGTTTATATTTCATTCGGACTGATAGTGCTTACCGTTGACTGTATATGTTTTCCCATGATTTATCTTCTTACAATGAATATGCCCAAGGGAGAAGTAAAACATGTAAAATTCCATTTTGGGCATTTCCTTCTCTGTGTCCTCTGCATGTACGGACTTATCGGTGTCGGAGCTGTTCTCGGCCTGATTTTCCATACGCCGCTTTCGGTTCCTTTTGAAGATCCCGAACAAGCCAATGCGCTTGCAAAACTTATGCTTAATTCGAATTTCTTCGTCAGACTTCTTGTTGTCGGAATACTCGCACCGATTTTCGAAGAACTCATTTTCAGAAAAATTCTGGTGGATCACGTCGCAGTTCACGGTGAACTTCCCGCAATCCTTCTTTCCGGATTAATGTTCGGACTGTTCCACGGTAATTTCCAGCAGGGATTCTTTACATGCTTTATAGGATGTATGTTTGCTTATGTTTATATAAAAACAGGCAAAATAATCTATACGATCCTTTTGCATATGACCGTAAACTGCGCAACCAGCGTAATAACGATCGGTCTTTATGAAAAGTTTTATGATATTCTGGAAAAGAATAACATTGATTATGAAAATTTTGATACTTTTATGGAATACGGTATGAATAATTTTGATCTGCCGTTTATTTCGATGCTTCTGATTTTCTGGGTTCTTCTTCTGATTACACTCTGTTTTGCCGGACTGATCACTCTGATAGTATTGCTTTGTCTTAAGAAAATTAAGATTTCGAGAGGTGAAGAAGAGGAAAGCGTCGGAAAACAGATAGGTGCTTTGTTTACATCACCCGGACTTTATCTTTTCTATGCCGTATGCGCATTTTTGTTTTTTGAGAATTACGTGCCGCCTATCATCGTATACTTCAAAAATACTCTGACACAATTAAATGGATAAAAGATTTCAGCAGAAATTAATTTTATTATTTTGTTAAAAAAGTCGGATTGATTCTGTCAATTCGACTATAATACTATTATTAAGAAAAAAATTAAGGAACAAAAATATGGATTATATGAATGAGGCTTTGAAAGAAGCATATGAAGGAATAAACAACAAACATGGCGGTCCTTTCGGATCCGTTATAGTAAAGGACGGAAAGATAATCGGAAGAGGACATAACCGGGTGCTTTTGAAAAAAGATCCGACATGCCACGGTGAGATGGAGGCGATAAGAGATGCCTGCGTGAATATGGGAACTCACGATCTGTCCGGAAGCGAATTATATACAACAGCAGAACCATGTCCCATGTGTCTGGGCGCGATCATGTGGGCCAATATCGGAAAAGTATATTACGGCTGCAATGTAAAAGATACCGATTCGATAGGTTTCAGAGACGACAAGTTTTATGACTTTTTAAACGGTGTCGGAAATATTCTTGAACTTAAGGAAAACGGAAGGGAAGAGTGCGTAAAACTTTTTGAAGAATATAAAAAAGGAAATGCCGAGAGGTATTGATCTTAAAGACTTTTTGCCCCTTTTTCGAGCGGATCAAATAAGATTTTCAAGCTGTCGTAATTGTGTTAAATAAACAATCTTGTTAACAATAATTTAACATAATTGATATACACTTTTGATGCTGTGTATGATAGAATATTATCATGCAAAAAGGGGGTAACAAATGCAAAACGAAGAAAATGTGATGCTGATTAACGAGCTCAAAGACCAGCTTTCGGGTGAGGAAATGCTCGTTGTTTTAGATCAGTACAAAGAGCTGATGACCAAATACTCCTGCGCCATCAAGGAAATACGTACGAAATTCGAAGTACTTAACGAAGAACTTCAGATCAAAAATAAAAGGAATCCGATACATGCGATATACTCGAGAATTAAAACAATCAAGAGTATACGCGATAAACTGAACAGAAAAAATCTTGATTTTACATTCGACAACATTCAGGATGAGATACACGACGTGGCCGGGATCAGAGTTATCTGTCCTTTCGTTGATGACATTTACGAAATCGCAGACATGATTCTGAAACAGGATGATATCAAACTTGTTAATTACAAAGATTACATCCGTGCTCCCAAGCCCAACGGATACAGAAGTTATCACATGATAGTTGAGATACCCGTGTTCTTTTCGGAACATAAGGAATATCTCAAAGTCGAAGTTCAGCTTAGAACGATTGCCATGGATTTCTGGGCAAGTCTTGAACACGAAATGCGTTACAAAAAAGATCTTACCGAAGAAATATCGCAATCAATTTATGCACAGCTTCTTGACTGTGCCAATACTATTACCGAGATGGATTCCAAAATGCAGGATATAAAGAATCAGATCTACCCGAAATATCCGGAAATGATGAATTAAAAGATTAAAGCTTTCGATTGTTACATCGAAAGCTTTTTCTTGTATTAAGACTGATTTATGTGTTTCGTTTTTTTCCAAACCTGCAATAAGTTTGCACCCTCAGAAAAGACAGAATATTCGGTTGACGGAAGAATGAATAATACATTTCCATATTGTCAGACCGAAAAAAAGTTTACTTCACGGAACCGATGGTGAAATTGACACGAAACGAAGATTTATTTATAATAAATTAGTTAAACATCGTAATTCTGCCCAAAGGCAAAACCGGAGTATAAATTCGGGGATTATTGAAATGGCGCATTCAAATGATTTGGAATTTTTCAACAGAATACCGGTGGCCGGACTGCTTGTAAATAAGATAGGCAGACCTAACTTTATTTACAATCTTAAGTTTCTCTCTATGGTCGGATATAACGATGCGCAGATGAGTGAAGTTTTCATCAGGGATTACACCAGAGTTTTCGATGAAGAGGACATCACATCCCTTCGTGAAAAACTTCGAAACTGTGACGGAACGAAAAAATCCGTTAAGCAGGAACTTAAACTTACGCGTTTGGACTCGACGAAGATCATTACCGTTATAGAAGCTGAAGTCAGCGAAGAAAATGACGGTAATTATGTTCTTTGCGCTTTAACGGACATTACCGAGATAAAAAAAGCTCAGGCCAATTACATGCTTGAGCAGGAAAGACTTCTTGCGGTTATCAGAAACAGCGACGATGATCTGTTTGAATACGATTTCGAAGAAGATCTGATGAAAGTATTCAACAAAAACGTTCTTATGAAAGACGCTTTCGGTGACAGCAGATGGATTAAAATGGAAAACTATTCGAAAAAGATCATCAGAGAAAAAATGTTCCATCCCGAAGATGAACAGAAAGTGAGCAATCTTCTTAAAAACGGTTCGAATTCCAGGCTTGAAGTCAGAATGAGAAAAAGCCCGGATGATGATTACAGATGGTATGAGATAGACTGCGATATCCTTCATGACGAGAGCGGCAAAAAAGTCGGACTTATCGGCAGCCTTCATGATATAGATGCATTAAAAGAATCAAGTATCGAATACAAAAACAAAGCACAGAGAGATTCCCTTACCGGACTTTACAATAATGCATGCGTCAAGGAAATTATCGAAGAATATTTTAATGATGACGGTAAGGACAGAACGAATGCTCTTTTGATCATCGATCTTGATGATTTTAAGAGCGTAAACGATAATTACGGACACAGATTCGGCGACCAGGTTCTTATGAGCACGGCGCAGCTTCTTAAAGATACATTCGGACAGAATGATATAAGAGCCAGAATTGGCGGGGACGAATTCCTCGTATTCTGCAGGGATATCCTCGACATGTCTTCAGTAAACGAGAAGTTAAAGAAACTGTTTGAGAACTTCGCAAACAATCCCATAGGCGAGAAAGAAAAGTATGTCATTAAAGCCAGTGTCGGTATTGCGGTTTCTCCTCAGGACGGAACAGGTTTTAAACGTCTTTTCGACAAGGCTGACAGAAACATGTACAAGGTTAAAAGATCCGGAAAAAATTCATATAATTTCTGATATGATTTCAGATATAAACAAGAGGTTTAGATATGCTTGAATTAAAGAATATTTCTTATGAAGTATCCGAAGAAAGTGAAAAAAACAAAGAGATACTTAAGAATATAAATCTGACACTCGATGAAAGATTTATTGCTATTACAGGCCCTAACGGCGGCGGTAAATCAACGCTTGCGAAAATTATCGCAGGTATTGTAAAACCCACATCCGGAAGCATTCTGCTTGACGGAAAAGACATTACGGATTTCAGTATTACCGAAAGAGCAAAGGAAGGCATCAGTTTTGCTTTTCAGCAGCCTGTAAGATTTAAAGGAATTACCGTAAAAGATCTTATTACATATGCGGTAGGACATCCGATTTCCACTACGGAAGCGTGCGGATATCTTTCCGAAGTAGGTCTTTGCGCAAAAGATTACATCAACCGTGAACTGAATTCTTCGTTATCGGGCGGAGAGGCAAAAAGAATCGAGATTGCCATGACAATGGCAAGAGGAACTTCTTTTTCAATCTTCGATGAACCCGAAGCGGGAATCGATTTATGGAGCTTCCAGAGCCTTATCAAAGTGTTTGAAAAAATGCATGATAAATCAGGCGGAAGCATTATCATCATTTCACATCAGGAAAGAATTTTAAATATTGCGGATAAGATCGTAGTGCTTTCAAACGGTGAAATAGTCAATATCGGCAAAAAAGACGATGTACTTCCGGGACTTTTGATGGATGGCCCGGGATGCTCGGTACTGACGGAAAAATTATAGGAGGTCGGCAATGGATAAGATTACAAAAGATCTGCTCGAACAGGTTGCGGGACTTCATGAAATACCGGTTGGAGCATACAACATAAGAAAAGACGGACAGCTGCTTTCGAGAAACGTTTCGGCAAACATAGATATCGTAACAAAGACCGATAAACCCGGAATCGATATCATCATTAAAGACAATACACAGAAAGAAAGCGTTCACATTCCCGTTATAATTGCACAGTCGGGATTAAAGGAATCGGTTTACAACGATTTCTTTATCGGAGAAAACTGTGACGTGACGATCATCGCAGGCTGCGGTATTCATAACGGCGGAAAAGAAACAAGCGAACATTCGGGTATTCATTCCTTCGATATCGGAAAGAATTCAAAAGTAAAATATGTTGAGAAGCATTACGGAACTGGAGAAGGAACCGGAGAGAGAATCATGAATCCCGAAACTAACATTCTTCTTCGTGAAGGCGCTTACATGGAAATGGATACCGTTCAGATAGAGGGTGTCGATTCCACGAAAAGACTTACCAAAGCAAAACTGCTTGATAACGCAAGTCTTGTTATAAAAGAAAAGATCATGACACATGACAAACAGCTTGCACAAACGGATTTTACGGTTGACCTTGACGGTGAAAATTCAAGCGCAAATCTTATTTCGAGATCGGTTGCCAAGAATGAGTCAAAGCAGGTATTCAAATCTGAAATCAACGGAAATAATGCCTGCCACGGACACAGCGAATGCGATGCGATCATCATGGATAAAGCGTGCGTGGAGGCGATTCCCGCATTAACCGCGAACAGTGTCGATGCAGCACTTATTCACGAAGCGGCAATCGGTAAGATTGCGGGAGAGCAGTTAATTAAACTTATGACTCTCGGACTTACCGAAGAAGAAGCCGAAAAAGAAATTGTAAACGGATTTTTGAAATAAAAAAATGAATTATGCTGTCGCAGATTGCGACAGCATTGTTTGTATAAAGTTTTTTATCAAGGGATTATTATGACTGACAATTCACAATCTGAAACAAAAGAAAAATCTTATAAGGAACTTATCGAACTCGTAATCTGCATTCTGCTGATCATTTTCGTAATTCTTTTCGGATTTCTTTACATCAAAGAAGCGACTGATGCAATCCGTTTAAGAGACCCCAAATACAGGAATCTAAGCCAGGTTGAAATATATGCGGACATATTTAACGGAAGAGGAATAATCATAGCCGTAACAGATGATCACATGGATATTTTAACATCCAGACATCTGGTTGAAACGGAGAATAAAGTCACCGTTGAATTCGGAAACGGAAAAAGAGTCGATTCCGAAGTATACAGTTACTTTAAGGATTATGACGCTGCTGTGATAAGGATTTACAAAGATGCTGCCGGGGAAACTTTACGGTCTGCAAAAGCAGCAGAAATCTGCACCAAGGAAGATTATGACAATATGAAACTCGGTCAGACGGTTTATTTTGCGACTGAAATGAGTGATGCCGAGATCGAATATGTCAAGGGCAAATGGGTGGAAGGCTCAAAGTTTATTTATGAGCTTGGCTCCGAGGTAGGCCTTTTTCTCGGAGAGGTTTTGCCGGGAATGTCAGGCGAGGGCGTATTTGACGAAAATGACAGACTTGTGGGAATGATCATCGCGGCTACCGATACAGAAGGCGCCCTGATTCCCGCATATGAACTGAAAAACGAATATTTGCAGTGGACTTTACAGTATAAAGGAGATACGAATGAAAACGATTGATTATTTTAAGGAAATATGTTCAATACCGCACGGTTCTTACAATATCGACAAAATCAGCGATTATCTTGTAGAATTTGCGAAAAAACACGGTCTGGAGTATAAACAGGACAATCTGAAAAACATTATCATCGTAAAGGAAGCATCCGATGGATACGAAAACGTTCTCGGAATCGTTCTTCAGGGACATATGGATATGGTGGCCGTAAAGGATGAAGGCGTTGAAAAGGATCTTGAAAAAGAAGGCCTTACGCTTGAAGAAAAAGACGGTTATCTTTTTGCGAAAGGAACTTCTCTCGGCGGAGATGACGGAATTGCGATTGCTTACATGCTCGAGATCCTTTCTGATGATGAAATAAAGCATCCGAAACTCGAATGCATAATTACGGTAAATGAAGAAGTCGGTATGGACGGTGCCGTTGGGATCGATCTTTCGGGGATAACCGGCAAGTATCTCATTAACGTTGACTCCGAAGAAGAGGGTGTGATTACGACATCCTGTGCAGGCGGTGTCAGAATGCTTTCCCTTTTAAAATCTGAGAGAAATGTCTCTTTGCACGGAAATCTTTATTCGATTGCGCTTAAAGGTTTTAAGGGCGGTCATTCCGGCACTTCCATTCATGAAGGAAGAGCAAATGCCTGCATAGTTCTCGGAAGGCTTTTAAAAGAAATCTCGGATAAGGCACAAACGGATTTAATCGATATTTCAGGCGGCGAAAAGGATAATGCCATTCCTGCGGCTGCTTCGATGTTAATCGCCACGGACATGCCTTTTGAAAAAATGGCCGAAACGGTAAATGCATTTGATGAAAAAATCTCAAATGAGTATAAAGGCATTGAAGACAATGTTCAGATAATCGTGACGCCCGTTGAGAATGGGAAAGACGGACAGATCAACTGTATTGACAAAACAAAGGTCATCGCAGAAATACTCACGGAAGTACCCGATGGCGTTATAAATATGTGCAGCGGTATCGATATGGTTGAAACAAGCCTTAACCTCGGTGTCATGAGACTTGATGATGAAGGCTTCAAGCTGGATTTCTGCTTAAGAAGCTCCGTTGAAGCCGAGAAAGAAAAATTAAAAGAAAAGCTGGGAACGATTCTTGCAAACAGGGGATGCGAACTTGCTCTGACAGGCAATTATCCGGGATGGGAATTCAATAGTAATTCCGTTCTCACGAAAAGAATTGTCAATGCTTACAAAGAGCTTTACAAAAAAGATCCCGTTGTCTGCGGAGTTCATGCGGGACTTGAGTGCGGCATTCTTCTTGAAAAGAAAAAAGACCTCGACTGTGTTTCGATAGGACCGAATATTTTAAACATTCACACAACGCGTGAAAGACTTGATCTTGAAAGCGTTGAGAGAACACGGGAACTGATTTTAAAAGTCATTTCAGAAAAATAATAAATGGCTTTTCATATCGCGTTTTATATACTAAAATATTATTGTATTTGGCAAAAATCATGTAACAGGGAGGACACAACATGAAAGGTACTTTTTGGGCCCTGGTTCCGCCTCTTGTGGCGATCATCCTGGCCCTGATAACAAAAGAAGCGTACTCATCGCTTTTTGTCGGAATTATCATAGGAGCGTTATTCGTTACCGGATTCGATCCCGTCGGCACTATAGACACGATCGTCAATGACGGACTTATTTCCGCGATAACGGGAAATGCCGGAATTTTTCTTTTCCTGATTCTTTTGGGAATTATAGTAGCTCTTATCAATTCAGCCGGCGGTTCTGCCGCTTTCGGAAGATGGGCTGAAAAGAATATCAAGACAAAGATCGGCGCACAGATCGCGACATTCGTTCTGGGTGTTCTTATCTTTGTTGACGACTATTTCAACTGCCTTACCGTAGGTTCCGTTATGAGACCCATTACGGATTCAAAAAAGATTTCCAGAGCAAAACTTGCATATCTTATCGATGCGACTGCAGCACCTATCTGTATGATCGCACCCATTTCTTCATGGGCTGCGGCTGTTTCGAGTGTTGCTGCGGATATGGGTACCGGAATAAACGGAATCCAGCTTTTCTGTAAGGCGATCATTTTCAATTATTATTCACTTCTTACATTTGTATTTGTTATCGGACTGATACTTCTTAAATTCGATTTCGGTCCGATGGTCAAGTTTGAAAAAGCAGCTGCGGAAGGTGATGTCGGAGGACTTAAGAACAAGGATGAAACTAAGATTAATCCGAGAGGAAAAGTCATCGATCTTATTTTACCTGTAGCGGTTCTTATCATTACATGTATAATCGGTATGATTTACGTCGGAGGTTTCTTCGGTGAAGACATTTGGGGCGGAACGGAATGTGCAGGTGATTTCATCAATGCATTCGGTAATACGGATTCAACCGTAGGACTTCCCTGGGGCGCTCTTATTGCACTTGTGATTACGATCATTTACCTTGTGATCAGAAGAGTGATCTCCTTTAAGGATGCCATGGAATGCATTCCCAAAGGATTTACCGCAATGGTTCCCGCAATGCTTATTCTTACGCTTGCCGTATCGCTTAAGTCAATGACTTCCGCACTTGAAGCCGATGTATTTGTAAGCGGTCTTATGGAAGGCGCGGCAGGAAGCCTTTACAGTTTCCTTCCTGCGGTTATTTTCCTTGTAGCCTGCTTCCTTGCATTCTCAACAGGTACATCATGGGGAACATTCGGAATTCTTATTCCCATTGTTACCGCGATATTCCCTCCGGAATCCACACTTTTCATTATCGGTATTTCGGCATGCTGCGCAGGCGCAGTCTGCGGTGACCACTGTTCACCTATCTCGGATACAACGATCATGGCTTCGGCCGGTGCTCAGATTGAGCATGTAAATCATGTATCGAGTCAGCTTCCTTACGCAATCTCGGTAGCGGCAGTTTCCTTTGTAACTTACATTATTGCAGGATTTTTGCAGAATGCGGTTATCTGCCTCATTGCAGGCGGTGTACTTACCGTAGGAATGCTTTTCGGACTTAAATTTATTTTCGGAAACAAAAAACAAGAAGCTAAAGCCTGAAATTAAATTTACAAGAGGCGGATTCTTAAAGGATTTCGCCTCTTTATTTTTTAAAACAGAATGGAGTGTGGATTATGTCCAGACAGAATTGGAAACCCGGAAACATGCTTTATCCGCTTCCCGCGGTAATGGTATCCTGCCAGCGAGAAGGTGAAAAACCGAATATTATAACGCTTGCCTGGGCGGGCACGATCTGTTCGGATCCCGTAATGGTATCCATAAGTGTCAGACCGGAAAGATATTCATACGGAATCATAAAGGAAACGGGAGAGTTTGTTATTAACCTTACGACCGAAAAACTTGCTTTTGCTACCGATTACTGCGGTGTCAAATCGGGGAGAGATATCGACAAGTTTAAAGAGATGAAACTTACGCCTGCTCCTGCCAAAGAAGTAAAGTGCCCGGGAATCATGGAAAGTCCGCTGTTTATGGAGTGCAGAGTCGTGGAGGAAAAAGCACTCGGAAGCCACAATATGTTTATCGCAAAAGTGGTAAATGTAAGCGTAGACGAAAGATATATGGATGAAAAACAGAAATTCTGTTTAAACGATTCCAAGCTCATGGTTTATTCTCACGGAGAGTATCGAAAACTTGGCGATTATATCGGAAAATTCGGTTATTCCGTAAGACGAAAAAAGTAATCATTATTTAACAATTTATTTACATTTTTAGGGCTTCGCGTAATTGACATTATTTTGTCCGGGGTTATAATTAAATTAGATAAAGTAACGGGGGGGTTAACTATTATGGCATGGGGCGTTAAAAAGGATTCCAACTCAGCGGAACTTAAATCGATTGAAAATTCACTTAAACAGACTGAGAACGCTAAAAAAGAAATGATTTATCAGTTGGGTGAAATTTTTTACGATGCCAACAGGGATAATGAAGGGATTGATGACATTTACAAGGATAAAGTGGATACAATCAAAAAGTTAGAGTATAACCTTAATGTCTGGAACAATCGCAAATTAAAATCACAGGGACTCAGGATATGTGATAATTGCGGTAATCCGTTACCTTACGACAGTTCATTCTGCAACAAATGCGGATGCAAGCTCCAGCCGGTACAGGAGGAACCGGTTATAATATAGTTTTTGTTTCCATTATAATTGAAAGGGGATTTTATTATGGCTGCTGAATACTATATAGCTCATAACACCAGAACAGACGAATATTTGGCAGAGAAAAAAATTTTCGGACGTTTTTATATGACGCCCGACATAACAGCTGCTACAAAGTGTAAAGACGAGATGGAACTTCGCAGGAAGATAGAAAAAGCGAACGTTGATTACAAGTCTCAACTGGTTATAGAAACCATAAAGGTATATTAATTATGAAGAAGATAACCGAAATTAAGTATTAGGAAAAAAGTCTTATGGGAAAATAGGGCTTTTTTTTATGAAAAAAAGGGGGCGCGGACATTTGCACTTTACTTTCGTGCTTTAAAGTGGCATAATACTGTATGTTGGTTGTACAACGAAATGTATTATAGTTTTAAGGAGATTTATTATGCCTATTACAGAATTACTTGACAGAAACAGCAGAGAATTCGGCTCTGAAGTCTGCCTGGTTGAGATCAACCCTGAGATCAAGGAAGTAAGACGTGTAACATGGAAAGAATATGAGCTGATTGAACCCAATCCGGTAACTCACTACAGAAGAGAGATTACCTGGAATGTTTTCGAAGAGAAAGCTAACAGATTTGCCAATATGCTTATTTCAAGGGGAGTTAAGAAGAACGACAAAGTAGCGATCCTTCTTATGAACTGCCTTGAATGGCTTCCCATTTATTTCGGTATTTTAAAAACAGGAGCCATAGCCGTTCCTTTGAACTTCAGATATGCTCCGGATGAGATTGAATACTGTCTGAACCTTGCAGAGGTTGATATTCTTGTATTCGGACCCGAATTTATCGGCCGTGTGGAAGAGATTGCGGAATCCATCAGCAAGAACAGACTTTTGTTCTATGTAGGAGAAAACTGTCCTTCATTTGCCGAAGATTACAATTCTCTTGTTGCAAACTGCTCAAGTATCAATCCCGAGATCAAGATTACCGATGATGATTATGCTGCGATCTATTTCTCGTCGGGAACAACGGGATTCCCCAAGGCAATTTTACATAAACACCGTTCTCTCATGCATTCATGTGCGGTAGAGCAGAATCATCACAAGCAGGGCAAGGATGATGTATTCTTATGCATTCCTCCTCTTTATCATACAGGTGCCAAAATGCACTGGTTCGGATCTCTTCTTTCAGGATCGAAGGCTGTTCTTCTTAAAGGAACCAAGCCCAAAACAATCCTTGAAGCGGCAAGCAATGAGAAATGTACGATAGTATGGCTTCTCGTTCCCTGGGCTCAGGATATTCTTGATGCCATTGATTCGGGTGAAGTTAATCTTAACGATTATGATCTTTCCCACTGGAGACTTATGCATATCGGTGCACAGCCTGTTCCGCCTTCACTTATCGCAAGATGGAAAAAGGTATTCCCGAATCATGAGTACGATACCAACTACGGCCTCAGCGAATCCATAGGACCGGGCTGCGTACATCTTGGAATAGAAAACATTCACAAGGTTGGTGCAATCGGCAAGGCAGGATACGGCTGGGAAGTAAAGATTGTTGACGAGAACAGAAATACTGTTAAGCAGGGCGAAGTCGGAGAACTTGCAGTCAAGGGACCCGGAGTTATGGAATGCTACTATAACGATCCCAAGTCAACTGCTGAAGTACTTGCAGACGGATGGCTCTTTACGGGCGATATGGCAAGAGAAGATGAAGACGGCTTCATCTATCTCGTAGACAGAAAGAAAGACGTTGTTATTTCCGGCGGTGAGAACATTTATCCCGTACAGATCGAAGACTTCTTAAGACAGCATAATGCGATCAAGGACGTTGCCGTAATCGGTATTCCCGATAAGAGACTCGGGGAAGTTACTGCAGCGATCATTGAGATTAAAAACGGATTTACTCTTACAGAAGAAGAAGTGGAAGAATTTTGCAAGAAACTTCCCAGATACAAGAGACCGAAGAAGATCATCTTCGCGGATATTCCCAGAAATCCGACCGGTAAGATCGAGAAACCCAAGCTTCGTGCGATTTACTGCGTACAGAACCTTGTGGCAGCACAGAACGAAATAGAACAGTAATACATATATATAAACAAAACCTCCGGATAACCGGAGGTTTTTGTTATATATGGAATAGTTTTTTAAATCGGATCATTCTTTGTAATTTACGATGTCATCGATAAGGAGTTTGATCTTTTCATCCATTTCCTCATCACTGAACTGGCATGTACCTACGGCTTTGTGTCCGCCGCCGCCGTACTTAAGCATAAGAGAACCTACATCCACATTTGAAGTTTTGTTTAAGATGCTGTAGCCGACTGCACATGAACATCCTTTTCCGCCTTTGCCGTTTACAATCCAGATGGAAATGTTCTGTTCGGGATACATTGAGTAGATCATGAAACGGTTTCCTGAATAGATGGGATCAACGCCTCTTAAGTCGGAGATGATAAGATCTTTCTCGACTCTTGTATGAGCCTTTACCATTTCTTTGAAGAGGGCAGCCTGCTCGTTGTAAATCTCAATTCTTTCTTTTACATCGGGAAGATTGAGGATTTCGTCTGTGTTGAGTGTACGGCATGCTTCAATAAGGTTCTCCATTAACTGATAGTTGGAGATAGTGAAGTTACGCCATCTTCCGAGACCGGTTCGGGGATCCATAAGGAATCCTACGAGTACCCATCCTTCGGGATGCTGAATATCATCGATGGTAAGATTTCCGGAATCCACCTTGTCGACAGCTTCCATCATTTCGTCGAAATGCGCGAATCTTTCTTTTCCGCCGTAATAATCATATATTATTCTTGCACAGGAAGGTGTTATTCTGCTTTCGCCTTTGTATTTGCCTTCGAGAAGGTTTCTTTCGAATTCGCTTGAATGATGATCAAACCATAATCCGCAGCCTTCAACAAAAGGAACGTTTGCAAGGACATCATTTTCAGTTACTTCCACAAGTCCGTCCTGCAGATCCTTCGGATGTGCAAATTTCCATGAGTCAATAATTCCGGCTTCTTTAAGCAGAGCACCGCATGCAAGACCGTCAAAATCTGAACGTGTAATTAATCTCATAACCATTACCCCTGTATTTTAATTTCATATGGCCAATACCACATCAATAAAATTATACTTTATAAACTCCGAATTTACAAGAATATGATAAAAACCTTATTGCAAAAGGATAAAAAAGATGTATAATATGCTTGAATAACGATTAAAAAATATAAAAAACGTTATTTTTCACGGAAATTCTAAGAACGAATTCAGAACATTTCATTATTAATATCCCATTTAACAGATTAAATAAGTTTTTCAGGAGGGTTTATGCGCGAAAAGTATGAAACTTTAAAACTTGCGGATTTAAGAGATATTGTTAAAAAACTTAAGATCAAGGGCTATTCTACGATGAGTAAGGATGAGCTTATAGATATCCTTGTGGAAAAGGAAAAAGAAATGCATTCCAAAGAACAGGGAACTTCAGAACACAAGCAAAAGGAAGCAGAACCTGCTAAAGAAGAAAGAAAGCCCTTAAAGAGTGCGCCTAAAGAAAAGGCAAGAAAAGCATCAAAGGAAAACATTCAAACGGAGCCGAAGGAAAATGTTTCCGTGAACGATGAAATCGAAGAAACGATTACGGAAGACAGAAAAGAGGCGCCCGTTCAAAACGAGGAAGAGAAAAAAGAAGAGAAAAAAGCCGATAAAGGTCTTGCCTCGATCGGAACGGGTTATTTTGAACAAGAATACGATCCGAAGCTTGACAGCCACAATACGGTTCGAGGAATCGTTGAAGTGCTTCAGGACGGTTACGGATTCATAAGAAGCGACAATTACCTTCCCGGTGACAATGATGTATATATTTCACCCGGACAGATTCGAAAATTCGGATTAAGAACCGGCGACATTCTTGTGGGAAATACCAAGATTAAAGGCGAAAAGGAAAAATTCTCGGCGCTTTTATATATTTCCTCTATTAATGACAAATCACCCGAAGTTATTTCGAAAAGACTTAAATTTGAGGATATGACTCCCATATTCCCGAATGAGAAGATTAAACTGGATATACCCAACTGTCCGGTATCAATGAGAGTTGTGGATCTTGTTTCACCTGTAGGCAAGGGCCAGAGAGGAATGATCGTTTCCCAACCCAAGGCAGGTAAGACAACACTTCTTAAAGATATTGCGAAAAGTGTTCTTTATAACAATCGTAACATGCACATGATAATTCTTCTTATAGATGAAAGACCTGAGGAAGTTACGGATATCAAGGAAGCCATAAAGGGATCGAACGTGGAAGTTATTTATTCCACCTTTGACGAAACGCCCGAACATCACAAGAGAGTGGCCGAGATGGTAATCGAGAGAGCAAGAAGACTTGTTGAATCAAAAGAAGATGTTATCATTCTTCTTGATTCAATTACCAGACTTACCAGAGCTTACAATCAGGTTATTCCTCCTTCGGGAAGAACATTATCCGGCGGTCTTGATCCCGCAGCCCTTCATATGCCGAAGAAATTCTTCGGTGCAGCGAGAAACATGAGAGAGGGCGGAAGCCTTACGATTCTTGCCACGGCACTGGTGGATACAGGTTCAAAAATGGATGACGTTGTATACGAGGAATTCAAGGGAACGGGTAACATGGAACTCGTTCTTGACAGAAAACTTTCGGAAAAGAGAGTTTTCCCCGCTATCGACATTCCAAAATCCGGAACCAGAAACGAACACCTTCTTCTTAATGCGGAAGAACTTAACGCAGTTAATTACATGAGAAGAGGTTTCAACGGACTTAAGCCCGAAGAAACGGTTGATAAAGTACTCGATCTTTTTTCCAAGACGAAAAACAATGATGAATTTGTTTCAATGATGAATAAAATCAAGTGGTATTAATGAAAAAAAGGCCTTTGTAAAGTGGTTTGAAAAAATACTTGCATTGAAAAAGTCATCATGTTATAATAATCAAGCATTTTGTGAAAATAAAGGAATTAAATATAGAGAGGTGAGATGAAATGAGAGAAGGAATCCATCCTGAATACTATCAGGCGACAGTAACCTGTAACTGTGGAAATACATTTGTAACAGGTTCTACAAAGAAAGATATACACTTAGAAGTGTGTTCGAAGTGCCACGCTTTCTACACAGGACAGCAGAAAGCCACTCAGGATCGTGGCCGTATCGATAAGTTTAATAAGAAATACGGTGTTGAAAGCGAATAATTGTGTTAAAAGGGTTGAGGTAATAATATCTCAACCTTTTATTTTTCTAATGAATCTGAAGGTACTATTACTTCGTTTGGAGACGTGATGGGCAAAAGGAGAAAAAAACAATTCAGCGGTCTGACGGAAAAACCCATATTCGAAGGCGTTCTTATTAAAAATCAGAACAAATATTCTCTCGAAGTACGTAAATCTGACGGTGAGATTCAGACTGTTGTTAAAAATGCAGAAGCAAACCCTGATAAGCTGATTAAGAAAATTCCGTTTGTCAGAGGTATTTTTGTATTGCTTCAAAATATTCTTCTTGTTCTTGAAGCACTTGAGTTTTCAGCTGACTTTTTCGGCAACGATACCGGAAAGGAAACTTTCTGGGATAAGATAATGGTCAGATTATTTGGCAAACACACCAACGTGATCGTAACGGCAGTTACGGCTTCCATATCCTTTATCGTCGGATTCGGATTTATCACGATGGTACCATTTCTGCTTTCCCATTATCTTGAAAATTATATTGTAAACAAATCAGTCATCAGCATTATCGAATTCGCATTGTATGTGATCATTCTTTTCGGATTTGTATGTTCATTTATGTTATACAAAGAAGTC
The DNA here is from genome assembly GCA_024684055.1 of Lachnospiraceae bacterium. Taxonomy (GTDB): domain Bacteria; phylum Bacillota; class Clostridia; order Lachnospirales; family Lachnospiraceae; genus UBA3766. The sequence goes on along the minus strand of JAIKXN010000023.1, from coordinate 44,751 downwards.
AGAAGAGTAATGAAGTACCATGCTGCTGCGCATAAATGCATTAACTGTATTGAGAGAGGAAGAAAACTCAACTACAAGAATGTTGCGGCTTCATCGATATTCTTTGCGAGATGCACAACGGGATATATCATTGTATGTGTATTTATCTCGGCAATCCTTTTTGCTCTTGTAAAGATCGAATCATTTCATTTGAGAGTGCTTTTCAGACTCTTGTATATTCCTCTTGCTACAGGTTTGTTTTACGAGTTTTATCTGCTTATCTGCCATCTTCCCGACGGTATTTTATACAAGATTTTAACGGCACCCAATTTTATCTTCCAGGTATTTTTCCTGCTTCGTCCGGATGACGAAATGATCGCTACGGCTATGGCAGGGCTCGATGCTGTATTTGACTGGAAAGAATTCCTTGTGATCAGTTTCCCCAACAAGTATGCATCATCCGATTTCGGACTTGATAAAAAGGATGCGGCTGCAAGTGTTGACAAGCTGATCGTCACGGAAGAAGAAGTTGAAAAAGAATTTGCGAAAATTAACGAAAGCATGCTTGATGATGCAATTTCGCACGAAGAGTCAGAGGAATATAACGGTTACGATCGTTTCTCAAACAGAAAATCGGATCGCTATATCGAAGAAGAAGGCTATGGCGAGGGCTATGTTAATTACGCTTCGGACGAGAATCTTAATGAGGATTATTATTCAGACGAAACGGAAGGATATTACGAAGAAGGCTCTTATGAGGAAGGCTCGTACGAGGATGATTCAAGATATTACAGAGAAGATAAGTTTGCCGGTCGCACTGCAGCCGAATCTGAAGAATATTATGAGCGTTATCCTGATGATTCGAAACATTATGGCAAAGAGGCACCTTACGCAAAAGAGGAACTTTATGAAAACGAAGTTCTTTATGCTGAGGAAGATGACGAACTGGCCCGCATAATCGAAGAACTGGATGAAGAATTTGACGGATTAACGGGTGAAACATATAAAGAATCGGAAGCATTAAATGATAAAGCCTCCGCCTCTTTGAAAGAAAACGAAGAAGTTACCGGGGAATCAGAAGTCGGAGAATCCAAGGCTTCGGATAAAGAAGTCGAGACAGTTGCTGAAGAGTCTAAGACTGCGGATGAAGAAGCTGAGACGGTTGCTGAAGAGTCTAAGGCTGCGGATAAAGAAGCTGAGACAGTAACTGAAGAGCCCGAGGTTTCAGATAAAGAAAGCAAAAAAGACCTCGAAGAAATTAGAAAGGCTAAAAAAGCCAAGAAAGCAAAGGAAAAGGCTAAGGCAGCAGAAAGAGAAGCAAAAGTAGCAGAAAGAGAAGCCAAGGCGATTATCGAAGAGTCCGCTGCTTTGGCTGATAATAAAGAAGGCATGGAAGAGACCAAGGCTTCGGATGTAAAGGCAGAGAAAACTGAAGCAGAGTCCAAGGTTTCGGATGTAAAGACAGAGAAAGCTGAAGCAGAGACCAAGGCTGAAGAAGTAAAGACAGAGAAAACTGAAGCAGAGATTAAGGCTGAAGAAGTAAAGACAGAGAAAACTGAAGCAGAGATTAAGGCTTCGGATGTAAAGACAGAGAAAGCTGTCGAAGGGTCCAAGACCTCAGACACAAAGGCCGAGAAAGCTGACGAAGAAGAAAAAGTTGTAGCTCAAATGGCGGGAGATTATAATAATAAGTATATAGAAGATTCTGAAGAGGATGAGAAGGAATCCGTCGCAATTGAGATTAATGTTGCAGGGGAGGTGGAGAAATTGACCAGAACACAGCCTATTAGTATTGATTTCATGGATGATTACGGTTTTGATCCTGAGGATGAGGAAGTACCTGAAAATCAGATGGTATTTGAACCGGTAGACGAAAGCACTGCGGATCTTTCGCATTTAAGAGAAGAATTTGAGGAAGAGGAAGCGGAAGGAAACGTTCCTCTTTTCAGCAAGGAAATTGAAAGCATACCCATGCCCGAAAGTCTCGATAACATTGTCGAGTATCTTCCCGAGGGCGGAGTTATGTCGAGAATATACAACCTCAATACGGATGAAGCTGACAGGAATGAATTCTATGATGATGACGAAGAGGAAGATTTCGATAACATCATAGACGAAAACGGTCATCTTACCCTTAAGGATACGGATGCATTCAACCGTAAACTTGATGAAGAATTTGATGAGGTATTCAAGAGACTGGGACTCAATACGGATGATTTATAGAGAAGCATACGAAAAGGGAAAAAGCATAATAGTATCCGCGGAACCTGAACAGGATACGCTTATTCTTCTCGAGTATGTAATGGGAACTGACAGAAACGATCTGTTTCTTCATCCCGACAGAGAAATCGATCCGGCATCCCAAAAGAGATTTTTTGAATTCATAGAAAGAAGAAACACGGGTGAACCGGTTCAGTACATAACCGGCAGAACATTCTTTTACGGACTGGAATTTAAGTGTCGAAAAGGAGTACTTATTCCGAGATTTGATACAGAGATCCTTGTGGAAGAAGTTTTAAAGAAAGTAAAAGAAGGCTCGAGAGTTCTTGATATGTGCACGGGTACGGGCTGTATCGCACTTTCGATAAAAAATATGCGAAAGGATCTGGATGTTGCCGGAAGCGATATAGACGATACGGCTCTTGAAACGGCAATGGAAAACAGGGATAATCTTTCGCTTGATGTAAACTTTGTTAAAAGCAATCTTTTCGAAAATATCGAGGGAAAATTCGACTGTCTCGTTTCAAACCCGCCGTATATCGAAAGAAATGTAATTAAAAGTCTTGAAAGCACGGTTAAGGATTTTGAACCCGAAAGGGCGCTTGACGGCGGTGAGGACGGACTGGATTTTTACAGAAAAATTATAAAAGATGCGAAAGAGTATCTTAATGAAAACGCATTTATATTTTTTGAGATCGGTTACGATCAGGGAAAAAGCGTTCCGGATATTCTTTCTGAAAACGGTTACAAAGACATAAAAGTTATTAAGGATTTAAACGGTCTGGACAGAGTTGTTCATGCCGTGTTCGGAGGATAGATAAAAATGTTTGACAGACTTGAAGATTTATTGATCAGGTTCGAAGAAATCATGGGCGAACTGCAGTCTCCTACGGTCACCAACGATCAGGCAAGATTCAGAGCGCTTATGAAAGAACAGAGCGATTTAACTCCCATCGTCGAAACATACAAGGCTTACAAAAAGGCAAATGAAACCATTCAGGATTCTCTTGATCTTCTCGAAGCCGAAAGCGACGAAGAGATGCGTGAAATGCTCAAGGAAGAGTTAAATGACGCAAAGAAATCAGTAGAAGAACTTGAACAGAAACTTAAAATTCTTCTTTTGCCCAAGGACCCTAACGATGACAAGAACGTTATCGTTGAAATCAGAGCAGGCGCGGGCGGAGATGAAGCGGCTCTTTTTGCAGCTGAAATGTACAGACTTTATGTTCATTACGCAGAGAGTCAGGGATGGAAAATTGAGACAGTTAACGTTGACGAGATCGGAATCGGGGGTATGAAAGAAGTTGAATTCATGATTTCGGGAAACGGTGCATATTCAAAACTTAAATACGAGTCCGGTGTTCACAGAGTTCAGCGTGTTCCCGAAACAGAGTCGGGCGGAAGAATTCATACTTCAACGGTTACGGTTGCCGTAATGCCGGAAGTGGAAGACGTTGAAGTGGAAATTAACGAAGCGGATATCAGAATCGACGTTATGCGTGCTTCGGGTTGCGGCGGACAGTGCGTCAATACCACGGACTCCGCGGTAAGACTTACTCATTACCCCACAGGTATCGTTATTTATTCTCAGACTGAAAAGTCTCAGATTCAGAATAAAGCAAAAGCTTTCGCACTTTTAAGAGCAAAGCTTTATGACCTTGAGCAGCAGAAAGCTCATGATGCTGAAGCAGAACTCAGAAAGAGTCAGATAGGTACCGGTGACAGATCGGAGAAAATCAGAACTTACAATTTCCCTCAGGGAAGAGTAACGGATCACAGAATCAATCTTACGCTTTATAAACTCGACAAGGTTATGAACGGAGATATCGCGGAAATTCTTGATGCCTGCATTGCTGCGGACCAGGCTGCGAAACTGACCAAAATGAACGAAATGAATTAATTTTAAAGAGTGTTATTAACTGTTTTACCGTATTTAAAAAGGTGATTTGATGATTAGTGAATCAATGGATTTAATGAATAGAATACCGGGTGCGTTTTTTGTGTTTGATCACAAGACATACAAGTTTGTATTTGTTTCGGACGGCCTTCTGAATCTGTTCGGTCTTTCGGAAAAGGCTTTTCTTGACAGATATTTTAATTCTTTTGAAATGTTTATGTTCAAAGAGGACAGGAAAAGAGTCAGGGAACTTATCGAAGGACAGTTTAATCTCGGAGATTACTGCGAAGCCAACTTCAGGGTTAAGAGCATTCTTGATGATGAAAAATTCATGATTTTCCAGGGCAGACTTGTTGTGGAAAATGACGGCAGCGAAAATGTATACGGTGTTTTGTTTGAAGTGACTGAAATGGTCGTTTCCCAGCAGGAGATTTCCAGAATGAATCAGGAACTTTACAACAGAACAAACGAAGAAAGAATACGTCAGGTTCAGATGAGCCACAAAGCAAAAACAGACGGACTTACCGGCATTCTTAACAAATCGGCCGTTACCGAAAGCATAAAGGATTATCTTTTTGAGAGCGAAGCGGATCAGATGCATGCGCTTCTTATGATCGACTGCGATAATTTTAAATATGTTAACGATAACTACGGTCATGCGGTCGGAGACGAAGTAATAAAATACTTTGCTTCGGTTTTAAAGAGAACATTCCGTGACAGCGATATAAAGGGTAGATTCGGAGGGGATGAATTCATGGTATTCATGAAAAATACCACGAAGGAAGCTACGCTTCTCAGAGCCGCACAGCTTAACGAGGCAATAAGAAAACCCTACATTAAGGACGGAAAGGAAATCAGGATATCCTGTTCGATCGGAGTGGCTTATTATCCGAAAGACGGAAATGATTTTGATACGCTTTTCAATGCCTCCGATGATGCGCTTTACAAATCAAAGACGGCGGGAAAAGACAGATTTACGGAATATAAAAAAGATTAAATATGCGAGAATGACATGCCGAACGGGGAGAGCTTATCTCTTCGTTCGGTTTTTGATTTATTGCGGAATTCCGTAGGCGTGCAGCCTACATATTCCTTGAAGAGTTTGTTAAAATAACTTGCACTGTTGAAACCTACGCTTCCGGCAAGATATGATATGGATTCGTCGTTTCGCTGGCTTTTTATCATAATATCGCATGCCTGAAGTATTCTGTAACGCATCAGGTATTCGAAAGGCGACAGTTTGATCGTGCGCTTGAAAAGTCTGCAGCATTCGCTTTTTGAGATATGAATGCTGGCTGCAATATCATCAAGAGAAATACTGTCGGGATAGTTTTCCTGAATAAAGAGAATTGCATCCTTAATTCTTTCTTCATCGGCACTGAATTTTTCTTCAACCGGTTCGCTCTTGGTGATCCTGGCCGTTCTCGGAAGGTCTTTTATAAGAATAAGCCACAGCTGATAAAGAGCCGACTTGGTCTGAAGTTCGTAACCGAATTCCTTGTTAAGATTGTAATCGATGATATCTTCTATGTATGAAAACAAAGCCTTGCCGATTCTGTCGGAAGGGTCAATCAGCTGATATTTTTCTCCGGAATTCATAAAGGGATTAAGATAGGCTGCGCTCATCTGAGAGTCAAGACCTGAAAAAAGAATGGTCGGAGAGAAGATGATGGATATGATCGAACAGTCGGTATTACGGGCTTTGATCGAATGAGCAACATTACTTTTTACAATGATCGCATTCTGGTTTGAAACTTCGATAACGTCATCGCCTATGGTATAAACGGCATCTCCGTCACGGACAACATCGATTTCCATTTCCTCATGCCAGTGCCAGGGCACGTTGTTTAAGAAGTATTCGTCGGGCTTGACAAAATAAACGGCGAGAGGATAATCGTCGTTGACATGCTCGTATATTTCTTTGTAGTTGTTTACCTGTGAAGGTTTATGACTGTTACTCATATTAATTCGATACTGATATTTAAATGTTTATTTCGAAGACTGTCTGCTTTGGTTTGAGTGAAGATTAAAACTGGCAGTAACTTAAATCCGGTGCATTCCTGATTCCGATAAACGACCGCCTGAATAATCGTGTTCGGTTAAGCAGATATATTTATCGGTCGATATAATAATTATATAAATATGTCTAAATAATATCACAAATTTGTTTAAAAAAGACAAGGTTTATAATATAATTATCTCGGAGAGCAGAGTATGGGTAACCTTAGACATTACATAAAAGGCATAAGGAACGGTGAAGTATATTTTGATGAGAAGTTTAAATTCGGTTTTATTTTACACGAAGTTTCTCTTCTTCATCTTTTGTTTGCCATTCTTTTCCTTTGCATGGGAAACAAGATTCTCGGTGCCTACAATGTAGTTGTTTTTATCGGTTACTTTTCACTTGATTATCTTATCAAGGCGGACAAATACAAAATTGCTCTTGCGATTGCGAGTACCGAAGTAATTGCTCACAGTATTCTTACCACGCTTCTTGTCGGTCTTCAGACCGGATTTTCTCTTTATTGTTTTTCAATGATCCCCTGTGTATTTTATCTTGTTCTTACATGGAATGTTTTTAAGAAAAAAGAAAGAGCAAGTCTGATATATTCGGCTATATTTACGGTTGTTATCGGATTCTGTTTTGTGATCGCTTTTTTCGTAAAGCCGCTTACACCCGCGCCGCTTCCATGGCAGGTTGTTTTTTCGGTTCTTAATATCGTAATGTCGATCGCTGCCATGGCCGAATTTCTCATTCTTCTTGACTGGGATATAATGCATAAAAGCGAGAAGATGGCTTCGCTTAATACCGAGCTCGACGAAAAAGCAAATATCGATCCGCTTACAAAACTTTACAACAGAAGATTCATGAATCAGAAACTCGAGGAGAAACTTGCGGAACTTTCGCGAGAAGGAAATCTTTTCGGGATTATCATGGGTGACATAGACAATTTCAAACATGTAAACGATACATACGGACACGATCTCGGAGACGTTGTTCTGGTTGAAGTCGGAAAGGCGCTTAAGAAGAGTACGCGAGATGATGACTATGTCTGCAGATGGGGCGGTGAAGAGTTCCTCATTCTCATTAACGGAAACAAAGACATTACCAAAGGTGTTGCCGAAAGAATGAGAAGTGCGGTAATGGAAATAAGCGTTCCAGCAGGCAATGACAATATTACGATCACCATGACTTTCGGCGTGACGGAATCGATCACGGGATTCAGCATAGACAAACTTGTTTCAATCGCAGACGAAAATCTTTACAAGGGCAAACAGAACGGAAAGAACCGGGTTGTGTCGAATGATGATTAAACGGGGAGAAATAAATAAAATAATCCCGCAAATGGCTTGACATAAGGGTTTGCGGGTATTATATTATGATATAGACATAATTCTTTTAGCGGAGTGGGTTGACAAACCCACTTTTCTTATTGTGTCGGGACTTTATAAGGAGGATTTCGGATGGGTAAACATGAAGAGTACGAGCAGAAGACCAGAGAACTTATAGCGCCTGTTCTGAAGGAGGCGAATGTCGAACTTTACGATATCGATTTCGAAAAAGAAGGCAGTGACTGGTATCTGAGGGTTTACATTGACAAAGAAGGCGGTGTGGATATAAATGACTGCGAAACCGTCTCGAGAGCTTTTAATCCCATACTTGATAAAGAGGATTATATCGAGGAAACATATATTTTCGAAGTATCTTCGCCGGGACTGGGAAGGCAGCTCAAAAAAGACATTCATTTTGAAAAGTCGCTCGGCATGTCGGTAGATGTCAAAACTTTCAAGCCGATAGACAAATGCAAAGAATTCACCGGAATTCTTAAAGGTTACGATCAAAACACGGTTACGGTTACCGTTGATGATAAGGATATGATTTTTACGAGAAAAGATATAGCGATTATAAGATTGTCACTTGATATTTAACTAAGGAGGAGTAATTAAATGGCAAAGGAAAATAAGATAAAGGACAGCGAAGAACTTTTGAGAGCAATCTCCGAACTGGAGAAGGAAAAAGAGATCAGCAAAGAAACATTGTTCGAAGCTATCGAGAACTCTCTTAAAAAAGCTGCCAAAGAACATTTCGGAAATGACGAAAACTGCGTTGTTGAAATAGACAGAGAAACAGGTGAATATCACCTTTATCAGGAGAAGACCGTTGTGGAGAACGAAGAAGATATCACTGATCCCGTTACGGAAGTATCTCTTGAAGAAGCAAAGACCGTTGCAAAGAAAGCACAGCCCGGTGATGTTGTAAGATTCGAACTTCAGTCAAAGGAATTCGGACGTATTGCAACTCAGCATGCAAAGAGCGTTATTCTTCAGAAGATTCGTGAAGAAGAAAGAAATGTGGTGTTTGACCAGTATTATTCCAAACAGAACAATATCGTTGTAGGCGTTGTTCAGAGATATATCGGCAAGAACATTTCCATTAACCTCGGAAAAGCAGATGCTATGCTTAACGAAGCAGAGCAGGTTAAGGGAGAGCATTTCCGTCCTACAGACAGAATCAAAGTATATATCACGGAAGTTAAGAATACACCCAAGGGACCCAAGATTCAGGTTTCCCGTACACATCCCGGCTTCGTAAAGAGACTTTTTGAGTCCGAAGTATCCGAGATCAGAGACGGTATCGTTGAGATCAAGGGCATCGCAAGAGAACCCGGCAGCCGTACAAAGATGTCAGTATGGTCAAAGGATGAAAACGTTGATCCGGTAGGTGCATGCGTAGGTCTTAACGGCGCAAGAGTCAATGCCGTTGTTGACGAACTCGGCGGAGAGAAGATCGATATCATCAACTGGAGCCCCGATGCAAACGAGCTCATCCAGAATGCTCTTTCACCCGCTCAGGTTATTGCCGTTGCGGTTAACGAAGAAGATCCCAAGAGCAAGGAAGCAATGGTTATCGTTCCCGATTTACAGCTTTCGCTTGCAATCGGCAAGGAAGGTCAGAACGCACGTCTTGCAGCAAAACTTACAGGATTCAAGATTGACATCAAGTCTGAATCTCAGGCAAGAGAAGCATTCGGATTCTCTACTGACAGTGAAGAGTTCGAATATGATGACGAGCAGTTTGAAGGAACATATGACGGCGAAAACTTCGAGGGATATGATGAGAACTATACAAACGAAGAATTCGTTGAAGAGGCAGTAAACGAAAGTGAAGGAAATGATGCAGAATAAAAGAGTTCCTCTTCGTACATGTGTTGCCTGCCACGAAAACAAAGACAAGAGAGATCTTTTGAGAATCGTTAAGACTCCCGAAGGCGAGATCAAAGCAGACCCCACGGGAAGACTTAACGGCAGGGGCGCATATGTGTGCAATAAAAAAGAATGTGTGGAAAAACTCATGAAGAATCATGCGCTGGACAAAGCATTTAAAATGCAGGTGCCTAATGAGTTTTTCGATGAATTGCTTAAGGAGTTTTTCAATGACTAACGATAAAGTTTTGTCTCTTTTGGGACTGGCCAAAAAAGCAGGAAAACTTAAAAGCGGCGAATACTGTGTCGAAGAAGAGCTGAAAAAAAACAGGGCACGTCTCGTGATCGTTGCCGGTGATGCTTCAAAGAATACTTCGAAAAAATATGAGGATATGTGTAATTTCAGACACGTGCCCATTGTATTTTATGCGGAAAAGGATTCTCTGGGAAAATGTATCGGCTGCGAAGAGAGAGCGGCAGTCGTTATTACTGACGACGGTTTTTCGAACGGGATTATGCGCGAAATCAGTAAGCAGAACACGTAAGTGTTAAGATATAAATCGGATTCGGAGGTAGTTGAATGAAGATAAGTGAATTGAGTAAAGAATTGGGAGTGACCGGCAAAGAGCTGATTGCGCTTGCCAACGAAAAAGGCATAGAGTGCAAGGCGGCAACCAAAAATTTGTCGGATGAAGAAACGGAAATGTTGAGAAATGCAATAAAGAAAAACAGTTCCGAAGATAAAAAGACAGCTAAAGAGGAAAAAAAGACGGAAGAAAAAACAAAACCGGAAACCAGACAGGAAGGAAAAGGCGCAGTAAAGGAAGCGGCAGCTCCGAGTGCGCCCAAAGCAGACAAGCAGGCTGAAGCCAAAAAGAGCACGAAGTTTAACTTCAAGATCAACCCGCAGTTTGTAAGCACGCCTTCTCAGAACCAGAAGAGACCGAACCAGAATCAGAACGGTAAGAATAACAACAATTCTCAGCGTGTAGCTCCTCTGGGTCCCACAAGACTTATCAAGCCTACCACACCTCCTTCAGGTGCACCTTCGATTAATTTTGTTCCGAGCCATCCCGTTAAAACCTCCAAACCGAGCGAGAATGTCAAGGAGACAAAGAATCCGGTACAGGAAACAACACAGGAAACAGTTAAGCCGGCAGAAAATGCAAATGCTGCAAAAACACCGGCAGAAAATACTCAGAATGTTCAGGGCGATGCAAGACGAAACAACTCCGAACGTCCCGTTAACGCTCAGAACAATCAGGATGCAAGAAAGCCCAGAGACCAGAGAGATCAGAGAGGCAACAGAAATCAGAACCGTGATTTCAAGAATGCAGGTCCTCAGGGACAGGGCGGTTTCAAGAAGCAGGGCAATAATAACGGCAATTCATTCGCAAAGCCCGGCAAAGACGGCATGCAGATGAATTCAAGACCCGGCAGCAGACCTAATCCCAAGTTCGAAAATGCTTCCGTTCCCGAACCCGGAAACGAAAAGAGAAAAGACGACAAGAGAAGAAATTCTCAGGAAAAAGATAAAAAGAAAAACAGCTATGACGACAGATTTGAAGACGGAATGGGCCAGAAGGGCAAGACATTAAAGCCCGGTGCATTCATTAAGCCCGAGAAGAAAGTCGAAAAAGTCGAGGACGATATCAAGGTTCTTACCTTACCCGAAGTTCTTACCATCAGAGATTTGGCAGATAAGATGAAACTTCAGCCTTCGACGATCGTAAAGAAACTTTTCCTTGCGGGAGAGATAGTTACGGTTAATACTGAGATTTCTTTTGAAAAAGCAGAAGAGATCGCAATGGAATATGACATCCTCTGCGAAAAAGAAGAAAAAGTCGATGTTATCGAAGAACTTCTTAAAGAGGAAGAAGAGAATGAAGACAAGCTCGTTGAGAGACCTCCCGTAATCTGTGTAATGGGTCACGTCGATCACGGTAAAACTTCACTCCTCGATGCGATCAGAAATACTCATGTCATCGATCGTGAGGCAGGCGGTATCACACAGCATATCGGTGCTTATCAGGTTAAGATCAACGATAAGAACATTACTTTCCTTGATACACCCGGTCATGAAGCATTTACCGCAATGCGTATGAGAGGTGCAACAAGTACGGATATCGCAGTACTTGTAGTAGCAGCCGACGACGGTGTAATGCCACAGACTGTTGAAGCCATCAGCCATGCAAAGGCTGCAGGGGTACCCATCATTGTAGCTGTAAACAAAGTAGACAAGATCGGTTACGATTTTGATGATACAAGCAAGGATATGACATTCTATCCCCAGATTTCTCAGCTTATGACGGAACTTTCAACTGACCATGGTCTTAATCCCGAAGCCTGGGGCGGCGATACGATCTATGTTCCCGTATCCGCAAAGAAAGGTCTCGGAATAGACAACCTTCTTGAAAATATCCTTATTTCGGCAGAAATTCTCGAGCTTAAGTCGAACCCTGACAGAAAAGCAAGAGGACTTGTTATCGAAGCAAAACTTGAAAAAGGAAGAGGACCTGTTGCTACCGTACTTGTTCAGAAGGGAACTCTTAAAGTCGGTGATTTCATTTCAGCCGGCGAAGCTCACGGCAAGGTCAGAGCAATGATCAATGACAAGAAAGAAAACGTTAAGGTTGCAACACCTTCAACACCCGTTGAAATTCTCGGTCTTAACCAGGCTCCTTCAGCAGGTGACGTATTCATCGCTCATGAAAACGACAAGGAAGCAAAGCATTTTGCAGATACATTTATTGCCGAGCACAAGATTAAGAAGATCGAAGACACCAAGGGCAAGATGAGCCTTGATGATGTTTATACAAAGATCAAGGAAGACAACCTTAAGAGTCTTAACATTATCGTTAAGGCAGACGTTCAGGGTTCGGTTGAAGCAGTTAAGCAGAGCCTTGAAAAGATTTCCAATGAGGAAGTTGTTGTTAAGGTTATCCATGGCGGCGTAGGTGCAATCAACGAATCCGATGTTACTCTTGCAAGTGCATCAGAAGCAATCATCATCGGTTTCAATGTAAGAATAGACAACCAGGCAAAGGATACGGCTGACAGAGAAGGCGTAGATGTTCGTCTCTACAGCGTAATCTATCAGGCTATCGAAGATGTTGAATCCGCAATGAAAGGACTTCTCGATCCCGTATTCGAAGAGAAGATCATCGGTCACTGCGAAGTCAGACAGATATTCAAGGCCAATGCAATCGGTAACATTGCCGGTTCATACGTTCTTGACGGTATCGTTAAGAGAGGATGCTCAGTCAGAATCACAAGAGAAGGCGAGCAGATATTCGAAGGCAAGCTTGCTTCGCTTAAGAGATTCAAGGATGATGTTAAGGAAGTTAAGACTGGATTCGAGTGCGGTCTTGTATTTGAAGGATTTAACGGTATCCAGGAACTCGATATCGTTGAAGCTTACGAAATGGTAGAGGTACCCAGATAATGAGAAAAGGCAGTATCAAAAACGTCAGGATCAATTCGGAAGTTCAGAAGGAACTTTCCCAGATCATAGCGTATGAAGTCAAAGATCCCAGAATCAATCCTTTCACATCCGTTATGGATGTATATGTGGCTCCGGATTTAAAGACATGCAAGGTCTATATTTCGGTTATGGGTTCCGATGAGGAAAAAGAAAATACCATGACCGGATTAAATTCCGCCAGGGGAATGATCAGAACTCTTCTTGCGAAAAGAATGAATATGCGCAATACTCCCGAAATAACATTTATTCTCGATGAGTCCATTGAAAAGGGCATAGAGATGATGAAGTTTATCGACGAAGTCAATGCGCCGCTTCATGAAAAAGAAAAAGAAGAGGCTGAAGAAAACGGGAAAGAAACCGACGAAGCAACTGAATAAAAGATTTTAAAGAAAGTGTAAAGTGTTATGGACATTATTAAAGAATTAGTTAACAGCAAAAATATTGCCGTATCCGGACACATAAGTCCGGATGGAGATTCTATCGGTTCTTGTATTGCCATGACACTTTATTTACGTAAAGTTTTCAAAAATGAGGACAAAGACATAAGACTTTATCTTGAAGATATTCCCGAGTGTTTTAAAGGAATAGGCGGCAATGAGATAATCGACAATTCCTTTGCGGACTTCGATATCGATACATATATCCTTATCGATACCGCACCTGACAGAATGGGACCGGGAGAAAAACTTTACAGGAAAGCGGACAAAACCATAAATATTGATCATCACATCAGCAATTCCGAAGGAAGCGGCGATATTAACATCATCGATCCCGGCGCGTCAAGCGCGGCCGAAATGGTTTTCAGACTGATGGATGAAAAATATCTCGACAAAACGATCGCTTCATGGATTTATCTCGGAATAGTTCATGATACCGGGGTTTTCAAGTATCCTGCGACTTCACCGGATACGATGAGAGCGGTTGCGAGACTGATGGAAGAAAAAATTGACTGTCAGTATCTTGTTGACAAGACTTATTATGAAAAGAGTTTCAAACAGAATACGACATGTGCAAAGATAGTTCTTTCTTCGAAACTTTACCTTAACGGAAAAGTGATCATCGGAAGCATCAGCATGAAAGAAATGGCTGATGAAGGCATTGTCAAAAACGATTTTGAAGGTGTCATCAATCAGTTAAGAGTAACTGAGGGAACGGAAGTAGCCATATTCATGTATCCGATGAATGATGCCACGATGAAAGTAAGCCTTCGTTCAAAAGAAAAAGTGGATGTTTCAAAAATCTGCGAATTCTTTGGCGGCGGCGGTCATATAAGAGCATCGGGCTTCTATCATAAGGGAACCGAAGAGGAAATACGCGAAAAACTCCTTGAATTGCTTGAAAAGGAAGATTTATAAATGGAAATATGCAATGATATTCCCAAATTGAAAAACAAAAACTGTGTGAGCATCGGAAAGTTTGACGGCGTTCATTTAGGACACGTGGAACTCCTTGAAGAACTGGTCCTTGCCGGAGACATCAATGAAATGGAGACCACGGTGCTGACGTTTGCGCCGTATCCTGAAGATTTTTTTCAGAAAAAAGAACTGTTGCATTTAAATACAAAGGGTGAGATAATCTCTCAAATCGAGGAAATCGGTGCTGACAGACTTGTTTTTGCAAAGTTTGACGAAAACTTAATGAATATGAGTCCCGAGGTTTTCGTAAAAGACATAATAGTCGGCAGGCTGAATGCGGGCGTTGTTGTTTGCGGAAGCGATGTTTCTTTCGGGAAAAACGGCGCCGGAAACGCCGATACCCTTGTTGAACTGTCGAAACAATACGGATTCGAGGCTCAGATAATCGATAAAATCGAATATAAGGGCGAGGCGATATCCTCATCGAGAATAATAAAAGCAATAGAAAACGGCGAGATGGAAGATGTATCGGAAATGCTCGGATATGATTATTATCATTACGGAAGGATAATCAAGGGAGAAGGACTGGGACATCAGTTCGATATTCCGACGATAAACATCAATCCTGTCAAAGGGCGTGTTATTCCAAAGCGCGGTGTATATTTTACCGTTGTGGAAACGCGGGATAACGAATCATTTAAGGCTGTGACCAATGTCGGTGTAAGACCTACGGTTTCTTCAAACGGCGAAGTTAATATCGAGAGTCATCTTCTGGATTGTCCGAAAGATAGAAATCTTTACGACACACAGGTAAATGTTTATTTTCTCAAATATCATAGAGAAGAAACAAAATTTGATTCTGATAAGGCTTTATTTAAACAAATAGAACGTGATATAATTGAAGCTGACATTTTTTTTGAAGGCATGTAGGAGGTAGACATGACTTTTGCTAATATTCTTTCACTGTGCGGCGGTTTGGGCCTTTTTCTTTTCGGAATGAAACAGATGAGTGAATCCATTGAAAAGGCTGCCGGTGCCAAATTAAGAAAAATTCTTGAAATATTTACGACCAACAGGTTCGCCGGACTCGGTGTCGGAATGATATTCACTGCAATAGTACAGTCTTCAAGTGCCTGTACCGTTATGGTTGTATCGTTCGTTAACTCCGGACTTATAAATCTTTATCAGGCTGCCGGGATTATCATGGGTGCCAATATCGGTACAACCATTACTTCCCAGCTGGTTTCGTTTAAATTAAGCGATTATGCACCGATCTTACTTTTGATAGGCGCTGTTATAGTAATGTTTGTAAAAAAACCTTTCATAAACAGGATCGGACAGATCATAGTAGCATTCGGTACTTTGTTTTTGGGTATTTCCTTGATGAGTTCCGCAATGGGCGGACTTAAGGAATCAGAAGCCGTGATCAATATTTTCTCATCGCTTTCGAATCCTTTCCTTGCACTGCTTTTAGGGTTCTTTATCACAGGCGTTGTACAGAGTTCTTCGGTTACCGTAAGTATCGTACTTTTGCTCGCACAGCAAGGACTTTTGGAAAACTTTAACATTGTCATATTTATTATCCTCGGATGTAACATGGGTGCATGTGTATCAGCACTTCTTGCATCTCTTTCGGGTATGAAGGATGCAAAGAGAGCAGCAATGATCCACTTCCTCTTCAACCTTTTCGGAACCATACTGGTATTTATCGTCATGCTTTTTGTCGGAGATTTCATAGTACAGGGTATTATGGCACTTTCGAAAGGCGATTACGGAAGATTTGTCGCAAACAGCCATACGATCATCAAGGTTGTTCAGGTTATTGTACTGTTCCCGTTCTCGAATCTGCTGGTTAAGGCGACATACATCGTTATTCCGGGTAAGGACGAAAAAGTCGGATACAACGATGAATTCAAACTTCAGTTTATCGGAAACAAGGTTGTATTTAATCCTGCTACCGCGGTTGTCGAAGTTACAAACGAAATCGAAAGAATGGCAAACCTTGCGCTTGATAACTTAAACAGAGCAATGAATGCCCTTGTTACTCTCGATCCCGAAGAAATAGAAAAGGTTGCGGAAGTTGAGAAAAATATCAATTTCCTTAACAAAACGATCACGGACTATCTCGTTAAATTAACGCAGAGCAATATCCCTATCGAAGACCTTCAGAATATCGGTGCTTATTTCCATGTAGTCAACGATATCGAAAGAATCGGCGACCATGCTACCAACATAGCAGAGACGGCACAGATGAGAAAAGAGAAGAATATCGAATTCAGCAAGGAAGCATTTGACGAAATGGCTCAGATGATGGAAGCCATTAACTTAAACCTTCAGTACGCAATCGAAATGTTCGCATCGAGAAAGATGGAACATATGGATCAGGTCAGAGAGACGGAAGATAAGATAGACAATATGGAAAAAGAATATCAGCAGACACATGTTAAGCGTCTTACAAAGAACGAATGTACTGCTGAAGCAGGAATGCTTTATTCCGATATTTTATCCGGTCTCGAAAGAGTAGGCGACCATGCTACGAACATCGCATTCTCGGTACTCGGAAAGAATTCATAAAAAATATAAAAGTTTAAACTTATTGATAAGAAAGGAGGGGTGGTCATGTCGGTTAACAAAGAGGAACTGGTACAGAATGATTTTATCATTGATTACGGTAAGATCGAGGATATTGGTGCCAACATTGAACCTGCCGTCTTATATCAGGATTTAATAAAAAGAATAAGAGATTACCATCCTTCTGAAGATTTTTCATCAATCCGGGCTGCGTATGAACTTGCTTACAGTGCTCATGAGGATCAGGTAAGAAGAAACGGTGAACCTTACATTATTCACCCTCTTTACGTGGCTATAATTCTTGCAGACCTTCAGATGGATAAGGAAACCATCATTGCGGGTATTCTTCACGATGTTGTTGAAGATACCGTGCTTACGGTCGAAGACATAGAAGCAAAATTCGGATCTGATGTTGCTAAACTTGTTGCAGGCGTAACCAAAGTCACCAAAGACTTCAAATATTCTTCGAAAGAAGAGGAGCAGGCAGTTAACTTAAGAAACATGTTCCTTGTTATGGCACAGGATATCCGTGTTATTATCATCAAGCTTGCGGACAGACTCCATAATATGAGAACACTTGAGCATATGCCGCCTCACAAGCAGTATGAAAAGGCCAAAGAAACGATGGAAATATATGCGCCTTTTGCACAGAGACTCGGTATTTCCAAGATTAAAGTCGAACTCGAAGACTTATCGTTTAAATATCTTGAACCCGAAGCTTATGAAGATCTCGTAAATCAGATGATCTTTACCAAGGAAGAACGTGAGGATTACATTGCAAATATCGTTATGAAGGTAAAGAAAATCCTTGATGACGCCGAAATCCATGCGAGAGTCGACGGAAGAGTAAAGCACCTTTTCAGTATTTATCGTAAGATGAAAAATCAGGGCAAAACCCTCGATCAGATATACGACCTTTTTGCGGTAAGAGTTATCGTGGAAGAGGAAGAAGATCTGTATACGGTTCTCGGTTATGTTCATAAGAACTTTAAGCCGATGAACAACAGATTCAAGGATTACGTTGCCAATCCCAAGGGAAACGGCTACAAGTCAATCCATACAACCGTATTTGACACGACTGATGCAAAGGCACCGTTTGAAATTCAGATACGTACAAGAGAAATGCACAAGGAAGCGGAATTCGGTATTGCTTCCCACTGGAAATACAAGGAAGAATCAGACGGTAAGAAAGTTTCCGCAAAGGAAGTCGAAAAGAGCGACTGGTTAAGAAGTCTTACCGAGTGTCTTGAAGAAGAGGATAACGAGAAATTCTTATCTCTTATTCACGATGACCTTGATATTTTCTCAGAGAATATTTACTGTTCTTCACCCAAAGGAAGAACGGTCGAGCTGCCGAGCGGATCGACACCGATCGACTTTGCGTATGCGATCCATACCGATGTCGGAAACAAGATGGTCGGCGCAATGGTCAACAATGTTCATGTCAGCAATGATTACAGACTTAAAAACGGCGATATCGTTGAAATTCTGACAAGTAACAATTCCAACGGACCGAGCCGTGACTGGCTCAAGAAAGTACGTTCCACGCAGGCAAAGAACAAGATCAATCAGTGGTTCAAACGTCAGCAGAAGGATGAGAATATCGTCAAGGGACGTGAAAAGATCCAGGAATACTGCAAACAGAACAATATTAATTTGGCCGAGATCATCACTGATGATTATAAGAGACGGCTTATAGACAATTATTCCTTCAAGGACTGGGACGCTCTTCTTGCGGCCATCGGTCACGGAGGAATCAAGGAAGGTCAGGCGATCAACAGGATCGTCGCAATGTATGATAAGGACCATCCGAAGATTTATACCAACGAAGAAGTACTCGAATCGATCAAAAACAATTCGGTTAAATTCTCGAAAGTTGCAAAACAGAACGGCATAGTCGTAAACGGTACTCATGATGTCGAAGTAAGATTCGGAAAATGCTGCAACCCTATACCCGGCGATGAAATCATCGGTTTTATCACCAGGGGAAGAGGCGTTACGATTCACAGAACAGACTGCGTAAACATGAGTCCCGATGTTCTTTCCGAAGAAGACAGAAAGAGAGTGATCACGGCTGACTGGCAGGAAGAAGCGCTTGACGGCATTCTTGATGATTATCTTGCTGAAATCACTGTTTTTGCAACGGAAAGAACCGGACTTTTGTATGATATTACAAAAGTATTTACTGAATCGGATATTATGATCAACATGCTTCAGACCAACGTATCCAAAAAAGGCGTGGCTACCATGAGAATTTCATTTAAGGTCAGCAGCAAGGAAGAACTGGACAGATTATGCGCCAAACTTTCCGGAATCGAGAATGTCATTGAGGTAGAGCGTACAAAATAAGCAATATAAACCGGAGTATTATTATGGCTGAAATAAAAGTCGGATGCCTTGTTATGGGCGTTCTTGATACAAATACGTATTTCTTACACAAAGACGGAGAATTTGACTGCATTATCATCGACCCCGCATGCGATGGGGAAATGCTTGTTACAAAACTTCGCGAAAAAGGATTAACCATAAAAGCTGTCATTCTTACTCATGCCCATTTCGATCATATCATGGGTGTGGAGGGAATACTTAAACTTAACAAAGTTCCCGTTTACGGCGGTAAAAAAGATGTTCCCGTTTTTCTTGATCCCGAGCTTAACCAGGGATACAGGATCCGAAAGAACGTCTCTGTTAAGATTGACAAAGAATTAAGTGAAGGCGATGTCGTGGATATTTGCGGAATGAAGTTCAGAGTATACGAAACGCCCGGACATACGGCGGGCGGAATCTGCCTGCATTTTGAGAAAGACAAACTTCTCTTTTCCGGCGACACACTCTTTATGGAATCATGCGGGCGTACCGATTTCCAGACCGGTTCCGCAGGCGAAATGAGAGAGTCGATCGCACGTCTTCTTGAACTTCCCGAGGATACAATGGTTTATCCGGGACACGGTGAATTTACCACCATCGGACATGAGAAGAAATACAATCCTTATGCATTTTAATTACTTAAAGCAAAGACACCGGAGGTAAAAAATGAGTTTGACCAAGAAGCCTTCTACAGGCATGAAAGATATATTACCTGAGGAAATGAGAATCAGGGATTACTGCATTTCCATGATTGAAAAGACATACGAATCATTCGGATTTTCACACATTGAAACACCATGTGTGGAACACATCGAAAACTTATGCTCAAACCAGGGCGGCGAAAACGAAAAGCTTATCTTCAAAGTTTTAAAAAGAGGAGACAAATTAAATCTTGAAGAAGCAAAATGCGAGAACGATCTCGTGGATTCGGGATTAAGATACGATCTGACGCTTCCTCTTGCAAGATATTATTCGAATAATCAGGCAGTGCTTCCCGCACCTTTCAAAGCGCTTCAGATGGGCAATGTCTGGAGAGCGGAAAGACCTCAGAAGGGAAGATTCCGTCAGTTCATGCAGTGCGATATCGATATTCTCGGCGAACCCGGAAATCTTGCGGAAACTGAACTTATTCTTGCAACAACGACACTTCTTTCAAAACTTGATTTCAAAAACTTCAGAGTAAAGATAAACGAGAGAAAAATCTTAAAGGCCATGACGGAATATGCCGGCTTCGAAGCCGATAAAACAGATGCAGTTTTCATTATCCTTGATAAGATGGATAAGATCGGCGTTGATGGGGTTAAGGAAGATCTGATTGCGAATGGTTTTTCCGCTGATGCCGTTGAAAAATACATGGGTCTTTTTGATGAAATAAAGAGCTTAAACGATCCGACCAACATCAAAGCGCTCGATTACTTAAACGAAAAGCTTTCGGGCATCATCGAAGAAGGCGTTATCGACAATCTCAAGGAAATTTTTGTTTCCGTTAATACTGCAAAGACTGCAGAGTGCGAGCTTGTATTCGATCCTACTTTGGTAAGAGGAATGGGATATTACACGGGAACCATTTACGAAGTTGAAATGGCAGAGCTTAACTGTTCTGTAGCCGGCGGCGGACGATACGACAAGATGATCGGCAAATTTACCGGAAACGATACTCCCGCATGCGGTTTCTCGATCGGTTTTGAAAGAATCATCACCATTATGCTCGAGAACGGATTCAAGATTCCCGGCGAAAACGAAAAGATCGCTTTCCTTTACGAAAAAGGCATGGACAGCGAGAGAGTCGGAAAGATCATAAAAGAGGCTTCGGCTTTAAGAAATGAAGGCAAGATCGTTCTTGTTGCCAAGATGAACAAGAACAAGAAGTTCCAGAAAGAAACTCTTATGAGCCAGGGATATACGGAATTTAAGGATTTCTATGTGGAAGAGTTAAAGAATTAATTTTATGATCAGACTTTTTGTAATGAAAACAGATGAAATAAATGCGGACATCTTACTTGATAAGATGTCCCTTTTGTCGTCAGATGAAAAAACACGCGTTTTGAAATACAGACACGAGGAAGACAGGGTTCGTTCACTCTCTGCGAGACTCATGCTTTTTAAATATGCTTTGTGCTTTAAGGAAGAAAAATACAAAGACATTAATTTTGTGACGAGCCCCGAAGAATTTTCAAAAGAAAACGTAAATTCATTTGAGATAGAATATGCAGAGAACGGAAAGGGTTACATTAATGGATGTGAGAATGTCTTTTATAATATATCCCATTCCGGTTCATACAGCGTATGCGCTTTATCCGACAGGGAAATCGGAGTGGATATCCAGGAGATACGTGACATAAACGAGAATGTTGCAAGAAGATTTTTCAGCCTGAAGGACAATGATTTTATCAATTTTGAATTGTCCGATAAAAGGGACAGATTTATAAAAGTCTGGACGGTAAAAGAAAGCTTTGCAAAGCTCACGGGAAGGGGTATTGCGCAGGGAATGGAGACGTTTTACGAAGATTTTGAAAATAACAAAATCTTATCGGTCGCCGACAATTCTCAAATAGCCGAATTTAAAGAGTTTGCGATAGATAAAGATTATTATTGTTTTGCATCTTTTTTTGAGTGATATGGTCAGGAAATGGACAAAATGCACTAAAAATACACATAATTTTTACATGTATATATATAGACACAGAATTGGTTAACATATATAATAATATGTGGGGAAAAAACTACGGATGTTTGTAATTAGAATTCGTAATATTTCATTTATTTCTAAATTAAGAGGTAGTTATATTATGGATAATAAGGACAAATTAACCGGCTTGTATTTTTTTGATGATTTCATAAAAGTAGCATCGGATGAACTTGAAAAAGCAAAATCCGATAATCTTTATATTCTCATTTCTTCAGATTTCTCAAAATTCAAATACATTAACAGAGTTTACAGTTATGTTGCAGGCGACAAGCTCATTAAAGATCTTGCCGATGCTTTTTGTGCGCAGGAAGAATGCATTGTTGCGTGCAGACCGTATTCCGATCACATAATCGGACTTTTCTCTGTTAAAAGTGATGAGTGGTCTGTGGAAAAAGAAAGACTTAAGAAACTTGCCGAGGATTTCTGTAAATCTCATAAAAAAGAGTATTCAAAAACTTCCGTACATCTTAATATCGGAATCTGCATGGTCGAAGATACAAACGAGGCTGTCACTTCGATTATCGACAAGGCCAATATCGCAAGAAGAAGCGTAAAAGGAAATTATTCCGTTCCTTACTGCGTATATACATCCAAACTTCAGATGATCAAAGAAGCTGAATCAAGACTTATTCCCATTTTTGAAGATGCGCTTGAGAACAAAGACATTCTTGTATATATGCAGCCCAAGATCAGTGTTAAAAAAGGATGTATTAAAGGTGCCGAAGCTCTTACGAGATTGGAGGATGAAGAAGGAAGGATCGTTCCTCCCGATATTTTCATTCCGGTACTTGAAAACTCCGGCAAAGTTCTCGATCTTGACTGGTATGTAATGGTTTATGTTTTCGAGAAGATCAGAGAGTGGCTTGACGAGGGCAGGGAAGTGGTTCCCATTTCCGTTAATCTTTCAAAACTTCATTTCTATCATGATTCTCTTGTAGAAGACATCATTGCCGAATTTGAAAAATATAATATTCCTGCCAAGTATGTGGAATTTGAAGTTACCGAATCGGTATTCTTTGAAGAGGCGGAACTCATTATCGACAAGATCGAGAAATTAAGACAGTATGGTTTCAAGATTTCCGTTGATGATTTCGGAGCAGGTTATTCCTCACTTAATCTTATAGGAATTCTTCCCGTTGATATTATCAAACTTGACAAGGGATTCATCAAGAATTCGCTTAACAACAAAAAGGGAATGGATATCATCAAGGGACTTATCAGAATTCTTAACGAGATCGAACTTGATATCGTATGCGAGGGAATAGAAACAAAAGCGGAAGAGAAGATAGTATATGAATTCGGATGTGATTCGATGCAGGGCTTTCTTTACGACAAGCCCATACCCATCAATTCTTTCGAAGACAAATATATTTTAAAACAGGTAATTTAATAAAAAACGCACCGATAAACCGGAAATAAATTTCTGATATAACGGTGCGTTTTTTGAATCATTTATTATTTTGTAATTAACTTCATGTTATCTTTTATGTTTCCGTATAAAACATAATCTGCATATTTGTCTCCGAATTTGCTTTCGTTTGTCAGAAGAATGAGATTCTTCTTTTTGTAGTGACCTGTTATATACTGAAGTTTCGTACTTCCGAGATCGCAGCCGAGTACCACGATCGTGTCGGCTTTCGAACATGAAATCGCAGCCTTGGTGTATAACTGGTTATCTACACGTTCTCCCAGAAGTCTTATATTCGGACGCAGTGATTTCTTGCACTTGTCGCAGACCGGTATGCCCGGAGAGGACAAAAGATAATCCACATCGAAAGTTTTAAGGCAGCCGGGGCAGTAATTATCATAAACGCTTCCGACTACTTCATTGACTTTCTCGATTCCGGCAAGTTTTTCGAGACCGAATATATTTAACGAAACGACTGATTCGAGACGGCCTTCATCTTCAATTTTTTTTATAATCGAGTAAGATTCATCAGGCTTGGGCAGATAGGATATAACCTCTTTTTTGTAAAAAGAATAAAAACGTTCTTTTCTGGACGAATATTCGCCTGCAGAGAGAAGGTCTTCGGGACACATCCTGTATTTCTTTTCTATATCATAAAAAAGATTTGATTCCCACAAATCCCTTCCGCCGCATTCTACAACAGAACCCAAACCTGTAATAAAAACAATCTTACCCGATTGTTTTAAGATTCTTCGAATGTTTTCCGGCATATTCATTTCCCCTTTTATTCTATTTTAAAACTAAAATGATAATTGTCAATGTTTGCTGTATTTTTAAGTTGATAAGAGATTCATAAAACAAAAAATTAATTGTCAGTGTTTGCTGTATTTTTAGATTGATAAGAGATTCATAAAACTAAAAAAATCGTCATGGTTTTCTGCTTTTTAATCATTGAATTCCGGCGCATATGGCAGAAGAACATAATACATTTAATACTTGTTAAAGACATTCCGATAAAATATAATAAGAACATATTTTATTTGGAGAGATGATTTGTGGAACCATTTATAAAAATAGCGGTTCTTTTGTTTCTGATAATATTATCGGCTTTTTTTTCGTCGGCTGAAACCGCATTTAACTGTGCGAACGAAATAAGATTAAAAAGCCTAGCGGACGAAGGAAATAAAAGAGCGGCAACCGTATTAAAAATACTTGATAATTATTCCAAACTTATAAGCGGAATTCTTATAGGAAACAATATAGTTAATATCGCAGCTTCGTCAATTGCGACCACTTTGGCCATTTTAAGCGGATATTCGTGGGCGGTTTCCGCAGCAACGGGTATACTTACGATAGTTGTTCTTCTTTGCGGCGAGATCATTCCGAAACAGTGGGCGAAGATCAAAGCGGATAAAATAGTTTTGGTCTATTCATATTTCTTTCAGATTTATCTTTTTGTTTTTACTCCCGTTATTTTCCTTGTTGATAAAACGGCAGGACTTCTTATGAAGATTCTGAGGATTAATACAAAAGACGATTCGCCTTCGATCACGGAAGGTGAATTGAGAACCATTCTGGATACATCTCATGAAGACGGTGTTATCGAAGAAAAAGAAAAAGATATGATCATCAATCTTTTTGAACTTTCGGGTACCGTTGCAAGAGATATTATGATCCCGAGAATCGACATGGTTATGGTTTCGAAGAATGCGGGTTACAAGGATGTAATGAATGTATTCAAGGAAAACATGTATACAAGACTGCCTGTTTATGAGGAAAGCAAGGAACATGTTATCGGAATTCTTAACATGAAGGATTTTCTTTTCGTAAGAGATCCCCAGAATTTCAAGATGGAGAATCTTTTAAGAGAGCCGTATTACACTTATGAGTACAAGAATACATCCGAGCTTCTTACACAGATGCGTCTTTCTTCGAACAGCATTGCCATTGTATTGAATGAATACGGCAATACCGAAGGAATGATCACTCTTGAAGACCTTCTTGAAGAAATAGTCGGTGAAATACGTGACGAGTATGACAGCGATGAGGAAGAACTGATCACGAAAGTAAGTGAAAAAGAATACATCGTACCCGGCAATCTCAAACTTGATGACATCAATGATGCCATCGGTACGGAATTTGAAAGTGAGGATTACGATTCGGTCGGCGGACTCATGATAGAACAGCTCGACAGGCTTCCCAAAGAGGGAGAGAGCATAATTACTGAAGACAAGACGACTTTTGTGGCCTTAAAAGTCACGAAAAATCGGGTATTATCGGTTAAAATTCTTTTACCCGATAAGGAAATCAAAGAAGAAGAATAGGCAATTTGTTCCAACAGTTTTCAAAACCTTCGGAAGTATTTACTTTCGGAGGTTTTTATGGCATAATTATTTATTGTGCAAAATATTTTTTATTCAGGAAAGGTAATTGAAATGAAAGGCAGAACAGGTAAGATTATAGCAATGATTTTGATACTGCTCCTTACAGGCGGTCTCGGATATACGGCGATCGCAGGTATAGGACCGGGTAATATCGGAAGCTATAGAAACGTATCACAGGGTCTTGACCTTGCGGGCGGACTCAGTATTACATATCAGGTTGTAGGCGAGGATAATCCCACAGCCGAGGATATGAATGATACCATTGAAAAATTAAGAAACAAGGCAGAGACTTATTCTACCGAAGCCCAGGTATATCAGGAAGGCGGAAACAACGACAGAATTACGATCGAGATTCCCGGTGTTTCAGATGCTTCTTCGATCCTTGAAGAACTCGGCAGACCCGGATCGTTATATTTCATAGCACAGACTGATTCGGAAGGTAATTATAACTATGATTACGAGATCACACTTGACGGTAATCTGGTTTATATTGATGAACAGTTCAACAAGTTCTATTTTGTTGAGGAAAACGTTGCTGTATGCTATGACGAGGAAACTCTCGGCGCACTCAACGATGAGAACGGCAATCCTGTTTCTTATGATTTAAATGCTCATGAAGAACAAAACATTTCATATGTTCTGCTTAAATCAATAGATGAATTAAAGGCCGACGGCTCAATCATACTCGAAGGTTCGGATGTTAAGAGTGCAAAGGCAGCTTCTCAGGAAAACCAGAATACAGGTTCCAAGGATTATGTTGTAGCTTTGTCATTCAATGATTCAGGTACACAGAAATTCGCAGATGCCACAAGAAAAGCTCTTTCAAACGGCGAGACGATCGCAATTTACTATGACGGAAATTTCATATCGGTTCCCAGAGTACAGGTTGTTATTTCAAACGGTGAAGCCGTTATTACAGGAAGCCATGATATTACCGAAGCAGACAGACTTGCCGCAAAGATCAGAATCGGTGCTCTTAAACTTCAGCTCGAAGAATTAAGATCAAACATCGTAGGTGCTCAGCTTGGTTCCGAAGCCATTTCCACATCGATCAAAGCTGCTGCGATCGGTCTTGCGCTTGTTGCTGTGATTATGATCGCCATTTACTTCCTTCCCGGATTTGCCAGCGTACTTGCACTTATTCTTTATACGGCACTGATGGTTTGCATCCTTTCCGTATTTAATGAATCGATCACATTAACGCTTCCCGGTATCGCCGGTATCATTCTTTCAATCGGTATGGCGGTTGACGCAAACGTTATTATTTTCGCCAGAATCAGAGAAGAACTTGCAAACGGAAAGATGCTTAACGATTCCGTGGATATCGGTTTTAAGAAAGCTTTAAGTGCCATCATCGACGGTAACATTACAACTCTTATTGCTTCTGTTGTTCTTATGATATTCGGTTCGGGTACGGTTAAGGGCTTTGCACAGACGCTTGCGATCGGTATCATTCTCTCGATGTTTACTGCACTTGTAATTACAAGACTTATCCTTCAGGGATTTATAGCACTCGGACTTAATAACCTTAAACTTTTCGGTATCGGAAAGAAGAGAAAGACCGCAGACTTTATCGGAAAAGGACGTATATTCACTATTATTTCGGCATTGCTTATTGTTGTAGGCTTTGTATTCATGGGAATAAATGTTGCAAGAACCGGCGGACTTCTTAATTACTCACTTGAGTTTAAGGGCGGTACTTCAACAAGCGTTGAACTCAGCGATAACATGACGATCGAAGAAATCGATTCTCAGATCACACCTCATATCGAAAAGATCACAGGCGACGGCGATGTTCAGATTCAGAAGGTTGAAGGCGGCAATCAGATCATTATCAAAACAAGAAGCCTTGAAGATTCCGAAAGAGATGCTCTTGATTCGCTTCTTGTAAACGATTTCAAAGCAATTGAAGGTTCGCTTGAATCAGAAACCATTTCAGCTACGATCTCGGGCGAAATGAAGAAGGAATCGCTTATAGCCGTAACGATCGCTGTTATATGCATGCTTCTTTACATCTGGATTCGTTTCTCGGATTTCAGATTCGGTATTGCAAGTATTGCCTGCCTCGTACACGACGTACTGATCGTAATCGCATTCTATGCGGTATCACAGATAAGCGTCAGTTCAACATTCATTGCCTGTATGCTGACGATAGTCGGTTACTCGATAAACGCTACCATCGTTATCTTTGACCGAATCAGAGAGATGATGAAGGAAGAAAAACTTCGAATCGAATCATTCGGCTCGAGAAAGAAAAAGAACAGAAACAGAAATCAGAATCAGCCTGATGAATCGGCTGCTATCAATGTAAAAGAAGTTGTTAACGGAGCAATAACACAGACACTCTCAAGAAGTATTTTCACTTCACTTACAACTTTCGTAATGGTTCTGCTTCTTTACATCCTCGGTGTTACATCGATTAAAGAGTTTGCACTTCCTCTTATGATAGGTATCCTTTGCGGTACATACTCATCGGTATGTCTTGCCGGAACTTTCTGGGTATTCTTAAGAAAAGTTTTCGTGCCGAGAGACAACGATGACGAAGAAGAATTGCCTTAATAAAAAAATAAACGAAAAAAGCCTTGCTGAAGCGAGGCTTCTTTTGTCTAAAGAGAAAGTATTCGTAATCTGTAAAACGGGGGATTGCACATTATGAAAAAAGAATGGATATTACTCAGAAAACAGGCTGATTATGCCATGTTGTCAAGAAAACTGGGAATCGACCCCGTAGCCGTAAGGGTCATGGTAAACCGCGGACTTACGGGCCTTGACGAAATGAGGGAATTTCTGAGTGATGACATAAGCGAAAGTTTCAGTTACAAAGGACTTCCGGATCTAAAAGCGGCTGTCAACAAATTAAAAGATGTAAGGGACAGAAAATTAAAGTGCAGAATAGTGGGCGACTATGACGCCGACGGAGTCTGCAGCGTTACAATCCTGATGAAAGGACTGAAGCTTTTCGGGATAGACTGCGATTTTGTCATACCCAACAGACTTATTGACGGATACGGCATAAATGAAAGCATAGTGGAAAATGCAAAGAAAGACAAAATCGGATGTATAATCACATGCGATAACGGAATTTCCGCCAGGGATGCGATCGATCTTGCAATAGATTACGGCATGGAAGTGATCGTTACAGATCATCATACCGTGACTGCGAGTGAAGTGCCCACAAAAGCAGATATTCTTGTCAATCCGAAGAGGGATAACAACACATATCCTTTCAGAGACATCTGCGGCGCCGCTGTGGCATTTAAAGTTCTCTGCGCACTGTTCGAAGGTGATCCTGCTTTTGATTCGATTAAGGATGAACTGCTTGAGTTTGTGGCCATTGCCACCGTTACCGATGTAATGCCTTTAACGGATGAAAACAGAAATGCCGTGAAATGGGTGCTGAAGAAACTTAGGAAATCTTCAAATCCGGGTTTAAGGAAGCTTTGCGAAAAATGCGAGATTTCAAAAAAGGCTGCGTTAAGCTGCTATGATATAGGCTTCAGGATAGGACCCTGCATAAATGCTGCGGGAAGAATCGATGTTGCGGATTCCTGTGTCAGACTTTTCTTATCGGATGATGAAGCAAAGAATTCCAAGATATGCGACAGGCTTCTTGAATTAAACGATGAAAGAAAGGCCCTGACTGATTTATGCGTTAAGGACGGAACAGAGGAAGTTACAAAGAAATACGTAGACCGTATTCCCGATGTATGCGTTCTTTATCTTCCGAAATGCCATGTTGCGATCTGCGGACTCGTAGCGGGAAGGATAAGAGAAAACTTTTACAGACCGACTCTTGTCTTTACCGATGCCAACGGCATGTTAACCGGCTCGGGAAGATCCATAGACGAATATAACATGATCGAGCATATCCAGGAATGCAGTGACCTTCTTGAAAAATTCGGAGGTCACAAGGCAGCATGCGGATTATCGTTAAAGAAAGAGAATCTCGAAGAACTTATAAAGAGACTAAATGAGAACACGGGACTCTCAGACGAAGACCTTACGGAAAAACTCAGGATCGATGCGGATATGCCGCTTTCGTATGTTTCATTCGGACTTATTTCGGATCTTGCAAGACTTGAACCTTTCGGTGCCGGAAATGTAACGCCGGTGTTTGCACAAAAGGACCTTCATCTTGTAAGCATGCGCCGCTTCGGTGCGGACCGAACTCATATGGTGATCACGATAAAAGATCCGAAAGGCTCATCAAAAAAACTTAAACTCTGGAGAAAGGCCGATGATTTCGAAGAGTTTTTAAACTCGGAAACAGGAGAGGATTTATCGGAGATTTTTAATTCGCCCGATAAACTTTTTGCAAAGAACATTAAATTGACGATTTCATATTATCCCGAATTGAATACTTTTCGAAACGAAACGGAAATCCAGTTTATTGTAAAAGATTATAAACTGTCCTGATGAAAATACCATAAGCTTTATCGATGCATAGAAAAAACTGCTCAGAGATACCGCTGATAAAGATGGCCGGTATCCGAAAGCATCGAGTGTTATAAAAAATTTGCGACTACGGTGACTAAAATGATTTTATGTGTTTCTCTTAATCCGGCACTGGATAAGATGCTCAAAATCAATTCAATAAATATAGGTAAAGTAAACAGATGCTCGCTCGAGAGTGTTCATGCAGGCGGCAAAGCGATAAACGTTGCTTTTGATCTGATGCTTCAGGGTGAGGACTGCATGGTATGCGGATTCGTCGGCGGAAGATGCGGACGGATAATAGAGGATGAACTTTCCGAAAGAGAACTGAAACACAAATTCATTCATCTTTCGAGTGAAACCCGCACCAACATGAATTATATCGATTCGTTCGGCAATGTGACCGAAATACTTGAGGGAGGACATCTTGTCGATGCGGTTAGCGAAGAGGAATTCCTGCATTTATACAGAACTCTTCTTTATAAAACGGATATGGTCGTATTGTCGGGAAGTCTTCCGATAGGACTCGGAAGCGATTTCTACGGAATACTCACCGATATGGCCAAAAGAGAGGGTATTCCCGTATGCCTTGATTCTTCAGGCGATGCGCTTGCCGAAGGTGTGGCGCATGCTCCTTTTCTTATAAAACCAAACTTAAGTGAATTCGAGAACCTGACGGCTCATAAATTCGACATTACTTCTCTGGAAGAAAGTTTTGAAGCCTTCTTTGAAAGTGCATCGTTTAAAAATGTGATGCTTGAAGATCTGATCAATATTCAGAATCTCGGAATAGAAGTCATCTGTATCTCATTCGGAAAAAGAGGCGTGCTTCTTTTCGCAAAAAATGAGATAATAGTATGTAATGCTCCGGATGTTGAAGTGGTCAATACGGTGGGAAGCGGAGACTGTCTTCTTGCAGCTTTTATTCATTCGCTAATGAAAAAAGTTTCGCTTCTCGATGCGATAGTTTATGCATCCGCGGTTTCGAGTGCTCACGTGAATACAATGAATGTAGGAGATATAGATCCGAAGCTCGCAGCCAGACTCACGGGAGAGGTTAAGTACGGATTATACAGAATTGGAGAAGGTTTTGTACGCTGAAGTTATAATTGATATTTCACATGAAAAACTGGACAGACCGTTCACATATAAAATTCCCGCACGCCTTGAAAATCTTGTCGAAGAAGGTTCGAGAGTGGATATTCCTTTCGGCGCGGGAAACAAGATCATTACGGGATATGTAATAAGACTTACGGATAAATGCAGTTATGACCCTTCGAAGATCAAGGAAATAACGGACATTTCCAAGGGAAGCGTTAAAGCGGATGCGAATCTTATAAAACTTGCGACCTTTATCAGAAAGACTTACGGTTCAACGCAGATTAACGCACTTAAAACGGTAATGCCCGTCAAAAAATGCGTAAAGAGAGAAGTAAACAGACGAGTTGTTTCCAAAATGGATTCAAACAAACTTCTCTGCCTTGCCGAAGAAGCATCGAAAAAACACAAAAATGCACAGGAAAGGCTGCTTCGTGAACTTATTAAATATCCGGATATTTCCTATACGTTTATTACCGGAAAAATGAATGTTTCCGCGCAGACGATAAATTCGCTGGTTAAAAACGATGTTATAGAAGTGATATCAGAAAACGTCTACAGAAACCCGATTAAGGTTGACAGGCCTGAGGATACCAAAAATATTCTCTCCGATGAACAGATGAAAATTGTAAATGACGTCAATGCCGACATCGCCGCAAACAAGAGGGAGACATATCTTATCCACGGCATTACCGGATCGGGCAAGACGGAAGTTTACATGCATCTTATCGAGGACAGAATAAAAGAAGGCAAACAGGCGATAATGCTTATTCCCGAGATTGCGTTAACTTACCAGAATCTTATGAGATTCTATGCAAGATTCGGAAACATGGTCAGTGTAATTCATTCAAAGATGACGGCGGGAGAAAGATACGATCAGTTCCTTAAGGTCAAAGAAGGTCAGGTAAGGATCATGATTGGTCCGAGGTCGGCTCTTTTTACACCTTTCGACAATCTGGGAATCGTAATAATCGATGAAGAACACGAGAGTTCTTACAAAGCCGAAAACATGCCCAAGTATCATGCAAGGGAAGTTGCGGAAAAACTCTGTGAACTCACGAATTCCGTACTTGTACTCGGTTCCGCAACGCCTTCGCTTGAGAGCTATTACAGGGCGAAGCAGGGAATTTACAAATTATATAAATTAAACAGCAGACTGACCGGAAATACGCTTCCGACGGTTTATGTGGAAGACATGCGTGAAGAATTGAAGAACGGAAACAAATCCGTTTTTTCAAAGAGGCTTCATGATCTTATAAAAGACAGGCTCGAAAAACACGAGCAGATAATGCTTTTCTTAAACAGAAGAGGAGTATCGGGATTCGTATCCTGCAGGGAATGCGGTGAGGTAATAAAATGCCCGCATTGCGATGTATCTCTTTCATATCACAAGGATGGTATGTTAAAATGTCATTATTGCGGGTATGAAAAACCTTTTTCGAAAATCTGTCCCAAATGCGGCAGCGAAAAAGTCAGGGGTTTTAAAGCAGGTACCCAGATGATAGAGGATTTCGTCAGAAAAGAATTTCCTTATGCGCTTACTCTTCGAATGGATGCCGATTCCACGAAGAAGCAGGAAGACTACGAATCGATCCTCTCGAGATTTTCAAACCGTGAAGCCGATATCCTGATAGGCACGCAGATGATCGTCAAAGGTCATGATTTCAAGGGCGTAACGCTCGTCGGAATAGTGGCTGCCGACATGGCTTTAAACAGCGAGGATTACAGAGCGGGCGAGAGAGCTTTTCAGCAGTTCGTTCAGGCCGGAGGAAGAGCCGGAAGAGGCGATAATCCCGGAGAAGTTGTCATCCAGACGTATCAGCCTGACCATTATGCTGTAAATTACGCCAAAATGCAGGATTATGAGGCGTTTTACGAAGACGAGATAAAATACAGGGAAATGCTTATGTATCCGCCCGTCGGAAACCTTCTCGGCGTTCAGATTACGGGCGAGGATGAGAAGAGAGTAATAAAACTTTCTTCGGTCATCTCGGATATGATAGACAAAATGCCGATCAGAAAGGACATAGGCAAGATCGGACCGGCAAATGCCACGCTTTCCAAAAAGTGTGATATTTACAGAAGGGTTATTTATATAAAAAGTATCGATTACGACAAACTTATTCTTGTAAAAGATACGATCGAAACGGAAACAGATAAATTTAATTTAACAAAAGAAACCGTAATGTTTGACTTTAATCCAATGAGCGGTTTTTAAAAGGAGGTAACATGGCACTCAGAATGATCAGAGAAGAAGGCGAAGACTGCTTAAGATGCGTATGCAAGGAAGTTACCGAAATAACGCCCAGAATTCTCGAATTAATCGAAGATTTAAAAGATACTATGTATGAAGCCGACGGCGTCGGACTTGCTGCACCCCAGGTCGGCATAAGAAAGAGAATAGCCGTAGTTGATGTCGGCGAAGGTCCCGTAGTCCTCATTAATCCCGAGGTTGTAAGTTCCGAAGGCGAGCAGACCGGAAATGAAGGATGCCTTTCGATTCCCGGAAAATGCGGTGTTGTAACCAGACCTATGAAGGTTAAGGTAAGAACAAGAAATCTTAAATGGGAATGGGAAGAGATTGAAGGCGAAGGACTTTTTGCGAGAGCAATGCTTCATGAAATGGATCATCTTGACGGAATCCTTTACATCGACAAGGTTGAAGGCGAACTGATGGATGTTGTTGAAACTCAGGAAGAAGATTAATAATTCTTAAACGGAGAAAAAAGAATGAAGATAGTTTTTATGGGAACCCCTGAATTTGCGGCGGCTGCCCTGACTAAACTTTATGAAGCGAAACATGAAATAGTTCTCGTTGTCACACAGCCTGACAGACCGAAGGGAAGGAGCAAACTTTATGTTCCTTCGCCTGTTAAGGAAGAAGCCTTAAAACTCGGACTTAATGTATTTCAGCCCGAGAGAATAAAGAGACCTGAAAACATCGAGGAACTTAAGAAATATGAAGCGGATGTTTTTGTCGTATGTGCATTCGGACAGATTCTTTCAAAAGAGATTCTGGATATGCCAAAATACGGATGCCTTAACATTCATGCATCTTTGCTTCCGATGTACAGAGGCGCGGCACCCATACAGTGGGCTATTTTAAACGGCGAAGAAAAGTCGGGCGTTACCATCATGCAGATGGACGAAGGACTCGATACTGGCGATATGCTTCTTTCCGCAGAGATTCCCATTGAAGATATCGATACTGCCGACAGCCTTCATGACAAGTTAAAAAATCTCGGTGCAGATCTTATGATCGAGGCATTGAAGAAACTCGAAAAAGGCGAACTTAAGAGAGTGCCCCAGCCGGAAGGACCGCTCTTTTACGCATCAATGATTAAGAAGGAAGACGGTGCACTTGATTTTAACGAAAGCGCTGAGAAACTTGCGCTTAAGGTAAGAGCATTTCAGTCATGGCCCGGAACTTATGCTTCATTAAACGGAAATTACGTCAAAGTATGCTTTGCATGTGCGGTCAGAGAAAATTCGGGAATGGAACCCGGATGCATTACCAGAGTTGAAAAGGACTGTTTTTACGTACAGACGGCCGACGGAGAACTGATCGTGACGAAAATACAGCCTCAGGGCAAGAAGATGATGAGCGTAAAAGATTATCTTCTCGGGAAAAAGATTAATGTCGGCGACAGAATGACAAAGTATGAATAAAGATCTTGAAATAAGAAAGACAGTGCTTGAAACTCTTATTCAGGCCGAAAAATCGAATATTATGTCCCATGTGATGATCAGGGATGTTCTCGATAAATATGATTATCTTTCGCAAACGGAAAAAGCCATAATCAGCAAGATTATCAAAGGTGTCATTGAGCGAAGGATCGAACTTGACTATGTTCTTGATATTTATTCAAAGACGAAATGTGCGAAGATGAAACTTCCGATCAGGACTATTCTTGAGATGGGAGTTTATCAGATCCTTTACATGGATTCGTATGACACTCTTGCCGTAAACACAAGCGTTGATCTGGCAAAGAAGAAAGGATTTTCGTCGCTTTCGGGATACGTTAATGCGGTATTAAGGAACGTGGTCAGAAATAAAGAAAACATACCTTACCCTTCAAAGGATTCGGACAATTACCTTTCGGTAAAATATTCCGTACCTCAGTTTCTTGTGAATCTGATTCTTTCGCAGTATGATTTTGAAACCGCTGAGAAGATTTTCAAAGCTTCGCTTGAAAGCGATTGCGTTAAGATCCGGATAAAAGAAGGATTAAGCGAAGAAGAGAAGGCAGAGGTTATTAAAGAATTAAAGTCAAAGAATGCCGAAATAAATCAGGTTTTCGAATCATGCGACCTCTACAGCGTTAAGGGCGCAGGCAGTTTGTCGGGACTTAAAACTTTTAAAGAAGGAAAGTTTTATGTTCAGGATACCGGAAGTTATATTCTTTGCAAGAATGTTCCTTTCGGAGAAAAAATCCTTGATGCGTGCAGTGCACCGGGCGGGAAAAGTATTTTTCTGTCCGAGAGATTTCCGGAAAGTCTTATTACGGCATGCGATATTTCGGAAGACAAAACCGAAAAGATAAATGAAAACATAAAAAGATGCAGAGCGAAAAACATCAAAACGCTGGTAGCCGATGCTTCGGTTAACAATCCCGAATGGAACGGATATTTTGACGTTGTTCTGGCTGACGTACCGTGTTCGGGGCTCGGAGTAATGGGAAAGAAGCAGGATATAAAATATAACCTGTCCGAAGATGGATTAAGAAGCCTTTACGAACTGCAAAAGAGCATTCTTTTAAATATTTCGAAATATGTAAAAAAAGGCGGATATCTTGTATATTCGACCTGTACGATAAATAAAGCGGAAAATGAATACCTTACGGATGAATTCGTAAAAGAATCCGATTTTGAATATGAGACACCGAACTTCTTACCCGAAGAGTTAAAAGAAAGCTGCAGAGACGGACGTATTTCGCTTTTACAGGGTGTAAACGAATCGGACGGTTTTTACATTTCGCTTATGAAAAGAAACTGAAAAGATGGACGAGATCAAGAGCAAATCAATAGATGAACTTAAAGAAGAACTTAAAGATATGGGAGAAGCCGCTTACAGAGCAAAGCAGATCTTCGAGTGGCTTCATGTGAAGCTTGTATCGGATTTTGACGATATGAGTAATATTTCTGCGGCTTTAAGACAGAAACTCAGAGAAAACTACGTGATGACGACTCTTAAGATCGTAAGGGTTCAGGAATCGAAAATCGATTCCACAAAAAAGTTTCTTTTTGAAACATATGACGGAAATTACATCGAGAGTGTATGGATGCAGTATCATCACGGTAATTCCGTATGTGTATCGTCTCAGATCGGCTGCAGAATGGGGTGCAGATTCTGTGCTTCGACACTTGACGGTCTTCAGAGAAGTTTAAGTCCCGCCGAAATACTTGAGCAGATTTACGAAATCACAAGATATACAAAGGAGAGGGTTTCAAACGTTGTAGTAATGGGAATGGGCGAACCCATGGACAATTACGACAATGTGGTGAAGTTTGTTAAACTTTTAACTTGTCCGGAAGGCTTGAATATTTCTCAAAGAAGTGTTACAGTATCAACTTGTGGGATTGTACCCCGAATGAAACAGTTCGCTGATGAAGGACTCCAGGTTACGCTGGCTTTGTCTCTTCATGCACCGAATGATGAAAAAAGGCGGGAACTTATGCCGATAGCCCAAAGTTTTTCCGTTGCGGAATGTCTTGAGGCATGTGATTACTATTTTGAAACAACCGGCAGAAGAGTAAGCTTTGAATATGCGCTTGTTTCCGGAGTGAATGACAATGACAGGGAAGCGGAAGAATTGTCTGCTCTTTTAAAAGGTCATAACGGTCATGTCAATCTGATTCCGGTCAATCCTATAAAGGAACGCGATTTTACGAGATCTGACAAATCCCGTATTTTTGCATTCCAAAATAAACTTGAAAAAAACGGGATAAATGTTACTATTAGAAGGGAAATGGGCAAGGATATCGACGGTGCCTGCGGTCAGTTGAGACGCCGGCATAATGAGGAAGGCCCGGGGGTTCAATCGTGATAAAAGCTGTATCTAAAACAGATATAGGTAAATTAAGACAATTGAATCAGGATTTTGTATTTACATCGATTTATCCGCTCGGCGTGCTGGATAATCTTTTTCTGGTTGCAGACGGTATGGGCGGACACAAGGCCGGTGATTACGCTTCTAAGTGCGCTGTTGAGACCATTATTGAAATGTGTTCGAAAAGCAGGGGCAAGAAGGTTGTGACCGCTATTTCTGATGCAATAAACGAGGCAAATACAAGAATAAGAAGAAAAGCCATGGAAGATGTCAATATGGTGGGTATGGGAACAACTGCAGTACTTGCAACTGTTTCAGGCAACATTTTAACCGTGGCAAATGTAGGAGATTCCAGACTTTATATTATTTCTGCCGATAAAACCATTACTCAGATAACAAGAGACCATTCCCTTGTTGAAGAAATGGTTCGTATGGGCGGTATTGACCGTGTCAGCGCCAGGAATCATCCCGATAAGAATATTATTACCAGAGCCATAGGTGCTACGGGTAATGTAAATATAGATTTCTTCGAAGTTGAGCTTAAGGACGGAGATACCATTCTTATGTGTTCCGACGGGCTCAGCAATATGATTGAAGATAATAATATTCTCGAAATAGTAAACTCGGAGAAGGAACTTGAGTCCACGGCTTCGAGGCTTGTATCCACTGCCAATGAAAACGGCGGAAGCGATAATATTTCGGTAGTATTAATCAGATATGAACGATAGGTGAGGTTTATATGGTAAAGATTGGTATGGTCATCGGAGGCCGATATGAGATACAGGAATTGATCGGCACCGGTGGAATGTCAGATGTTTACAGAGCAAAAGATAATAAACTGAACAGAAATGTTGCGGTTAAGGTTTTAAAGCAGGAATTTTCGGAGAACAGGGAATTTGTAAGCAAGTTCAGACGTGAAGCCGAAGCTGCCGCAAATCTTATGCATCCGAATATTGTAACTGTTTACGATGTAGGGGAAGAAAACGGTATTTCCTACATTGTAATGGAACTTGTTGACGGCTATACTCTCAAGCAGTACATCGAAAAGAAGAGCAGACTGAATATTCAGGAATGCATAAGTATTGCGATTCCCATTGCTTCAGGTATTGAAGCGGCTCATAACAACGGGATCATTCACAGAGATATCAAGCCTCAAAATGTTATTATTTCCAAGGACGGCAAAGTCAAGGTTACCGATTTCGGTATTGCCAAGACGACAACATCCAATACAATTTCAAGCAATGTTATGGGAAGTGTTCATTACACGTCTCCCGAACAGGCAAGAGGCGGATTCTCGGATGAAAAGAGTGATATCTATTCTCTCGGTATCACGCTTTTTGAGATGGTTACGGGCAGAGTGCCTTTTAACGGCGATACTACGGTAGCCATTGCAATCAAGCACATTCAGGAAGAAATGCCTTCACCGAGACAGTTCGTTGAAGATATCCCTGTCAGCATAGAACAGATCATTTTAAAATGTACGCAAAAGAGTCCGGACCGCAGATATCAGAAGATGAGCGAAGTGATCGAGGACTTAAAGAAAGCTTATATTTCACCTGACGATAATTTCGTCAAGATGGATACACATGAAAGAAATTCCGTAACAAAGACGAATCTTTCACCCATGTATCGCCGCGAAAGAAGAAACAGCGAAGATGAGACGGAAGAAATCCAGAAACGCGAAGAGCTCGTTCGTGTAAACAGAAATAAGAACGAGTCCCTCGAACTTCCGAAAAACATAAAGAATACCGAGGACGGAGCGGGCTACTCTCAGGTTAACAAACCTCAGTCCAAACAGCAGCCCAAGCCTCAGCCGAAACAGAAGCCTCAGGCACAGGCTCAGCCGAGACCGAAGCCGAAGACTTCCGAAAATCCGCAGAAGAAACAGCAGACTTCCAAGAGGAGCAAGCCTCTTGCACAGGAAAGAAATAATGACAGAAGAAGAAAAGCAGACGATTCGACAGCGGAAAGAATTAAGACGATCGTTATCGGCGGATTTGCCGTAGCAATAGGTATTTTACTTCTTATTCTTCTCGGTAATTTCCTGGGACTTTTTTCACCCAAGGAAGAAAAGACAAAATTTGTGACTGTTCCGAGCGTAAACAACATGCTTTCGACGGAAGCACAGAAGTACCTTCAGAGTCACAACTTTACCGTTGAACTTGCTTATGAAAAATCCGATGAAGTAGCTCCCGAAAGAGTTATCCGTACAGATCCTTCTCAGGGCAGCAATGTTGAAGAAGGAAGCAAGGTTACGATTTATGTAAGTCTTTCGGAAGAAGGAATCATAGTACCGAATGTTGTTTCAATGACCGAAGCAGAAGCAACCGCACGTCTTGAACAGGACGGTTTTAAAGTTGAAAAACTTACGGAGAAGAACGATACGGTTACAAAAGGAACCGTTATTTCACAGACTCCCGAAGCCGGAACAAGCGGAAGCTTTAACAAAGCCATTACCATAGTTATCAGCGAAGGTTCAGGCAAAGAAAAGAACAAGATGCCGGATCTTACCGGAATGAGTGAGGAAGAGGCAAGAAAGACCGTAACAGACCTCGGAATGACCGTAACCGGTGTTGATGAAGTATATTCGGATACAGTTGATGTCGGCAAAGTATGCGGACAGAGTTATACACCCGGTTCGGTGATCAAAGATGGTTCTCAGATAGCACTTAAATTAAGCCTTGGCCCCGAACCCAGATATTATTCATGTAATATTATGGTACAGGCTCCCGACGATTATGTCGGCGGTGCAGCTACGATCGTACTTCTTACAACTGACGGAACGCAGCTTTTCTATGAGTCTGCGCCCATATTCCCGTATAATATCAATCTGTCGCAGATTTACGGTGTATCCAAAGGTGTTGTGGAAGTTACATATACCGTAATTAAACAGGAAGAAGTAGTTGATGCAAACGGTAATGTGACGGTTCAGAATGCACCTACACAGAATACCATCAGATATGAAGTGGAATTTCAGTAAATGAAGGGTAAGATCATAAAAGGAATAGCGGGATTTTATTACGTTTATTCTTTTGAAAATGCCTGTATTTACACCTGTCACGCACAGGGAAAAATAAGGGATCGAAAACTGAAACCCCTTGTCGGCGATAACTGCAGGTTTGATATAACCGACGAGGATAAATATGAAGGAAGCATTACGGATATCCTTCAGAGAGAAAACGAACTTATTCGTCCTGCGGTCAGCAATGTTGACTGCATGATGGTTATTTTCGCATTAACCAATCCGAAACCTAATCTGTATCTTCTGGATAAGTTTCTGTTTTTCATAATGCATGAAAGACTGAAGCCGATTTTGGTCTTTAACAAAGAAGATCTGAATCCCGGCGAGAAGGAAAGGATACGGGATATTTATCGGGGATTTAATGCACCGTTGATTTTTACGAGTGCCAAAGAAGGTATTAACGTTGATCTGCTTAAAGATATGCTTAAGGGTAAAACCACTGCCGTGGCAGGCCCGAGCGGCGTCGGCAAATCGACTCTTATAAATGCCATTGTCGGCAAACAGATAATGGAAACAGGAGATATTTCAAAGAAAACCCAAAGGGGAAAACACACGACGAGGCATACTGAAATGTTTGAATTCGATGTCGACGGTGTTGATTCGTTTATTCTTGACACACCGGGGTTTTCGTCATTTTATCTTCCTACGCTCCACGAACAGGAGAGGGCTTCCGATTACTATCCGGAATTTCTTGAATATTCCTCAAAATGCAGATTCAATGCCTGTATTCATGACAGAGAGCCTGACTGCAAAGTGAAGGAAGCGGTGGAAGATGGAAAGATTTCGAGAGAAAGATATGAAAATTATCTGAAGATTCTTTCTGAAATTAAAAGCAATTACAGGTTTTAGATAAAACACTTTAATATAGCAATTACAGGTTTTAGATAAATCACTTTACTTGAAATTTGACACGGGGTTACTTTTTATGAATTTTATTCTTGCTCCGTCGATACTCTCGGCGGATTTTCTTGATTTAAGAAGCGAAATCAAAGCGGTGGAAGAAGCGGGAGCGCAGTATCTTCATTTTGACGTAATGGACGGAATGTTCGTTCCGAATATTTCATTCGGAATACCTGTCCTTAAATGCATTAAGGGAAACACTAATCTCAAACTTGACGTTCATCTTATGATCGAAGATCCTTCAAGATACTTTGAGAAGTTCAAAGAAGCGGGTGCCGAGATACTTACGGTACACGTGGAAGCAATGAAAGATGCGAGAGCAGATCTTTTGAAGATTAAGGAACTTGGAATGATACCTTCGATCACATTAAGTCCCGATACTGATGTAAAAGAAGTATTTCCTTATATGGACCTGGTAAAACAGGTTCTCGTAATGACAGTGGAACCGGGAGCCGGCGCTCAGCCTTATATCGATAAATGTACAGACAAGATAAAGGCCATAAGAGAGGAAGCAGTAAGAAGGGGACTCGATATCGACGTGGAGGTCGACGGCGGAATCAATGAAAAGACAATAATAACCGCTGCAAAAGCCGGAGCCAATGTTTTCGTTATGGGCTCATCGATTTTTAACGGAAAGCCTTTCGAATCCGTGAAGAAATATGAAGAGATCCTTAAAGCGGAAAAATAGAATAATAAGACATTTAAGAAAAATTACGGGTGTAATAGCAAAATTGCTGTTACACCCGTAGCTTTTAGGAGACAATCGTCTGTTTAAAGTTTCTTTACGTTGAGTGCTCTTATGGCGTTGAGTACCGCGATGATCATTACGCCTACGTCGGCAAATATTGCTGCCCACATGTTTGCAAATCCGAGCGCTCCGAGAAGGAGGCAGGCGAATTTAATAACCAGAGCGAAGACGATATTCTGATAAACTATTCCGAGGCACTTTCTCGAGATGCGGATCGCTTTGGCAATCTTTAAAGGATTATCATCCATAAGAACGACATCCGCAGCTTCGATGGCTGCATCGGATCCCATGGCGCCCATTGCAATACCTATATCGGCTCTGGCAAGAACCGGCGCATCATTTATTCCGTCACCCACGAAAGCGAGCATATCGTTTTTGGGTTTGGATTCAATGATTTCTTCAACCTTGGATACCTTGTCTGCAGGAAGAAGACCGGCGAAGTATTCGTCTACTTTAAGGTTTTCCGCGACGTCTTTCGCAACATTTTCCATATCGCCTGTAAGCATTATTGTCTTTTTGACACCTGAATTCTTAAGAGCTTCTATTGCTTCTTTTGAATCCGGTTTAATTTCATCTGAGATTACGATGTGTCCTGCGTATTCATTGTCTACGGCCATGTGAACGATGGTACCGGTTTTA
The DNA here is from genome assembly GCA_024684055.1 of Lachnospiraceae bacterium. GTDB lineage: Bacteria > Bacillota > Clostridia > Lachnospirales > Lachnospiraceae > UBA3766. The sequence continues at coordinate 2,301 of JAIKXN010000023.1, read as the reverse complement.
TGACATGATCTGTACTCGTATCCGTATTTATCCATGAGCTTTTCGTTACCGGCTGCAACTGCAATTCCGTCTACGTTTGCGATAATTCCGTGTCCGGAAATTTCCTGAATGTTATCAACTCGGCTTCGATCGATTTCCTTTCCGTAAGCTTTCTGAAGGCTTAAACTTATCGGATGGGAGGAAGCGCACTCCGATAAAGCAGCGTATTCGATCAGGCGTTCCTCGTCAATCGTGTTGTGATGAACGGCATTTACATTGAATACGCCTTTTGTCAGAGTTCCTGTTTTGTCAAATACAACATATTTTGTCTTTGACAAAGCTTCCAGATAATTGGATCCTTTTATAAGTATGCCTTCTTTGCTTGCTCCGCCGAGTCCTGCAAAAAATGATAAAGGAATACTGATCACGAGTGCACAGGGACAGGAGATTACCAAAAACGTCAGAGCTCTGTAAATCCATGTATTCCATGATGCAGGCTGTTTTAGGAAGAGTAATATGATCGGCGGTATGATTGCAAGGCAGAGGGCACTTATACATACTGCAGGTGTGTAAACTTTTGCAAATTTGGAAATAAAAGCTTCCGATTTTGATTTGTTTGAACTTGATGATTCAACGAGTTCGAGTATCTTGGAAACCGTTGACTCGCCGAATTCTTTTGTTGTACGGATTTTAAGTACACCCGAGAGATTGATGCATCCGCTTAATACTTCATTTGAAACTCCCACGTCCCTCGGAACGCTTTCGCCTGTAAGTGCGGAAGTATTAAGGGTTGAACTGCCTTCAGTAACGATTCCGTCAATAGGAATCTTTTCGCCGGGCTGAATGGTAATTACGGTACCGATCGGAACTTCATCGGGTGAAACTCTTTCGAGTTCTCCGTCTTTTTCGATATTGGCATAGTCGGGCCGGATATCCATAAGCTCGCTGATATTCTTGCGGCTCTTTCTGACGGCGTAACTTTGAAACAGTTCACCGATCTGATAGAAAAGCATTACCGCAACAGCTTCGGTATAATCGCTGCTTTTGTTTATGATCGCAATTGCAATGGCACCGATTGTTGCGACTGCCATAAGAAAGTTTTCGTCAAAAACTTTTCTGTTTAAGATACCTTTAAAGGCCTTCTTTAAAATGTCATAACCGATAATGAAGTAGGGGACGAGAAAAAGAATAAGCCATACGGGTTCCTTGATTACGAAACCTGAACGGGAAGCCGTTTCGCCGTCTTCAGTTGAAAAGAAAAATCTTAATACGGAAAAAATGATCAGCAATACTGCAGTGATTATTATTCTGATTAACATCTTTTTTTGTTTCCTGTTCATAAAATCACACTTTCATCTAACTTCATTGTTGGCGATAACATAAGCAAAGCTCGATATAAAATCTGAAATAAACTCAAATCCTTTTTACATATACAAAACCTTTGAAATAAAATTCGAAACGGTTTTGCAAATGAATAATATCAGAATTCGATTTCGCAGTCGTCTTCAACCTTTTTGCAGTTCTTAAGAACCTGTTTCATGACTTTTTTTTCATCTGAGCCTTCTTCGAATTCAACAGTCATTTTCTGTGTCATAAAATTAACTGTTGCTGTTTTGATGCCGTCAGTTTTATTAGTTGCATCTTCCATAAGGTTAGCGCAGTTTGCGCAGTCAACTTCGATATTATAAGTTTTTTTCATGTTTTGATCCTCCATATTTGTTAAACGATTAAGCAATCGTTTAATTGTTTTCTGGTTTTATAATACAGCCGCCCGAAGGGTTTGTCAACAAATATTTAATTTTTTCCGTCATTTGACACATATATCTGATTTTTAACCTTCATTTGGTACAAATATCTGATTTTTCCCCATCATTTGACACAAATAGTTATTTTTTTTATTATTATTTAAATACTCTGAAACAGAAAAATCGTCATATAAATTTATATTTATTTCTTTTTATATACGAAAAATATTACTTATAAAGACTTCTTTGGAGGTACGAAGATGGGAACTATTTTACCGCATGATCACGGTGAGGAGTGCTGTATAGAAAACTTAAAGAATAATCTGTCGAACGAGGAGAGATTTGAAACCGTATCGAATATTTTTCAGCAGTTGAGCGATCCTACCAGAATTCGGATTTTCTGGCTTTTATGTCATTATGAGGAATGTGTTATGAATATTTCCTCTATTCTTGAAATGTCTTCGCCGGCCGTTTCTCATCACTTAAGACCTCTTAAAAACAGCGGCCTTATTGTGAGCCGAAGAGAAGGAAAAGAAGTTTATTACCGTGCAGCCGATACCAAAGAATGCGAAATGCT
>JAIKXN010000143.1 GCA_024684055.1 Lachnospiraceae bacterium | reverse complement strand
TCCTGTTGCTACCAGGTCATTCGGTGGTATCGGTGTATTCGCTATCAAGGAAATGGGACGTTTCTATCGTCACGTGCTTATTGAGAAGAACTATCCTCACCACGGTGCCGTTACATTCGGTCATCACGGCAAGGCACTCTACGAAGTATTCAAATACATCGGAGTTCCCATCGAGGATATCAACTACAATCAGCCCGCTTGCCTTCCTTATCCTACAGAGAATCCTTTCAAGTAAGATAAAGATATCGGGTGTCTCGCACCTGAAAGCAAAGAAATTTACGAACCCGTCACAATTTGTGGCGGGTTCTTTTTCATAATTCTTTATAATTTTATACCGGAGAGTGCGGACGCTTATCTCTTATTGAAATAAAAGTCGGTTGTTTCAATAATCCATGGGTGGTAAAATAAGAAAGATATGAGAAAAATATTGGGTTTCTTTGCGAGACCGTTTGAGAAGACACTGAATAACATGCGGTTTAAGCACAAATTTCTTGTGCTTTATTTTTCATGCGTTATTATCCCGCTGATCGTAACCGACTCGATCATCATAAAGTCCGTTTACGAACAGGAACTCAACACGGTCAAATACGACATGGAATATGTTGCGGGCGTATATCAGAACTTCTTTGAAAATACTCTGACCAATGATGAAACGCTTGCGAACAGTTTCAACATGAATGAAAGAATAAACAAGACGGTTGAAGCGGATTATGAGGATCCCTACGATTTCTACAACACATATTTCCAGCTGATCAATGACTCATTCCTTGAAACAACCGCAGGTCTTAACAGAAATGAAATAGTTCTCTACGCCGACAACGAGGATATTCTTGATTCGCAGTTTGTCAAAAAAATCTCCAATATTTATACCCAGAAGTGGTATTCGGATTTTGTCGCAAGCGGAAGAAAAGATTATCTGAGTGCATATTATGATTACAACGAAAAAGTTGTTAACAGAAGCAAAAGAAAATTTTATTACATTAAAAGACTCGATTATTATAAAAGCGACACGGCAAAAGTCCTTGTGATCGGACACGACTGGAATACGCTTACTTCAACGCTGAAGAAATTCGATTCGAAATATCCCGTATATGTTATTGTGGATGATTATGTGGTTTTTTCGTCGACCGATCCCGGTGCCATAAATGCCCAAGAACTTGATCTGAGCGATAAACTCAATGTCATAAGAAACGTGGAAATAGCCGGAAACGATGTCGAGATCGTAATCGTGAACAATACGGATCTTTTATACAATATTTTCAAAGAAAACCTGGGAATACTGCTTTTCCTTCTGATCATAACGATCATTATTCCCGTGGTGGTCCTGACCACGATCGAACGAACCATCATCAAGAGAATCGTAATACTTGAGAACGCATTCGGAAGCGAGCTTACAAATACATTCAGTTCCATCAGGGATGTTCAGGGAAAAGACGAGATAGCATCCCTGATGAACAAATACAACAAAATGGTTGATATCACAAACGAACTTATTTCCACTGTATACAAGGATAAGATCAAGGAACAGGAAAGTGATATCGCAAGACAGAAAGCCGAACTTCTGGCGCTTCAGAGCCAGATTAACCCCCATTTTATGTTCAATGCTCTTGAGAGCATCAGAATGCACAGCCTTTTAAAGGGCGAGACGGAAACCGCTTCGATGGTAGACAAATTGGCGGTCATGGAAAGACAGAACGTTGACTGGGGCAGGGATTTTGTTACCATCAGAAAGGAAATCGACTCGATAGAAGCTTACCTTGCACTTCAGAGTTACAGATTCGGAGACAGACTTTCTTTCAGCATTGAAGCCGATGACGACTGCATGGAATACCTGGTTCCGAAACTTACCGTAGTTACATTCGTTGAAAATGCCTGCGTTCACGGAATCGAATCCAAGGCTTCTCAGGGCTGGATATTTGTAAGGATTTACAGAAACGAAAAGACACTTTACATAGAGATCGAAGATACCGGCGAAGGAATGGATGAAGAAAAAGTAGCGGTACTTCTTGAAGACATTAAAAACGCGTCCATTGATACCATCAAAACGAAGAAGCATGTGGGAATTCTGAATGCGTGTCTCAGAATTAAGATGATAACCGACAATAAGGCCAGATTTGATATAGAAAGCGAAGAAGGAGTCGGCCTTACTTTCTTGATCAAAATACCTTTGGACAAATTAACAAAATCGGAGGGAGAAGAGTAGATGTTAAGGGTGATGCTTGTTGATGACGAACCGTTTATTTTGCAGGGATTGCAGATCCTTGTTAACTGGGAAGAAGAAGGCTATGAAATAGTAGCCGCTGTTTCCAACGGAAAAGAAGCATTGGATTTTCTTAAAAACAATGAAGTCGATCTGATTATTTCCGATATTCAGATGCCGGTCATGAACGGTCTCGAACTTCTTGAGACCATCCAGAAAGAAGGAATTTCTAAAGCCAGATTCGCCATACTTACCGGTTATGACGATTTTTCGTATGCCCAGAGAGCCATCAAGAATAACAGTATGGATTATATTTTGAAACCCGTACAGAAAAGCGATATGCTCTCTCTTTTAAGAAACGTTTCCAACCTCGACAGGGTAAGCCGCAAGGAAGAAGATGACCGTCAGAAGATGGAAGACGCATATCTTGCGCGAAACGTTATTGCTCTGGTAAAGGGCAAATTTGATGATAACAACCTCGAATATGTTAAAAATCACATGCAGCTTGCAGGCAAGATCAGATATGTTGATATCGAATCCACATTTGAGAGAAGAGAAGGCGATGAGGATGACTACGACATGAGAGTTTTCCAGCATCAGCTTCACAACGCCTGCCGCGATGTCCAGAAAGAAAACAAAAATCACTTTATTTTCGACGTATCCTACGATGAAACAAGCTATGACATAGGCTTTATTTACTGCGACAACATGGCAACCCGTGTGGATATGTCGGATGAGGAGTTTTTTGAAAGCATGGTCAAAAAACTCGAAGCAATTGTTTTAAAACCCGTAAGAATGATCTGCGGAAAGAAAGTTAATGACGTTTCGCAGATAGCGAAATCATACAGCTCCTGCAGAATGCTTAACAGTATCAAGGGGTTCCACAGCGAAAGAAGCGTATACATTTATGAAGACGAAGTGCAGATCGAGCAGAAAGCTGCTTACATCTGCAAGAAGAGCCTTGACGAATGTATCGCAGCCATAGATAAAAACGAGAAAGAACAGATCGAAAAAAGCGTGGAGAAGCTCTACGAGGAAATTTACAACGTGGGCGAGAACTATAATCTTGTCAATCTGAACATCAACTATCTTCTTTTCCAGCTCATTCATTTAGCCAGCGAGCAGGATGACAACGTCAATCAGGAAGAAGTAATTCAGTATATTTCCGAGAATTCATTTGAAGATTCTCTTTCCCGAGGCAGCAGCCAGCACCTTAAAAACTTTGCGCTTCAGTATGCCGACTATCTTATGAGTCTTAGAAAGAACGTTTCGAGAGGCATTCTGTCCAGCATCGAAAAAGAGATTTCCGAGCATTACGCGGAGAATATCAGTTTAAGAAACCTCGGTGAAAAATATTACATGAACAGTTCCTATCTCGGACAGGTATTCAGAAAGAAATACAACGTTTCCTTCAAGGACTATCTGACCAATATAAGGATCAATGAAGCGGCAAAGCAGCTTATCATGACCGACAAGAAGATCAATCAGATTTCCGAAGAAGTCGGTTATATGGACTGCGATTACTTTATCAGAAAATTTATCGAGATCAAGGGATGTACACCTTCTAAGTACAGAAAGAACAATACTCAGTAAAGGGATGAAATGAAAACAAAACGCATATTATTGATTTCATTAATTATATACGCTTTTCTTTTTGTTCCCTGTATTCTTCTTTTCTTTTTTTCACGAGGAAAAGAGGTATATTACGATCCTGCGGGCTTTTTGGTAAACGCAGGTGAAGAAACCGTGATCGGCGAAAACCTTAAGCTTTCGCCCGGGATTTATAAAATTTCTTTTGATTACAGTCTTGAAACCGACGAGCTCTACGGAGGGTTCTGCAATGTTTCCGATGAAGGTGTCAGAGCCGGAGGACTCGAGTGTACCGGTTCTCCGATTTATGACGGGCTTTCGCGAAACGAATTCGAAATATATTTATCCGATTTTACCGAAACTCTTGATATTTCGGTAACTGCTTATACCGGAGAAATAAATCTTTCGGGTCTGACGGTAAAAAATACCGGAAAATCATGGCTCGTTCTTCTTTCATATCTGACCGTGTTTACGGTTCTTGTCGATCTCGTTCTGATCTTTGTGCAAAAGGTCAGGGACGATTCGATTAAAAGCGAAACCAAAACAAACATTTTCTGCCTGGTGCTTATCTGGCTTTTCGCGTCAATTCCTTTACTTTTGAACAATACGCTTTCGTCCGCCGACAACGGATATCACATGCAAAGAATCGAAGGCGTTGCATCGGCGATCCTTTCCGGACAGATTCCGGTGAGACTTGAACCTCACTGGCTTCAGGGCCATGGATACGCAAACGGCGTATTTTACTGTGATCTGTTCCTTATTATCCCTGCACTTGCGAGAATTATCGGATTTTCCGTGACGGATTCGTTTAACATCTACTGTCTGATCCTCACTCTCTGTACGGTGCTTGCGGCATTCAAAGCTTTTGAGGAAATTTACAAAAAGAATACCCATGCGCTTATCCTTACGGCACTTTACAGCCTTTCGACAATTCATTTTCACAAGTTCATCCAGCTTGGCAATCTCGGAGAAGGAACGGCATCTGTTTTTCTTCCACTTGTAATGCTTGGAGTTTACAGGATTTTTTATACTGATACGGAAGAAAAAGGATACAAAAAGGCCTTCCTTCCGCTTGCGCTCGGAATGGCGGGCATGATTAACTGCCATGTTCTCTCAAGCGAGATTTCGGCGATGGTTCTCGTGATAATCTGCATTCTTAACATAAAGAAATTTGCAAAACTTAAGGTTTGGCGCGAGTTATTTAAGGCAGCAGGAACGGCGCTTTTGCTTTCTTTGTGGTTTATTGTTCCTTTTCTTGATTATTACATCACACAGGATGTTCACGTTAAGCATGTTTTCGCAAGAACGATTCAGGAAATGGCAATTTTCTTCCCTGAGATTTATATGAATTTCTGGGGTGATCAGACGAAGCCAACGGGACTTGGAATCGCCCTGACAGCGGGTCTTTTTGCATTCTTAATCATAAGAGTTGGAAGTATATTGTTAAATAGAAAAGAAAAAGATAACATTCGTGATTTTGCTGATGTGTTCTTTGTAATTGCCATTGTTACAACTATTATGAGTATTGAGTGGTTTCCCTGGAATAAGATTCAGTCACTCGGAGGTTTCATCGGAAGCCTTGTTAGCAGTTTCCAGTTCCCGAGCAGGTTTCTGGAGTGGGGAACCATAGCTTCGGTTGCAGTTTTCGGATATCTTCTTTTGTATTTTGAAAAGAAGAGAATAAAGACAGAGTATGCGGTTTGCATTGTCTTAGCTTTTTTGAGCCTTCTTTTTTCGTCAGTTTATCTTAATGATATACATCTTGCGGAAGATTATCGCTATATGATTGCAAATGTGGAAGGCATAGGAAACGGCTATATTTCAGGCGCCGAGTATATTCTCGAGGGAACGGATGAATCGAAGCTTCATTATTCCAAAGAGACAGCAGGTCCTGATGTCGAAACTTCCGGCTATCAGTCAGGTAACCTTAAGGCAGCTCTTTTTGTAAAGAATAATTCATCGGATGAAAATTATGTCGATGTTCCTTTCTTAAATTACAAAGGATATCGCGCAAAGGATTCAAAAGGAAACAACCTCAAAGTCGTAACGGGAGAAAACAACTTAGTCAGAGTAATAATCCCGGGCGGTTTTTCGGATGAAATAAGTGTTAAATTCGTAAGCCCCATATACTGGAGAATTGCCGAAATAATAAGCCTTCTGAGTCTGGCGGCGCTTATTGTTTATCTTATTAAGGAAAATTCCAGGAAGCGTATTTTGGAAGGAAAAGAAGCACAGAAAGAAGAGAGTGAAGAAAAAACAGAATCTTCTGTTGTTAAAGATACAGCCGGAAGCCACGGGTACTATGAGCCCGCGAATGAGAAAGCACTTGCGATTTCAAGATCCGTGCTCATTATGATAATGACTGTGCTTTTCATGATCACGCCGATTTTCTCGGATGATAACATAAGGCAGAATTCGAAAGTATTTTTTATTCCGCTTGTTGTTATCGTATATTACATCGCAGTCAGAATGCTCTTTTCGCTTATCGTAAGAAAAAAAGAAGAAAAGATATTCGCGGATTTCGGAAGCGCGCTTTACATCCTTTCGCCGATGTGTGTTTATACGCTTTTCAACAGATATGCGGTAGCAGATTTTGCGACACTTTGTCTGCCGGTATTTTCAAAGCATGAGGCAGGCGGCATTTTTGAAATCCCTTTAAAGACGGCACTGCTTTTCAATACGTTTATTTACAAGGGAGCATATAATTACAAACTTTATCTTGCGCATCCGATTCAGCTTTCACCGACATTCGTTATGATGCTTACCGTGATGCTTCTGATTGTTGCGGTAAGAATAGTTTCTAAGAAAAAAGCGCTTACGAAAGAGGATTTGCCGCTTATCATTTCGCTGGCAGTAACGGAACTTATATGGTTTGTCGGAACGCTTCCGCTTCCTTTTGATGTGCTTTCGTCGGTATCTGGAGTTTTCTCACCGGTCGGTGCGGCAGCGCTTGCGAATGTGATTAATTCCGTTGCGTGCGTTCTGTTCATGAAGCGCGTTTCGGGCCTCAACATTAACGATAACAAAAAGAAGCTTATACTCGAAATATTCATTACGCTCGCTGTTTTGTCCGCGGTATTCCAGCTGAATGATTTGTTCCTCGAGAGCAGAGTGTTTATTAACTGATAAAATAGACAGAACAGAAAGTCTGCTGACAGATATATTACTTAAAAAGAAGCAGAATAAATCAACTGAATTTAGTTTCGCTTCATGGGAAAAGTTGATTGAAAATATAATCGTGTTTCACAGGAAATAATATAACTAACGAACATATGGAAAAAAGAGAACAAACACAAAAACTGAATAATGCGAATCCGGCTTTGCTCAAAGCCCTGGTTTTTGCGCTTCTTTTTGTGACGGTTTCGATTCCTCTTTTCAGAAATTACATTCCCGATACCGGGGATCAGATTTATTGGATGATGAAACTTCAAAGATTCGATGCATTTCTTACAAAGCCGATTCTCTGGCGCGCGGCAATGGCTCTTCTTAACGCACTCGGAATTCTTTCGGCCTATGGAATGTTCGCCGCAGCATTTAAGGAAAAAGAGTTTGAAGTAAGTAAAACAGGAATAAAGGATTACGAACTTAAAAGCATTCTCGCAACATGCATGTTCGTCCTCTCGCCGTACAGATTTTACGTAACTTACGAGATGTGCGATTATTCGGAAATTCTTATCTGGGTTCTGATTCCGGCAGTCGTAATGTTCGCGATAAGTTTTATCAGAAACAAATCGGTACCGTCGGCACTGGCAGCAGTTATTTTACTGATTGTTACGGGCGGAGCATTTGCAGTCAAATACGTTTATCCCACCTCGACTTTTGCGGAAGGCGGATATTCCTTGGGAGATTTGTTCTTAACTTTCCATCACACGGAAAATCATCCCGGACTCGGAATGCCCGTATTCCTTGGAGCATTCGTCTGGCTCTATGCACTGACGGAAGAAAAAGATTCGCGCAGATACTCGGTTTATTCGATCATCGGAACGGTTTCGGTGATACTTTCTTTAAGATTTTTCCCGTGGGATGTACCGGCGTCAAAACTTCCTGTCGCGGAAAAAATAATCCGTCACTTCGGAAGTCCGTCGTTTTTTGTGGGACTTTCGGTTATGTTCCTTTGCTTTCCTGCCGCAAAAGGTATATTCTTTTTAAAGGAAAACAAAAACAAAATCGTCGCGGAAATACTTCCCGGCATACTTATACTGTTTATCATCGCGGTCTGGCTTTTCCTTTGCAGCAAGGCAATGTACTTCCAGTACCCGCTTGAATGATTCGACAAATGAAAGGATATCGTTCTTCCGATATCCGCCTGAACAGACCGACAAAAAAGAAATCAGCCGGAGAATGAAAAACAGACATTCAGGTGTCGTTTTGCAGAAAAAATTATACTTTGAAAATATCATCATACATATAACGAAAGGCATATTATGAAAAACATCGCAATCATAACCGCCAGAGGCGGAAGCAAAAGAATTCCCAGAAAGAACATCAAGGACTTTCTCGGGAAACCCGTAGTTGCATATTCTATAGAAGCAGCCGTTAAATCGGGCATTTTTGACGAGGTCATGGTCTCAACGGATGATGAGGAGATCGCTGAGATCGCAAGAAAATACGGCGCAAAAGTACCTTTTATGAGAAGCGAAAAAACAAGCGGTGATTTTGCGACCACGAACGACGTGCTTCTTGAAGTAATCGAAGAGTACGAAAAAAGAGGCGAGAAGTTTGATTACGGCGTATGCATTTATCCGACCGCTCCCTTTGTTACGAGCGAAAAGATTAAGGACGCACTCGACAGACTTATCGAGAGCAAAGCGGATTCGCTTATTCCCGTCGTGGCATTTTCATATCCGCCCAAGAGAGCGCTGGTTGTTAGAAACGAAAGACTTGTTTTCGAGTATCCCGAATTCATGGATTCGCGTTCGCAGGATCTCGAGAGCGAGTATCACGACGTCGGACAGTTCTACTGCTTCGGAATTGAAACATTTAAAAAGAACAAAAAACTCATGCTCGGTGATATAATTCCCTATGTTATCGATGAAATGGAAGTTCAGGACATTGACAACGAATCGGACTGGAAAATTGCCGAAATAAAATATCAACATATGTTACAATATAAGAAGCAGTAAAAATGCAACAGGAAAGGGAAGCGTAAAGTGAAGATTTTGATGACGGCCATAGGAAAAAGGGTCGAGCTTATTTCACATCTTAAAACTCAGGCTGAAGTGATAGGTGCGGACTGCAGCAGTCTTAACGTTGCAAAGAATTTCACCGACGGATTCTGCCTTATACCCAGAGTCAGTGATCCCGGTTATATAACTGCGCTTCTTGAAATCTGCGAAAAAGAAAAGCCTGATTATCTGATTCCGCTTTTGGAGGATGAATTTGATATCCTCGCAAAAAACAGGGAAAAGTTTTCTGCGCTTGGTACAAATCTTTTACTGTCGGATGAAAATGTGCTGGATATCTGCAAGGACAAAATTAAAACAGCGGCTTTTTTTGAAAAATACGAAATTCCCGCACCGAAGACATACGATCTTAAAAAAGAATCCGAAATTTCCTTCCCTGTAATTGTTAAGCCCTCGAAGGGAATGGGCAGTGCAGGAGTTTTTGAGGCTTCGGATGACGAGGATCTGAAATACGCATTAAAGAAAACCGAAGAGCCCATCGTTCAGGAAAAACTTACGGGACGTGAGTTTACGATGGATGTTCTTTGCGACAACGACGGAAACGTCATTTACATAGTTCCCAGAGAAAGACTGGAAGTTAAAAGCGGCGAAGTTGTAAAAAGCCGCGTTGAATTAAACGAAGCGGTTATAGATATTTCCAAAAAAGTTATGGAAGCCCTGAAAAAAGAAGGCAGCATTAAAGGACCGTTCACGCTTCAGTGTTTTGCGGATGACAAAGAAGCCAGAATGCTCGAAATCAATCCGAGATTCGGAGGCGGCGTACCGCTTTCGTTTGCGGCAGGCGCCGATTACGCGAAGGCTCTTTTGGAAATGCTCGAAGGCAGGAGCATTACAAAGAACGGGATTAAAGAACTTACGATGCTGAGGTATGACACTTCCTTCTTTACTGAGGGATAGAAAATCAAGAAATTTTTCCCGGCGGATATACTTTATCCGCAGTTCGTAAATAAAAAAACAGAAGTCTGTTCAGGATAAATTATTGCCTGGATGTATCAAAAACGAGGACAACAAATGAAACCCGAAGGTGTCAGGGCATATATTTTCGATGTGGACGATACCGTTTATGAGGAAAAGCAGTTCGTAAGGGCGGCAATGAAAGATGTGAGTCTTTACCTTTCCGAAAAGTACGGCATCCCGTCCGACAGAATATATGATTTTTGCATGAATTCAATAGAGAGCGGTCACAGGGGACGCACGTTTAACATGCTCTGCGAGGAGTTTTCGATTGACGAGGATGTCGATAAAATCGTGGATATTTACAGAAGCTGCGAGACGAAACTGGATTTATACGACGATACAAAAGAGTTAATCGAAAAAATAAAATCGGCGGGCTTAAAAATCGGCGTCATAACGGACGGATTTTCAAAGGTTCAGCGTTCAAAGGTAAAAGGACTCGGACTTTTTGAAATTGCGGATGCGGTCATAATAAGTTATGATTACACGGATGAGAACGGAAAGCCTTTGTGCAAACCCGATACGAGAGTCTACGAAATGTGCCTCGAAAAACTCGGAGTAAAACCCGAAGAATCGGTTTATATCGGAGACAATCCGCTTAAGGATTTCATCGGAGCCAGAAAGCTCGGAATGAAAACGGTACATATTAAAAGAAAAGGTTCCATGTTCGAAAACGAAACGGCAGCAGAAGGTTACAAGGCCGATCTTGAGATTGAAAAACTTACGCAGCTGATGTAAATTCCGGCTTAAAAATTTAAAGCAAACCATTCGATTGGTATCACGAAGAAGTATACTGCCGAAAAGTAAAACATCTAACCATGCGGTATCATGAAGAAGTATTATACTGAAGAAATATTTTACTTGGCGGTATCATGGAATATTTAGTACTGCTAAATTTTAATATATCTTATATATCTGACAAGGAGAAAGCCGGCCCTCTGAGAACGGCATTTGAGAATGAATAAAGAAATAATAATCGACAACAGAAAAATCGGAGAAGGGAATCCCGTGTACATCGTAGCGGAAATGTCCGCAAATCATAACGGCGATTACAACAGGGCAGTCGAAATAATGCATGCGGCCAAAGAAGCGGGTGCGGATGCGATTAAGATCCAGACTTATACCGCAGATACGATAACTTTAAACAGCAATAAATCTTATTTTCAGATAACACAGGGTACGCTCTGGGACGGAAGAACGCTTTACGATTTGTACAAAGAAGCGTATACTCCCTGGGAGTGGCAGGCGGATCTTGCAAAGGAAGCAAAGAAAATAGGTATTTCGTTTTTCTCATCGCCTTTTGATTTTACGGCGGTTGATTTTCTTGAAGAACTGAACGTTCCCTGCTACAAGATTGCATCTTTTGAAATTACAGACATTCCGCTTATCAGAAAAATCGCGCGCCTCAAAAAGCCGATCATTTTCGCAAGCGGAATAGCATATAAGGAAGACATTGAACTGGCGCTTAATACATGTAAGGAAGAAGGCAACGAGGACTGCATCGTACTTAAATGCACATCTGCTTATCCCGCGCCTTTTGAAGCGGTCAATCTCGAGATGATCCCGTATCTTGCAAAAGAATTCGACTGCATCAGCGGACTTTCGGATCACACCATGGGCTCTTCGGTTGCGATCGCATCGGTAGCCAAGGGTGCGAAGCTCATAGAAAAGCATTTTACGTTAAGCCGTGCCGACGGTGGAGCAGATTCCGCATTTTCGATGGAACCCGCCGAGTTTAAGGAAATGTGCACTGGCGTTCGTCAGGTTGAAAAGGCTCTCGGCAAAGTCGGATTCGAACTTTCCGAAAAACAGATAAGGGAAAGAGAGCATACCAGAAGTCTTTTTGTAAGCAGCGATATAAAGGCCGGAGATACTTTTACGGCCGAAAACATCAAATCCGTAAGGCCGGGATACGGACTTCATACGAAATACTATGAGGAAATCCTCGGCAGAAAAGCCCTTTGCGATATCGAAGCCGGCATGCCCATGAGATGGGACTACGTCGAAGGCTTTGAAAACAGAAAAAATACCGATTGTCCCGCAGGTAACGGAGACTGGGTAAATTAAGGAGTTTTTTATATGAAATCCGGCAGAATTTACGTTTGCCATACGTTTTATCATGTATATATTTCATTTCTGAAGGAATTTGCCCGTCCGGAATCGGATAAAGGAAATGCTTCCATAGTTCTTAGCAAACTTTCCAACGACTTCGGCGATATAGGAGACCGAATTCCCGCATCGGGGTATTTTAAAGAAGTATTTGTCTTTGACGAAAAAAGAGACACGGAATTCCCCGAACTTGCAAAATACAGGAAAAACCGCGGAAATATCGTTTTAAACATGATCCCGCGAATCATATTCACATCGAAATTTGCAAAACTTCAGGAAAAATACGTTCCCGTGGATTTTAAGAATTACGAAGAGATCTACGTATTCTGCGATAACGATCCGATCGGAATCTATCTTAATAAGAAAAGAATTCATTATCATGCGGTGGAAGACGGTCTTAATTATCTGGCCAGTTTCGTGAATGCCCATGCCGACAACAAGGGACATTTCGGAATCAAGAAATTCATGAGCATGAAATTAAACCTTATTTTCATGCAGGACGGCTACAGCAAGTACTGTCTTGACATGGAAGTAAACGATCTGTCGCTCATCAGGGACGATTTCTGCAAATATAAGGAAGTTCCCAGAGCGGGACTCGAGGCTGCGGTTACCGAAGAGCAGAAGGAAGTCCTTGTCAGGGTATTTGTAAAAAAAATAGATGATTTAAACAAAAGCATCGCCAATACAAAGAATTCCGGAAAGAATATTCTGATTCTTACCGAACCGCTTTGCACGCTTGATGTCAGAGAAAGAATCTTCAGGGATCTTTACGACCGCTTTTCACCTGAAGGAACCGTCTTTTTCAAGATTCATCCCAGGGACGAACTCGATTATGACACGCTTTTCCCGGACGTATTCAAATTTGACAAAAAGGTGCCCATGGAGATACTCAATTTCTTCCCGAGTCTTCACTTTGACAAAATAGTGAGCGTGTTCACACAGCTCGGAAGTATAAAGTTTGCGGATGAAAAAGTTTACCTCGGTGTGAAATTCATGGACAATTACGAGGATAAATCCGTTCACGCCAATATTGTGGAATAACGTAAAAACGGACAATTTCAAGGTATTTAAACCCGATAAAATACAGGCCTTTTCGAGTCTATATTTTGTCGGGTTTTTTATAGAATTTTATCGGGTTAAAAAAAATATTAATAAAAGTATAATAAAAAATACGATTAACCGTATAAACGGTATAGTTTTATAGGAGGTAAAAGAATGAAAATGAAGAAATTCATTGCACTCGGCATGGCTGGTATGCTTAGTGCAGCAACCTTAGTTGGCTGTGACAAGGGCGGATCAACTGGTACAGTTACTCCCGATCCTGGCACACCCTCCGGTGGTGAAGAAGGCGGTGATGCAACAGTTGCAGCTGAAGACATTATCGACTTTACAATGTTTGCATCAATGGAAGGTTCCGAGCTTAACCCCGGAAACGAAATCCAGGAGATTATCGCACAGAAGACAGGTGTCAGAGTTAAAGAAACCTGGCTTTCCGGTCAGACAGCAGAAGAAGCTGTTGGTTCTATCATCGCTTCAGGTGACTTACCTGACTTCATCGATGGTGGTAACGGTATGACAGATCTTTACTCAGCCGGTTTACTTGTTCCTTGGGATGAGTATCTTGAGAAATATCCTAACCTTAAAGAAATGTATACAGACGTTGAGTGGGATACATTCCGTCAGTCAGATGGAAAGATCTACTGGGCTAACGTATTCAACAACACATACGGCGAGCCCAGACCTACAGGTCACAACGACGAAGCTTTCTGGATTCAGGTAAGAGTTCTTGAAGAGTACGGCTATCCCGAAATCAAGACAATGGATGAATACTTCGATATCCTTGAGAAGTACTACAACGATCATCCTTCATTTACAGATCCTACAGGCGCTGATGTACCTATCATTCCTTACACAGTACAGGCTAAGGACTGGTTATACTTCGGTCTTGAGAATCCCCCTCAGTTCCTCGACGGTTATCCTAACGATGGTTCCGTTATCGTAGAAAAAGGAACAGGTAAGGTTATTGACTACAATACAACACCTACAGCTGAAGCTTACTTCAAGAAATTGAACGAAGCATGGAATAAGGGTCTTATCGATAGCGAATTCGCTACACAGGACCATGAAACTTATATCCAGAAGCTTTCAAAGGGCCAGGTTCTTGGTATGGTTGACCAGAACTGGGACTTCAACTATGATGTACAGCCCGCTCTTAAGACAGCAGGTCTTGATGCATTAGGATGCGAATATGTTCCTCTCGGACTTACAATCGATGGTAAGAGAGACAACAGATGGCATACATACGGTGATACACTTAACAGCTCTTCAGGATGTGCAGTTACAACAAGCTGTGAAGATCCCGACAGAGCATTCAAGTTCTTAAGTGACATTCTTGAGCAGGATATCCATGATCTTCGTTACTGGGGTATCAAAGACGTTGACTACCTTGTAGATGAAGACGGTTTATACTACAGAACTCAGGAAATGAGAGACAAACAGAACGATCCTCAGTACAAGGCTTCTCATATGTGTCCTTATTCTTACATGCCTCAGTGGCTTGGAACAAGCCGTGACGGTAAGAACGCAATGCAGCCTCAGGAACAGGGTTCAGAATTCCGTTCAGGTCTTTCGGAGCCTCTTGCTAAGTGCTTCGAAGCATACGGCTGCGACGGTTATCCCGATTTCATCGGTTCTATCGTAGAAGTTAACGAGCCTTGGTTCCCTATGTGGTCATACTCTAACGAATTAAAGCCTACACATCCTTCAGATGATCCTGATGGACAGTGGGCAGAGGGTGATGATTGGCCCGCAGGTATTGCATGGCAGAAGATGGGCGATGTTAAGCACGAGTGGCTTCCTAAGGTAGTTATGGCTAAAGACTTTGACTCCGAATGGGGCAAGTACATGGATGCTTACAACGCTTGCAAGCCTCAGGATTTCCTTGATGACATGCAGAGAGAAGTTAACGCACGTATCGAAGCTGCAAAGTAGTAATTAAGATATCAGTTAGCAAATAAAATCAATTAATGAAATGGCAACCATGGTTGTTAATGCTATGGTTGCCATTTTAAAAGAAAGGGAGGCGCTTTGATAAATGGCATACGAGAACGATCAGAATGTCAACATTGAGGAATCAGAATCTAATCAGGCCAGCAATGCTTCAGCAGGCACCGGTTCGGGAGCGTCAAATGTTGCTCGTAAAAATGACTATTATGAAAAGAGCTTGAAAAAATCAAAAAAATTATCTAAAGGCGAACTTAAAAGACAGGCAGTACTGCTTATTTTAGGTGGCATATTCGTAGTATACGGATTAGTTTTCTATTACCTTCCTCTTTTAGGATGGGTTATGGCTTTCCAGAACTTCAAAACAAAGAAGAATTTCTGGGAATCAATTTCCAAGTCGAAATTTGTAGGTCTTGGTAAATTCAAATTCTTATTCCAATTAGGTACTTTAAAAGAATCTTTTGAAGAAACTCACAACATTTTTAAATCAATTAAAGCCTGGATTGATCAGGCAGACTTTATCAGAACGATCAGAAACACCTTTGGTATGGGTGCTTTGAACCTCGTTTCTTCAACAGTTATGGCAATCCTTTTTGCTATACTGCTTAATGAGGTTAAGAATAAATATGGTAAAAAATTCGTTCAGACAGTATCTTACTTACCTCACTTTTTATCATGGATCATCGTTACCGGTATTCTCCGTGATGTATTATCAAGTACAGGTATTGTAAATGATATTCTGAGATTATTTCATATAGTAGATGACAGTTATAACTTCTTCATGCATCCACTATGGTTCTGGCCAATAGTTGCATTGTCAAATATCTGGAAGGAAACCGGTTGGAATGCGATCATTTATCTTGCTGCTATCACAGCGATCGACCCCTGCCTCTATGAAGCAGCTGAAATCGACGGTGCAGGAAGACTCAATAAGATCAGATATATTACTTTACCCGGTATCGCTCCTACAATTATCATTTTGTTGGTAATGAATATCGGTAATGTCCTTAATGCAGGTTTCGAAGTTCAGTACTTACTTGGTAACGGTCTTGTTCAGAAAGTATCTCAGACAATCGATATCTACGTTCTTCAGTGGGGTATTGGTAAAGGTGATTTCTCACTTGGTACTGCGGCAGGTATCTTCAAGAGTGTGGTAGCTATCGCATTGATAGCAATTTCTAATACTATTGCCAAGAAGTCCGGCCAGAGCGGATTATTCTAAGGAGGGCAGTAAAAGATGAGTATTAATAAGAAAAACGACGAATTTGCGTTAAATTACGGCGCCACACACGGCGGAGAGTCAGACCTTACTGCTGACGAGATCAAAAGACTTAAAAGAATGGCAAAGAAGAATACAAAGCGTATGGATGCAGGCGGATGGGCATTCGTTATCATCAATACCATCTTCCTTGTAGTATTTACGGTAATTACTCTTTATCCCATTCTTAATACGGTTGCATATTCATTCAACGATGGTCTTGATGCTCTTAGAGGCGGTATTTACCTCCTTCCCAGAAAGATTTCATTCGAAAGTTATAAGACTGTATTCAATATGCACGGTTTTCTTGTAGGTGCAAAGATTACTGTTTTCAGAACACTTCTCGGAACACTTACATCATTGATAGCAAATGCACTTCTTGCATTCGTTATCAGCCGTAGAAGATTTTTATTCAGATCAAGTCTTTCACTTTTCTGGGTAATTACAATGTACGTTAACGGCGGTATGGTTCCCGTCATGGTGCTTTACAAATATTTAGGCCTCACAGGTTCATTCTGGGTATACGTTGTTCCCGGTATGATAAGTGCTTTCAACGTAATGGTATTAAGAACTTACATGGAAGACTTACCTGATGAACTTGAAGAGTCCGCACAGCTTGACGGTGCAGGATATTTAACAATCTTTTTGAGAATTATATCTCCTCTTTGTAAACCGGTTTACGCTACAATTGCTTTGTTCGTAGCTGTATGGCAGTGGAACTCATGGTTCGATGCAATGCTTTACAACAGACTTAAACCCGAGTATACAACACTTCAGTACGAGTTGATGAAACTCTTAAGTTCTGTTTCCAAGCAGGGTGGTAACGCTGGTACATCCGCTACACAGGCAGCTGCAAGTACGCAGGTTACAACTGTCAGCGTTAGATCGGCGGCATCGGTTGTTACAATGGTTCCCATTATCTGTGTTTACCCTTTCTTACAGAGATATTTCGTAACCGGACTTACAATCGGTGGAGTAAAAGGTTAACCAAATTTCTGCTATAATAAATGGCCCGCTTCAAAATAATTAATATCTTTGAAGCGGGTTTTTTCTGTGAATTATTTGCAAATTATTCGCAAATTATTTGCACGATATTATTTCGATTGCTATAATAAGACTTGCATTTTTTTGAAAGGTAGTCTGGGAATGAATATATTTAAGTTTGATTCTCCCGTAATGAATTTCATAGGAAAGGTAGCGGATCTGATTATTTTAAATCTGCTGACCCTGGTTTTAAGTATTCCGATAGTAACATACGGAGCTGCGACAACAGCGAAATATTACGTTTCGATGAAGATAATAAGAGGTGAGGAAGGGACTTTGTTTAAGCCTTACTTCAAATCCTTTAAGGAAAACTTCAGGCAGTCAACGATTGCCTGGCTCATCCTTCTTGTTATACTCGCGGTACTCGGAGTTGACTGGTACTGGATAATCGCAGTAAAGGGCATAAGCACCGTAAACAATATCTATCTTATCGGAGTCGGACTTATATCGCTTCTTGCCATATTTACGACAATGACGATATTCCCCTTTATAGCAAGATTTCAGCTGACACTTAAAGAGGCATTTAAGGGAGCGGTTATTTTTTCCTTCCTTAATTTCTTTAAACTTATTCTTATTGCCGCACTCGAAGTAATAACCGTGATTGCATGCGTATGGTATGCAAGATGGCTTCCTCTCATTTTGTTATTCGGAACCACCTCGGCTTTGTACTATGTGAATCTTGCGGTCATAAAAGGCTTTAAGAAACTCGAAGACAAGATTCAGAAAGAGGAAGAAGAAAAGAAGGCTGAAGAAGAAGCCGAAAATTATGAAGAAAGCGAACCGCTTGTCTTAAGACCTGACGAGCATACACTCAAAGGAAAGGTTGAGGCAGAAAAACAAACCTTCAAGAATCTTACTTTCCCGGAGAAAATTCAGTTCTTCAAGGATTACTATCTCGGAAAGACAATCCTTATTATACTTGTTATAGTTTTCGTTCTCTGGTTCATATATGATGCGTTTCTTGACAAGAAAGATGTTCTTTACTCCGGCGGTCTTATTTACGTCAATGTAACCGAGGACGGAGAGAAGCTTCTTACGGATGAACTTCTTGATGAATGGGTGACCAACAAACACAAGAAAGAGATTCAGCTGACCGAACTTATTCTTGATTTTGACGAAGAAAACCCGATGCCGGTTGCAGATCCCACACAGGATCAGGCAATTATGGCTTCCGTTATCATCGGAGCTTATGATTATTTCCTCGTGGATGCGCACCTTATAGAGCATTACGAGCAGTTTGACTGTTACAAGAATATCGGTGAATATGCGTCCCTTTACGGATTCAGCGATGAAGACTGTTACTTTATCGCATATGATGAAGAAGCAGTGGAAGAGAATCATGCACTTGAAGGTCAGACTTACATAAATGCCATCAGACTTCCCGAAGCAACCTGCGAGAAATTTGGCATTTCCTCACAGAGCGGCGAGGGAGTTTATCTGCTTCTTACATTAAACAAGAGAGAAAAAGAAACCGACGACAAATTCTTTGAGTATATTTTCAGATAAAAACAGAAAATATTTGCCTGAAATATTTTTCTGATAAATCCAAACAGTTTTGACACAATGCATTTACAGAAAAAGAAAGACGGATTTGACACAATGCATTTACAGAAAAAGAAAGTCGGCTTTGGCAGAATGCATTTTCGGATAAAAGAAAAGTGGCTTTGGCAGAATGCATTTTCGGATAAAAGAAAGACGGCTTTGGCTGAAGCAGTGATAATTATCTGATTAACTGAAAAAATGATATATTCCCCCGGAGAAGACACCGGAAATATCCGAAGTCTCCTTCAGGGGTTTTGTTTATTATTTGCACAAATCATTTTAAAAATTGTAAAAATCTATCTTTATATGGTAATGCACTTGTGACGTCGAAAAAAATATATTATTATTGCTTGTGATTCAGGATAAAGGATAATATGTGCTTTTATGCAGATATTTTTAAAAACTGTAAAATACGATTGAATTAATGAGGAATTATGAGCGGAAAAGTTAAAGAAGCACCTCAGATAAATGAAAATACACCGCTTCTTGTCATAGCGGGACCTATGTTTCTTGAGCTGTTACTGGGTACGATGCTCAACAACATCGATACACTGATGTTAAGCCACTACGATGAATATGCGGTGGGCGCAGTCGGAAATGCCAACAACATTATGTTTATGTTAAACATTCTGTTTAATATCATTGCTACGGCGACCGGAGTTGTAGTTGCTCAGTATCTGGGTGCAAAACAATACGATAAAATGAATATGATATACACGGTTGCGATAATGTTTAATGCGACATTCGGAACGTTATTAAGTATCGGAATCGTGCTCGCAAATCCCGTTTTTATGGCATTTTTGCAGGTTTCGCCCGAAATGAGACCTCACTGCATGACATATATTTACATAGTCGGCGGCGGAAGTTTCCTTATGGCTGTTTACAACGTACTTATACAGATCCTTCGCTGTAACGGATTTCCGAAAGTCGGTATGTATATTTCCATAGCAATTAATGTCATCAATATCGGCGGAAACTATCTTTTCTTATACGGACCGTTAAAGCACCTCAACATGGGTGTAGCAGGTGTTGCAATATCCACTGTGGCTGCCAGGGCTGTGGCTGTAATTGCAGCTTTCGTTGTATTTTACGCTGTTAAGATCGGAAAGATTTCGCTTCGATACCTGAAGCCGTTCCCGTTCGGACTCTTAATGAAGATGATTAAGATCGGTCTTCCCTCGGCGGGCGAGAACCTTTCCTACAATCTTTATCAGATGTGTCTTTTGTCATTTATAAACGGAATGGGAAACGATTCGGTAAATGCGAGGGTGTATTGTAACTCGCTGATCTCGTTTGCGATGCTCTTTTCGAATTCGTCGGCAATGGCGACGCAGATCATTACCGGACATCTTGTCGGTGCGGGAAAAGAAGAACTGGCATACAAGAGAGTGTTTAAGACTCTGCTTACTTCCATGCCCATAACCATTGCTCTTGCAACGATAAACAGGCTTATCTGTCCCTGGACTTTGAGAATCTTTACAAATAATGAGGCGATAATAGCCATCGGATGTTCCATTATGCTTGTGGATATTTTCGTTGAGATCGGAAGATGCCTTAATATGACTTTTATCTGTTCGCTTAAAGCGGCAGGTGCATATATATACCCGCTTATCGTCGGACTCTGTACGATGTGGGGACTCGGACTTACAGTAGGTTACGGCGTTGGCGTACTGGCGGGACTCGGTGTTGCCGGTATCTTTATGGGTACGGCGACCGATGAATGTATCCGGGGCATTATTGTCATGATCTACTGGTACCGGAAGAAGTGGTACGGAAAAGCAGTAGTGGAAAAGAAAGAAAACTAGTTTTGTGTGTTTAGCGGTAAGGAGACCGTGAAAGTGGTTCCTTTATCGCGTGCGGAAATAACGGATATTCTGCCATCCATCATATCGAGAATTCTTTTTACCAGGGAGAGACCGAGACCGTTACCGGAAGTAGCGTGCGACGTATCACCCTGGTAAAATTTTTCAAAAACATGACTTACGGTTTCTTCGTCCATTCCAATACCGTTATCGGAGACGCTTACAACGATTAATTCTCCTGATTTTGACGCCTTTACTGTGATGTTTCCGCTTTCGGGCGTGAATTTTACGGCATTGCCGATAAGATTCATCCAGACGTGATAAAGCAGATCCTTGCTCTGGAAATAATCTATTTCTTCAAGATCCATATCGATGGAGATGTTCTTTTCGCTCCATTGTTCTTCATAAAGAAGCATGCAGGTTCTTAACTGTTCGTCGAGACTGAAGTCTTCTTTATCGGATATGATTTCCTGTGATTCGAGTTTTGACAAAAGTAGTACGTTTGAAGACATGTTGGCGAGATGTTCACTCTCGTCCATTATTATTTTGGCGAATTCGCTCTGCTGTTCGGGTGTCAGATTGCCGTTGTAAAGCTGTTTTGCGAAGCCGCTTATCGAAATGATAGGGGTTTTGAATTCGTGCGAGAAATTGTGGATGAAATCATTTCTGAAGATTTCCGTTGAAGAAAGTTCGTGAGTCATGTCGTCGAAAGCTTCAACAAGCTTACCGAGGTCGGTCCGTTCGGTGAAAAAATTGGTAATGCCGTCAAGTTTTACGTTATAATTTCCGTCTGCGACCTGTCTTGTGATACGTGTAAGTTTTCTCAAAGGCAGGAAAACGTTTCTGTTTATGATGATCGAGAAAACAGATGAGGAAACGTAACTGAAGGCAAGAACGATTATGGTCAGAGTAAGAGGAGTGAGTCCCCAACGCTCTTTTAAGGGAGTGTTGTACAGGATCATCATTATGCCGCCGGCGAGAACGTTCGAAACCGTCAGCGCGAATATTGTAAAAAAGCTGATTCGAAAGATGATACTTTCGATCAGCTTGTTAATAAGATTTCCAATCGATACGGATGCTTTTTTAACCAGGTTTTTCATACATTTTCCTTTTTGACGGCCTTATATCCGAGGCCTCTTACGGTAACTATTTCAAAATCGTTATTTTCTTTGAATCTGTCTCTCAGACGGTTGATGTGAACATCGACTGTACGCTCTTCGGACTGAGTTTCGGAATCCCAGAATTCTTCCATCAGCTGTCTTCTAGTAAAAGTTTTGTTGGGGTAGGAAAGGAGCTTGAAAAGAAGCTGAAATTCCTTTCTCGGAAGTTCGTAATCGACACCGTTTTCGCGAACAGTAAAAGAATCATACAAAAGAACGGTATTTCCGATCGTAAGTTCATGCTCTGCGGCAATGTTGGCTCTTCTTAAAAGTGCCTGGATCCTTAAAACCAGCTCAAACTCATCTATGGGTTTAACCATGTAATCGTCTGTGCCGGTTAAAAATCCTTTTCTTATGTCTTCCTGCGAATCTTTAGCGGTAACCATGATAATGGGAATCTTGGAGCCGCTGTTTCGAAGGACTCTTGTAAAAGTAATGCCGTCCATAACCGGCATCATTATATCCACGAGGATAAGGTCGATATGTTTGTCGTCAAGGACTCGGAGGGCTTCTTCACCGTTTGAGGCATGCAAAACACAGTACCCGTTCTGAGTGAGAACGACTTCCATAAGTCTCGCCGTATTCTTATTATCTTCAACAACAAGAATATTAAACATAATCTCCTGGGTGTCTGTTACAGGCCCGGAAATGATCGAATCTTCATTTCATGGTTAAACCGGCAACAGCATAATGATTGTTCTGACAGCAGTAATTGAATGCTGATTACTGATCGTTTTTCTGAGCCGAAGGGATATTTAAGTATCTTACGATCTTCATGCTCGCATTCTTTATGAACTCTTCCTTACGAAGCTTGATTACAGCGATGCGCTTGTACATGGGGCGCTTATTGTTGATCTTTTCTTTTAATTCGTTGAAATAATCATAATTGTCGAAGTAATCTTCTTCGGGATAGATTTCCGCAACGATCTTACCGTCCTCTTCGTAAACGAGAACTTCGCGTACCTGAGGATCTCTGGCAAGATTGCCTTCGAGTTCTTCGGGAGAGAGGTTTTCGCCGTTGGATAAGATGATAAGGTTTTTCTTACGTCCGGTAAGGATGATGAAGCCGTCTTCATCAACATATCCGAGGTCGCCCGTGTGATACCAGCCGTCGGTAATGGCAGCCGCAGTTGATTCGGGATCTTTGTAGTATCCCTTCATTACGAGGTCGCCCTTAAAGAGAATTTCACCTTCTTCGGATACTTTTACTTCAAGACCGGGAACCATCTGTCCGACACTTCCGTCTTTGTGATGGAAAGGTCTGTTTACGGCTGTACAGGGTGAACATTCTGTAGTTCCGTAGCCGTTAAGGATTTCGATACCCCAGGTTCTGAATTCTTTTACATACATGGGGTCAAGCGCGGCACCGCCGCAGATGATATAATCAAGTTCTCCGCCGAATACCTTGTGGATGGCGGTATAAGTTTTCTTTCTGACATCGACACCGGTTTTTAAAAGCAGATCTGTTGTGGTCATAAGACCTTTGATCTGTGTTGTTTTACCCTTTTTCTCAATCTCGGCCCATATCTGCTTGTGGAAGAATTCAACGAAGAGAGGTACGAGGAAGATTGTCTGAGGCTTGAAATCCTGAAGATTTTTCTTAACATACTTGGGACTCTTGTTGATATATATCGACTTTCCGTAATTGAGAGGCATGAAAATACCCACGATAAGACCGAAAGCATGGTGGAAAGGAAGAACCGCAAGAACGTTTCCTTCGGGTTTGTAGAGCATACATGTTCTGTTTAATTCGAAAGCGATATTGTGGTTTGTAAGCTCAACGCCCTTGCTCTTTCCGCTTGTTCCGGAAGTAAAGAGGATTGCCGCCGTTTTGTCGGGATCTATCTGATATTTCAGGAATTCGTTGTTTTTGGCACGAAGAAGTTTTCTTCCCTCGTAGAGAATTGTGTCGAAAGTACCGAGATCGATGACTTTCTTGACTTTTTTGGTAGTTACTTTTTCAACGAACTGGTCGGTAACGAGTGCATAATCGCAATCGCCGTGTTCAACAAGAGTATTGATCTCTTCGGAGGGAAGTCCTTTGTCAATGGCTACCGCTACATTTCCGCCGTTTACGCATGCGAGAAAAGCAACAAGCCATTCGTACGAATTCTTTCCGATGACGGCGACATGTCTGTCTTTGATTTTATTACTGTATAACCAGGTACCGAAAGCATTAACGTCTTCCTTAAGATCGGAAAAAGTTTTTCTCATTTCTCCGGTTTCGCAGGGATAAACGAAAGCGATCTTTTCGGGAAAGTCAGCAGCTTTCGTAAGGATCAGGTCTTTTAAGTCAGAAATTTCCTCAAGGTCGGTATAATAAGGATATTTTTTGTTTTTCATTATTATTCTCCAAGTTTGAATTCTTTTAAAAATCTGCGCAATATTTTTTTGCTTTGACAAAAAAACACCAAATATAATTATACTTTATTTTAATGCACGAAACAAGAAAAAGTCGGTTAGAAAATATAAACTTCGCTGCAAAACGGCATTTCCTAAAGTGATAATCATTAATAAACTGTAAAAGTTAATGACTTTTTCACAATTATATGATAAATTTTACTGTAGGTGTCTGTTGCAAAGTACTGTTTTTGCACGGAAAAAACTGTAAATGACGATCATGGAAAATAACAAAATCATGCCGGGTTTATGTGCCTGGGATTTTTTGTGTATTATCAGATAATAAGGAGAAATCCGGGTATTACGGATTAGTTGAGGATGAAGACCGGACTTATACTTGAAGGCGGCGGCGTCAGAGGCGCTTTCACTGCCGGAGTTCTGGATATTTTTACAAAGGAAGGCATAACATTCGATTATGCATGCGGCGTTTCCGCGGGCGCGGGTGCCATGTGCAATTTCCTTTCGGGACAGATAGGCCGATCCCGGGATGTTTTGTTATGCCCCAGAGGAGATTCGTACTACGGCTTCAGAGAGCTTTGCAGAAGCGGCAAATACATGAATCTCGATAAACTTTACGGTGAGTTGATCTACGAAGAACCTGCATTTGATTTTGATGCATACTTTGCTAATCAAACCGAAGTCGAATTTGTTGCGACCAACTGCGTTACGGGAAAGGCAGAATATTTAAAGGACAGTAAAACGATCGAGAGTTTTTGTGACGTGTCCATGGCCACAAGTTCTCTTCCTTTTATCACGGGTCCTTATAAAATCGGCGACAATTATTACATGGACGGCTCCGTTTCGGATCCGATTCCCGTAAAAAGAGCCATGGAGAAGGGCTGCGAAAGAATTATCGTTCTTTCCACGAAAGGTGACGGAATGGAACCGTCAAACTTAAAAAAATGGACACCCTTCATGAAAATGAAATACAGAAAATTCAAAGGTTTTATCGATGCCGTTCAGGTAAGGATTCCTCTTCTTCAGGGCCAGTACCGTCTTATCGAGGATATGGAAAAAGAAGGTACGGTAATGATTTTCAATCCCACGGGACACTGGGATTTTTCTCACATGGAAAAAGATATCGACAAGATTTCGGCGCTTTACGACGAAGGTCAGAGAGAAGCGGAAGAAAGACTTGAAGATGTTAAGAAATTTTTATATTCGAATTAGTTTTTAAGAGAGTTTCATATGCAGACAAAAGGCAAGGAAATATCAGTCGGTGTGGACGTCGGTTCCACAACGGCGAAACTGGTAATTCGCGATGGCGAAGAAGTAATTTACAAAAAATACGAGAGACATTATTCTCAGGTACGTCAGAAGACTCTGTCCCTTTTAAAGGAAGCAGAGCCTTATTTGCGGGATAAAAAGATCAGGATCGCAATATCGGGATCCGCCGGAATGGGTGTGGCACAGGTGGCGAGACTTCAGTTCGTTCAGGAAGTTTACGCTACTTTTGCACTTGTTGAGAAAAAAGAACCCGATACCGAAGTGGTCATCGAGCTGGGCGGAGAAGATGCCAAGATCATTTTCTTAAAGGGCGGCGTTGACGAAAGAATGAACGGAACCTGCGCAGGCGGTACCGGTGCATTCATCGATCAGATGGCGTCTCTTTTAAATGTTACGCCGGATGAGCTCGACGAGATGAGCCTTAAATGCGAAAAGGTTTATCCGATCGCTTCAAGATGCGGTGTTTTCGCGAAGACCGATATTCAGCCCCTTATCAATCAGGGCGTTTCAAAGAACGATATAGCGGCAAGCATTTACATGGCGGTTGTCAATCAGACCATCGCGGGACTTGCTCAGGGAAGAAAGATCAAGGGAAAAGTAATGTTCCTCGGCGGACCGCTTTTCTACAATCAGGGATTAAGAAAAGCATTCAGGGAAACTTTGAA
Organism: Lachnospiraceae bacterium; assembly: GCA_024684055.1. GTDB lineage: Bacteria > Bacillota > Clostridia > Lachnospirales > Lachnospiraceae > UBA3766. The sequence goes on along the minus strand of JAIKXN010000143.1, from coordinate 14,679 downwards.
GCTTGATGACGGGAATGCTCTTTTCCCCGATTATTCGCTTTATGCGGTTGCACTCGGTGCTTCGATCTTCGCCGAGAAAGCGGAAAAGACCTATGCTTACGAAAAGCTTATAGAGAAACTAGAAGAAGCGGTAAATGCAAAGAGAGAAGTTGCGAGCATGCCTCCTCTTTTTGAAAACGAAGCCGCACTCACTGAATTCAAAGAGCGTCACGCAAAGGAAACCGTTGAATTTGCGGACATAAACGAATACAGCGGCGACGCATATCTCGGTATCGACTGTGGTTCGACCACCACAAAACTCGTGCTTATAAGCGACAAAAAGGATATCCTCTGGCATTACTACAATTCCAACAAGGGTAATCCCGTTGACGTCGTAAAAGAGAAACTTACGGAAGTAAGAACCCTTTGCGGCGACAGGATAAAGATAAAAGCTTCGGCTGTAACAGGTTACGGCGAGCAGCTTATTTTAAATGCCTTTCATGTGGACAGAGGTCTTGTTGAGACCATGGCACATTTCATGGCATCGAAGCAGTTCCTTCCGAATGTGGATTTCATCCTCGACATCGGCGGTCAGGATATCAAATGTATCAAGATTAAAAACGAAGCGGTCGACAGCATCATGCTTAACGAGGCATGTTCATCCGGCTGCGGTTCTTTTATAGAAACATTCGCAAAGTCCATGGGATACGATTCCAAAGAGTTTTCCAAACTCGGACTCAAAGGCAATGCGCCGGTGGATCTCGGTTCAAGATGTACCGTTTTCATGAACTCATCCATCAAGCAGGCGCAAAAAGACGGTGTTTCGGTAGAAAACATTTCCGCCGGAATATCCGTTTCGGTTATAAAGAATGCAATCTACAAAGTTATCCGTGCGAATTCGCCGACCGAACTCGGCGAGCATATCGTAGTGCAGGGCGGTACGTTTTTAAATGATGCCGTACTTCGCGCTTTCGAAAACGAGATCGGCAAGAATGTCGTAAGACCTGCCATTGCCGGAATTATGGGTGCATACGGTGCGGCCATTTATTCTATGGGACTCGGCCTTGAAGAATCCGCGCTTATTTCACTCGAAGACTTAAAGACATTCACGCATACATCAAAAGCTTCGGTATGTCAGGGCTGTACCAACCATTGTGCTTTGACGATAAACATCTTTTCGGACGGCGGAAGATTTGTTTCCGGAAACAGATGCGAAAAGATGACATCCAAGGGAAAGATTGACGAGAAATTAAACTTATACGAATACAAGAGACAGTATTTCATGAATCTTGCAAAACCCATCGAAGAAGGAAAGAAAGTCATAGGAATGCCGCTTCAGCTCGGAATGTACGACCTTGCTCCTTTGTGGGTGGGCATATTCGAAAATCTCGGCTTCAGCGTGAAACTTTCCGGACTTTCATCGAGAGACACATATCTTCTCGGACAGGACAGCATTCCTTCGGATACGGTCTGCTACCCGGCAAAGCTTATGCACGGCCACATCGAAATGCTTATAAAAGACAAGGTTGATGCGATCTTTGCTCCCTGTCTTACTTACAACATAGACGAAAAAGCGGGCGACAACCATTACAACTGTCCCGTTGTTGCATATTATCCCGAACTTCTGAAGGATAACATGGATATCTTAAAAGAAGTCAGATATCTTGCGCCTTTCCTTAACATCAATGATGAAAAAGAACTCGCAAGAGAACTCGAGATCACGCTTCCGAAAGATCTGATCAATGTCAGCAGAAAGCGTTATCTCGAAGCGGTTCACGCGGGCTTCGAAAAGTACGCTCAGTACAAAAAAGAGCTTTTCGAAGAGACTGAAAGAATCATCCAAAGAGCAAGAGAATTAAACAAAAAGATCATGGTACTTGCCGGAAGACCTTATCACATCGATCCCGAAATAAGCCACGGAATCGATCTGCTTGCGTGCAGCCTCGGTTTTGCGGTCATTACCGAAGAGGCGATCGCAAACAGGATCGGCAAGGTTCCCACGAATGTCCTTAACCAGTGGACATTCCACCAGCGTCTTTACAGAGCGGCTCATTATGCCATCACTCAGAAAGACATGGAACTCGTGCAGCTCGTATCATTCGGTTGCGGTATCGATGCCATTACCACCGATGAAGTAAGATCGATAGTGGAAAAAGAAGGCAGAATTTATACTCAGATCAAAATCGATGAGATTAATAATCTTTCGGCCGTCAACATCAGATTAAGATCCCTGCTTGGCGCGCTCGAAATGAGAGAGGGAAAAGATAGATGAACGATTCCGAAAGAGTGGAATTTACCGCGGAAATGAAAAAGGATTACAAAATCCTGATTCCGACAATGCTTCCGCGACATTTAAAAATGCTTGCATCCCTTATGAGGGTTTACGGATACGATGCGGAACTTCTTGAAAACAGCGGAAGGGAAGTTATCGAAACCGGTTTGAAATACGTGCATAACGATACCTGTTACCCGGCAACTCTGGTAGTCGGACAGTTTATTAACGCTTTGCAGAGCGGCAAATACGATGTGCACAAAACAGCCCTTTTCTTTACGCAGACAGGCGGCGGATGCAGAGCATCAAACTACATATCTCTGATAAGAAAAGCCCTGAAAAAGGCCGGATACGGATACATGCCGGTTATATCGCTCAACTTCGTCGGAATGGAGAAAAACGAAGGTTTCAAACTCAATCCTCCGATGGTAAGAAGAATGCTTTACTCGGTTCTTTACGGTGACATTCTCATGATCCTCACAAACCAGGCGAAGGCTATGGAAATCCATCGCGGCGATGCCGAAGCGAAGGCGGATTACTGGACGCAGAAACTTGTCGATCAGCTCGGAAAGAGCGGTCCCCTTCCTTATTCAAAGATTAAAAAGACTTACAGGGAAGTTGTAAGGGACTTCGCTTCGATTCCGAGAAGCACGGAAGAAAAGACCAAAGTCGGCATCGTCGGAGAGATATATGTAAAATTCTCGCCGCTTGCAAACAGAGATCTGGAAAACTACCTTATTGACGAAGGCGCATCACCCGTTATGGCCGGACTTCTCGACTTCCTTCTTTTCTATGTTTACGGACGTATCATCGAGCATGACATGTACAGAACACACAAGAAGAGCATCGGTCTTCTGAAGCTTGCGTATAAGGTTTTCAGCGGAAAACAGAGAGATATCATCAACGTTATAAAGGAAGAGAGCGATTTCGAACCGCCCACACCCTTTGCACATACGGTTGAACTCGCCAAACCCTACATAAACCTTGGGGTAAAAATGGGCGAAGGCTGGCTTCTTGTAGCCGAGATGATCGAGCATATCGACAAAGGCACGAACAATATCATCTGTGCGCAGCCTTTCGGATGCCTTCCGAACCACATAGTCGGAAAGGGAGTTATGAAGATCGTCAAGGAAAGAAATCCCGGCGTAAATATCATCGCCATCGACTATGATGCGAGTGCGAGCGAAATAAACCAGCAGAACAGGATCAAGCTTTTGCTTGCGAATGCAAATAAAGACAAATAATCGGTTAAATAAAATAATTGAATCCTGCCCCATCATTTCTGAAAGAATGGTGGGGTGTCTTTTTTAAAAATCGGAATCGAACTTAAATAAGTACATTATTGAAAAAACATATACAAAAATGCTATACTCTGTTAAGGAGGACTAACCGATGAAGAAAACCTTTAGCGTCAGGGGAATGACCTGTGCAAACTGTGTTGCGAACGTTGAAAGAGCAGTCAGAAAAATACAGGGTGTTGAGGAAGTAAGCGTCAATCTGATCGAAGAGATGATGATCGTTCATTTTGATGAAGAAGCAGTAAATCCCGAAATGATAGAAAATGCCGTAAATAAGGCAGGATATTTTGCGAGTCTTATCGGGGAAAAAGAAAATAAGGAAAACGGCGGCGTTTCCGGAAATTCTGCAAATGCAGCGGATAAAAAAGAAGATAAAGCGGAACTGGCGAGACTTATCGCTTCCGTAATCCTTATCATAATCCTTATGGTTATCGCAATGGGAGCGAAATGGGATGTTTCCACCAATGCGTTAACCCAGTTTATTCTTGTTATTCCGGTACTTTTACTGAATAAAAAATTCTATATTAACGGTTTTAAAGCGTTAAGATCGGGCGGAACAAATATGGACGTGCTGGTTTCACTCGGATCTTTGTGTGCACTCGGATACAGTCTTTTCGGACTTTTCATGATCCTTATTTCCTTTGAAAACGGAAATCACGAAAAAGCCATGGACTATTCGATGAATCTTTACTTTGATTCGGCGGGAATGATCCTCACGCTTGTTTCCGTGGGAAAATATCTTGAATCGAAATCAAAGAGAAAGACGAAGGATGCGATCGACGGACTTATCGATATGTGTCCCAAAAAGATAATAAGGATAAAGACTGATGAAAACGGCAGCGAGACAGAAGAGACCATTTCACCGGAAGAAATAAAAAAAGGTGATATTATTCTTATTTCAAAAGGCGAGGCGGCGAGTGTGGACGGAAAAGTCGTTTTCGGAAAAGCGGATTTTGACGAATCTGCGATAACGGGCGAGAGCGAAGCCGTAAGAAAAGCCGAAGGAGACGAAGTTATCTCCGGAAGCATGATCATCGACGGATACGTGCGTGTTAAGGCAGAAGGAGTCGGAGAAGATTCGACTCTTATGAAGATAGTAAAGATGACTAAGGAAGCGGGAGCCACGAAGGCACCGATTGCAAGACTCGCAGATAAGATTTCCGCGGTTTTCGTTCCTGCGATAATCGTCATCGCCATCATCACGTTTGTTATATGGATTTTTGCAACGAAGGATTTCAAGACGGCATTTTCAAATGCAATCTGCGTGCTCGTAATATCCTGCCCCTGCGCTCTGGGACTTGCGACTCCGGTTGCGATTACCGTGGGTATGGGAGTGGGCGCAAAGAAAGGTATACTTTTTAAGAATGCCGAGAGCCTTGAGAGATTAAGAAGCCTTGATACGATTGTTTTTGACAAGACCGGTACCGTAACAGAGGGAACCGTTTCGGTTGAAGGCGAGGTTCGTCAGGATAAAGTCAGGAAAACGTCGCCCAAAGCCATGGAAATCCTTAAGGGCATGGGTTTTGAAACCATAATGCTTACCGGCGACAAAAAGGAAAAGGCCTTGAAAATAGCCGAAGAAGCGGGCGTTTCCTCTGTCAGATACGAGCTTAAACCCGATGACAAAGCAAATATAGTAAAAGAACTTCAGAGTCAGGGCAAAAAAGTACTTATGGTCGGCGACGGCATCAATGACGCTCCGGCACTTGCAACCGCGGAAGTCGGAATGGCAATGGGAGCGGGCAAGGATATCGCCATCGAATGCGGCGATGTTGTGCTTATGCACAGCGATCTGCTTGATGTTGTCCGTGCGATAAGGCTTTCGAAAAAGACGATCCTTAACATAAAAGAGAATCTTTTCTGGGCTTTCTTTTACAATATTCTCATGATACCTGTTGCGGCAGGTGCGCTTTTGCCGGTATTCGGTTTAAAACTTAATCCCATGATCGGCGCGGCATGCATGAGTTTAAGCAGCATCTGTGTATGCCTGAACGCATTAAGGCTTATGGGAGTCAGGCTTGATAAGGGCCTGGAAGTTTCGAAAGAAGAAAAAGAGTCTCATTTGGAGTTGAACGAAAATCAATGTGATTGTAAAATTATATCGGAGGTTAAAGAGATGATTTCATTTGGTGTTGAAGGAATGATGTGCGAACATTGCAAAAAGAGAGTGGAGGATTCCATTAAGGCAGTTGCGGGAGTTTTATCCGCAAATGCAGATCTGGAGGCAAAGAAAGTAGATGTTGAAACCGACGGAAGCGTTGACGAAGAAACGCTTAAGGCAGCGGTAAAGGCAGCAGGCTACGAGGTTTAAAGGTTTGTTTTCTTAAAACAAAATGAAAAGCAGCGTAAAACGGCGCAGTTAACAATATGAAGGAAATATGCATTATCGGAGCCGGACCTGCCGGAATCATGGCGTCGTACGCGGCGGCAGACGGGGACTGCAGGATAACGGTTATAGAAAGAAATATAGAGACGCTTAAAAAATTATGCCTGACCGGAAACGGCAGGTGTAATTTTTCTAATGAGGATTTAAAAAGCGAATATTATAACTTCGATGACAAGCATCCTTTTGCCGGTATTCTGGAAGAATATGATTCCGAATGGCTTGAGAGTCTTTTTAAAGAAAACGGAATGCTGGCCATCAAAAGAGACGGGCTCAAATATCCGAGAAGCGAAAAAGCGGAAACCGTAAAAGAAACGCTTATGAACATGGCGAGAGAGAAAAAGGTAAGATTTCTTTTTTCGAAAAAAGCAGTTTCGGCAGAAAAGATAAGAAGCGACGGCAAAACGGAAAAGAAACTTATTATCGAAGATGATCGCATGATCCGTTCGGCAAACGAAAAAAAGGACGATGAAGGAGCCGTCAGATACAGGATCGGATTTGAAGACGGAGAGGATATCGTCTGTGATGCCCTGATCATCGCAACCGGCGGCAAGGCATATCCGAATACCGGCTCGGACGGAGGCGGATACAGACTTGCGAGAGCGCTCGGGCATACGGTAACTTTTACCTATCCGGTGCTTACGAGACTTTTTACGGAAGAAAAGGATGTTCTTGAACTGGCAGGTGTCCGTTTTAAGGCACAGGTCAAAGCATATATCGACGGACAGAAGATTGATACCGAAGACGGTGAGATTCAGTTCACCGACAAAGGTCTTTCGGGAATCTGCATTTTCAAACTTTCAAGATATCTTTCCAAACCGATCGAAGAAGGCAGAAGATGCGAGATCGTAATCGACTTCCTTTCGGAAATCAGAAAAGACGAGCTGAAAAGATACATTCAGGGACTTCTCGAAAAAGAAGCGGAAAGCGGAAGATATACCGGTCTTAAGGAAGCGGGCATGAAAGTTCTCTCGGGAATGCTCGGTACGCAGACCGCAGGACTTATCTTAAGACGCTGTAACGGAATAAACGGTACATTATCAAAAGAAGGCATTTCGGAAGCTTCCGAAGAACTTGCGGAAACAATCAAGGAATTCAGAGTCAGGATCTCGGACCATGACAGTTTTTCCAACGCTCAGGTCACGAAAGGAGGAGTAAGCAGGGACGAGATTTCAAGAAACATGGAATCGACGGTTTCTCCCGGAGTGTTCTTTGCGGGAGAAGTAACGGATGTCGACGGAACATGCGGAGGATATAATCTGCACTGGGCTTTTGCGTCGGGTTATAAGGCGGGAAAGGCGGCAGCAGAGTATATAAAGGGGCTAAAGGTTGACTAAAAAGGCATAAAGAATGATAATGTAACGTGTCAGCGCTTTTGACTGAGGGGGAGTATTTGAACGCAGTTCAAAGATTTTGAGGAGAAAGATATGAAAAAGAATGTGATTTCGGTAACACTGACTGCAATTCTGGCAGCGGCTTCACTTGCTGCCTGCAACGGTTCGCCTTTTCAGGTTATGGACGGAGACGGAATGATAAATGAGAATCCCGCACCCGATCCCACAAAACCGGCATCGGATCCCGGAGACAATTTGACGGAAAACGACGGAGAAAACATTTCCGTTGAAATCGAAAAGCCCGATGACGAAGCGGTTTATGCTGCGTTTATAAATAATGAATGTACTGCGGAGTTCGACCACGATATCTATGATGAGAAGGCTTCATATACTTTTGATGAAATGATCGATGCCGAGGCTAAGTCATTTATGAAAGCATTGTACTCGGAAGAGGCTTTAAAAGGTCTTGAGTATAAAAGCGACAATTCCTATGCGCTGATCGACTGCGGCATGGACGGAATTAAGGAACTTGCGGTAAGAATGGATTGTACGGTTACAAACGCAGACAACTACGATACCATTTTCAGCAGTTTCTTTGTTCTGAAAAATTACGAGGAGGCCCTGAAATGCATTTCGTGTGAAGAAAGCTTCTACAGATCATGGTGCGATATCAACGAATACGGCGTGATAAAGGGCGGCGGAAGCGGCGGAGCAACAATGTACGTGGAAGAATACAGCTTCCTGGATGCCGACGGCGAAACCGTTTTTGACTATACAATGACGGTCCACAGAGGACTTGTCGAGCCGATGGTTCCCATCAGTGAGATTTCCACCGAAAAAGTAACGGATTCGATCTATTTGGAGGATTATTCCGAAGAGACCGATACATATACGACGTATATTTACAATTTCAACGAATATCCTTCATATCCCGAAAATCTTGAATATGACGATAAGGGCAAATTAACGCCCGAAAGCGCCGACAGATATGCGGTATATGACAAGGAAATGAACGAATACAGAGACAAAAACATAATCACTTTTGAAGATATGAACGGAAACTTTGCCGAACCCACCGGCAAGGTTAAGGATTATCTTGATAAATACGAAATAAGCTACTATGACGGCAGCCAGGTTGAAGAAATGATTTTCGAACATGAAGCCGAGATCGGACTTAATCCCGATGCAAAGCGCGGCAATTCACCCGCGTGGATCAGCTTAAACGGTCAGGGAACTTCATATGCATTCGAAGGAACGGATTATGAAGCATCCTATATCGGAGAGTTTATTGACGATCTTAACGACCCCAACCTTCAGATCGCAAAAGGCTCGGACGGAAAATATATCGTTCAGATCGGTATCGGAAGACTCTGCTTTATGCCTGACGGTGTCGGTGAACTTTATGATGACAGAATGGAATTTGTCATAAACGACGAAAACGGAAATCCCATGGAAGGATACATTAAAGTCGACGGCGAAGCCGCAACTGTAACATTCACATATTCCGACTGGGAGTACATAAACGCAGGCGACGAATTCAAATACATCAAGAATTCTTCAGAACCCAACATTTTCGTGCCTCAGAACTGATAATATACAAAGGAAAAATATGACGAAAAGACTATACAACGCAAAAATACTTACAATGGTGCCGGGCGAGGAAATCTTTGACGGCGAAATACATACAGACGGAAACAAAATCACCTATGTGGGAAAAGAGGTTTCCGCAGATTCGAAAAAGAAGTTTGACGAGGAAATCGACTGCGAAGGAAATGTTCTTCTTCCCGGATTTAAGAACGCGCATACACATTCGGGAATGACTGCATTCCGTTCGCTTGCCGACGATCTGAATCTTCAGGATTGGCTTAACAATGAGATTTTCCCGAGAGAAGCAAAGATGACGCCGGAAGATGTTTACTGGCTTACAAAACTGGCATATCTTGAATATCTTACGTCGGGCATTACCGCATGCGCGGATATGTATCTTACACCCGAATCGATTTTTGATGCTTCGGCAGAGTTTGGAATGAGATGCCAGATGGTATCGGGACTCAACAAATTCGGACCGACTCTTGAAGTTCTCGAAAGAAGATATAACGAACTTAACGGAAAGAACGATCTCGTGGGATTTTTAATGGGAGTTCATGCGGAATATACCTGCGACAGGGAACTTCTTGAAAAAACTTCCGAGCTCATTCATAAATACAAAGCACCGTTTTATACCCATATGTCGGAAACCAAAACCGAGCATGAGGAATGCAAGGAAAGATACGGCATGACACCGATGGCTTTATTCGACAGTCTCGGACTCTGGGATTTCGGCGGCGGCATTTATCACGGCGTATGGTGTGACGACGCGGATATGGACATAATGAAAAAACGCGGATTAAGAGTTGTAACCAACCCCGCTTCGAATGCAAAGCTTGCAAGCGGAATCGCGCCAATAAGCAGATATCTTGAAAAAGGAATCGAGGTTGCGATCGGAACCGACGGACCTTCTTCCAACAACTGTCTTGATTTCTTCAGGGAAATGTTCCTTGTGACGGCTCTTGCAAAGATTAAGGACAAAGACCCCAAAGCAGTGGATGCAATGGAAGTTTTAAAGATGGCATGCGTCAACGGTGCACATGCAATGGAACTTAAAGACAATGACTGCCTGGCAGAAGGAAAGCTTGCCGACATCATAATGATAGACCTTTATCAGCCCAATATGCGCCCGATTTTGAACATTTCCAAGAACATTGTCTACAGCGGAAGCAAAACAAATATCAAAATGACCATGATAAATGGAAAAGTACTATACAAAAACGGACAGTTTAATGATACAATAGAAGTTGACGAAATTTATAAAAAGTGTGAAGAAATCACAAAACGACTTAAATAAAGGGGGAATACTAAAATGCAAAAGATGACTTTCACATCCAACCAGACAGCATTTGAGTATGCAATTTATGAGATAGTGGGAAGCTATTTCAAAAAGGCTACCTGCATTTCAACCATTCAGGAACAGAAATTGATCGTACATTTTAAAGAGCAGAAACAGGACACCCAGTGCCTTATGGAGAACAAGGTAGACGGATATGTTAAGGGCGTTCTTTTAAAGAAGCTTCCTGAGGATCTTTGGGAAGAGGAAGTTACTGTAGAAATCAGAAAAGCTCCCGAGAGCGACATTATGAACATTATATTCTACGGTGAAAAATATGCTCTTATAGTTAAAGGCGCTTACAGAGGAAAGAACAACGCCGAATTCAATTACAGATTTTTCACTAAATAATGAACAGAAAAACTTTAGAAATTTTAGAGTACGACAAATTAATACAGTTACTCTCTGCTTGTGCGACAAGCGATTCAGGAAAGATAAAATGCGCCTCTCTGCATCCTTTAAGGAATAGAGAGGCTATTTTAAAAAGTCTCGAAAATACTTCGGATGCGGTGGCAAGAGTCCTTGCCGGCAAGAAGATTTCATTTGGCGGAAACAAAAATCTTAACGAATGTTTCAAGGCCATGAGCGTGGAAGCAACGCTTGCGATATCAGAACTTCTGATGATCGCGTCATCAATGGAATGTGCGAAGAACGTTAAGGATTACGGACTCGCCGAAGAAAGAGAAGATTCTCTGAGGGAAATGTTTGAGAATATCGTTCCGTCGGAAAGTCTCGCAAAAGAGATAAGAAGAGTGATAGTATCGGAAGATGAGATTGCGGATGATGCATCACCCACGCTGAAAAGCATAAGAAGAGAAATGGTAAATACGGCTTCACGTATTCATTCGGATCTCAATAAAATGGTCAATTCCACATACAGAACCTACCTTCAGGATGCCGTTATCACGATGAGAAACGACAGATACTGCATTCCGGTTAAGGCAGAGTACAAAGGCCAGGTCAAAGGTATTGTTCATGACCAGTCAAAGGGCGGAATGACGTTTTTTATTGAACCCGCAGCGATTGTGGAGCAGAATAACAGAATCCAGGAACTTGAAGCCGAAGAAAGAGAAGAGATCAACAGGATCTTACACAATCTTTCCAAAGAAGCGGCGACGCATCTTGAGGAGCTGAAGATCAATCAGGAAATCCTTTCCGAACTGGATTTTATTTTTGCGAAAGCAAGTCTCGCGATAAACGAAGAGGCGGTTATGCCTGATTACGAGTCGGGTGAATACCTTGACATCAAAAGAGCGAGACATCCTTTTATAGACAAAAACAAAGTGGTTCCCATCGATATTATTCTCGGGGAGAAATACTCGTGTCTTATAGTTACCGGACCCAATACCGGTGGTAAAACGGTTTCTCTTAAGACTACGGGACTTCTTTGTGCCATGGGACAGTCGGGACTTTTCATTCCCGCGGCGCCCGGAAGCAAGCTTAAGATCTTCAGGGATATTTATGCTGAAATAGGCGATGAACAGAGCATCGAGCAGAGTCTTTCGACTTTTTCCGGTCACATGAAGGGGATTGTAAGTATCCTCAAAGAGGCCAACCATAACAGTCTCTGTCTTTTTGACGAACTCTGTTCGGGAACGGATCCCACGGAAGGTGCGGCACTCGCGATCGCCATTATTTCAAGGCTTATGGATAAGCGGGCAACCGTAATGGTTACGACGCACTACGCCGAACTTAAGATTTTTGCCCTAAATACCGAGAATGTTGAAAACGCATGCTGCGAGTTTGACGTGGAAACACTTTCACCCACATACAGACTTTATATCGGTATTGCCGGCAAGAGTAATGCATTTGCAATATCCGAAAAACTCGGTCTCGACAAGCGCATCATCGAGAGAGCAAAACTTGAGATGGATGACAGCAGGGAAGATTTTGAGGATATCCTTAAGGACCTCGAAGAGGCCAGGAAGAGCATAGAATCCGACAGGGAAGAGGCGGCAAGACTCAGAAAAGAAGTCGAAAAACTCAAGGAAGAACTTGACAGGAACAAAGAAAACGCCAACGAGCGAAAAGAAAAGATATTAAGAGAGGCAAGGGAAGAAGCCAGAAGCATTCTTGAAGATGCCAAGGAAGAAGCGGATGAAGCCATAAGACTTTACAATTCGGGTTCATCGATCCAGGAGATGGAAAAGAAGAGAGCTGCGCTTCGAAAAAAAATAGACGACAATGCCTCGAAGATTAAAAACACCGAGAAAAAGCCCGAAAAGACCGGAAAGAAAGTCGACAGGGACAAACTTAAAGTCGGCGACAGGGTTCATTCGGTATCGATGGGCATGACCGGTGAGATTAAGAAACTTCCCGATTCAAAGGGCAAAGTTACTATAGCTGCCGGAATCATGGAATTCAAGGTGGCGTTCGACGATCTGATATATGCGAAGGAAGAGATCGTAAAAGAGCCGACGAGAACAACGAATATGGCTTCGGGATTTTCGAAAGCCGCAACGATCTCAACCGAAATAAACCTTCTCGGACTCAATTCGGATGAAGCGATCGCGAAGCTTGACAAATATCTTGACGACGCATACCTTTCGCATCTTCACAGCGTAAGAGTTGTTCACGGCAAGGGAACTGGCGCTCTCAGAAGTGCGATCCACAAATATCTCAAAAGACTTGATTTTGTCTCTGAGTTTCATCTCGCAGAACAGGGCGAGGGCGATGCCGGAGTAACAATAGTTGTTTTTTAAGGAAAACGAATAAACAGGAGAAAAGAAAGACAGAGGTTAACAATGATTTCAAAGCAGAAGATCCTGATAGTGGACGATGACAACAATATTGCGGAACTCGTTTCCTTGTATCTTACCAAGGAATGTTTCGAGACCATGATAGTTAATGACGGCGAGTCTGTAAAAGACGCGCTTGATTCTTTTGGACCGAACCTTATCCTGCTGGATCTGATGCTTCCGGGAATGGACGGATATCAGGTTTGCAGGGAAGTCAGAGCGGAGAGCAAGATCCCCATCATTATGCTTTCTGCAAAGGGCGAAATCTTCGACAAAGTTCTCGGACTTGAACTCGGTGCCGACGATTATATGGAAAAACCATTTGATTCGAAGGAACTGGTAGCCAGAGTAAAGGCTGTACTTCGCCGATGCAAGGAAAAGGAAGTTAAGCCGGAAGAAAAACCGAAAAATGCACAGACTGTGGAATATCCCGAACTCAGAGTATCGCTTACGGACTATTCGGTCATTTACAAGAGCGAGAGCGTAAACATGCCTCCGAAGGAACTTGAACTTCTTTTCTTCCTCGCAAATTCACCCAATCAGGTATTTACGAGAGAACAGCTTCTCGACAGGATCTGGGGTTACGATTATCCCGGCGATACACGTACGGTTGATGTACATATCAAGCGTATCAGAGAAAAAATCAATGACCACGAAAAGTGGAAGATTGAAACCGTATGGGGCGTAGGCTATAAATTTACTACCGTGTAAAGAACAGTTTTGAATAACAAGATCAAATGAAAGACCGGACAGGAAAAAATTATGAGATATATCAAAGACATAAAAGACGGATATACTGTGCAGGACGTATATCTTTGCAAAACCAGAAATTCGGCGACCACCAAGAACGGCAAAGAGTATCTTAATGTTATTCTCGGTGACAAGACGGGAAACATAGACTGTAAGATCTGGAATGCCGACAGCGCCGGGATCAGCGATTTCGAGCCGATGGATTATGTATATGTTAACGGCGAAGCCAAGACGTTCAACGGCAATCTCCAGGTCGATATAAGACAGATAAGAAAAGCGGATGAATCGGAATACAACATTGATGATTTTATTCCGACGACCAAAAAGAATATCGATGAAATGTACGATGCGCTTTTAAAATGCATTTCTTCAGTGGAGAACAATTATCTTCATTCACTTTTGGAAGAGTTCTTTGTAAATGACAAGGAATTCATTGCCGCATTCAAACTTTCTTCCGCTGCAAAGAGCATTCATCACAATTTCGCAGGCGGTTTGCTCGAGCATACGCTCGGTGTTGCAAGGCTCTGTGCGTTTCTTGCAAAGCAGTATCCCGCAATAAACAGGGACCTTATATTAACCGCAGCGCTTTGCCATGACATCGGAAAAATTTACGAATATTCGACTTTTCCGGAGAACGATTACACCGACGAAGGAAACCTTCTGGGACATATTGTGATCGGAATAGAAATGGTCGGTGAAAAGATAAAAACCATCCCCGGATTCCCAAAGGATACGGCCAACGAACTAAAACACTGCATCGCTTCACATCACGGCAAACTCGAATTCGGTTCCCCAAAGAAACCCGGAATCATCGAAGCAGTTGCATTAAGTTATGCCGATGACACGGACGCAAAAATGCAATCCTTCATTCAGTTCCTTGAAGATGCCGATAATTACGACTGGACTTTCAGCAGAGCTTTTGACGGAAGCATCAGAATGACGAAAATGAACGGGGAATTGTAATTCAGAAATTTAAAAGAAGTTTGATAAAGACTGAAAAAA
>JAIKXN010000054.1 GCA_024684055.1 Lachnospiraceae bacterium | reverse complement strand
AAGAATCGGCCTCGGTCAAAGAATGCTTATTCAGGATGCATTTAATCTGAATACTCTCTCGGGTATCATCAGTTTTACCAAAAAAGTTTTAATTGGTACTTTTATCGTTGAAGGCATCGGTGCTCTTCTTTATATGACGGTGTTTATACCACAGTTCGGTGCTAAAGGGATATGGATATCTCTTTTTAATTCGGTTTCGTGCTTCTGCAACGCAGGCATAGATATTATCGCCGACAACAGTCTCTGCAATTACACATTAAACCCGATGATAAACTTCACCACTTCGGCACTTATTGTCGTATCCGGTATAGGTTATATAGTATGGTGGGATTTTCTGGTTGTCATCAAAGGATTTCCCCAAAAGAAATTCAGATGTTTCAAAGGGCTTACTTTCCACAGCAAACTCGCCATTCTTGTTACGCTTATCCTCATAGTATCGGGAGGATTGCTTTTCTTCGTATTTGAATTTAACAATCCTTTGACCATAAAAGAATACAGCGTTCCCCAGAAATTAATGGCAGCTTTCTTCCAGTCGATAACCACCAGAACCGCAGGCTTTGCCACAATTCCTCAGGAGAATCTGACCAATGCATCTTCGTTCGTATCGCTAATACTGATGTTTATCGGTGGTTCGCCCACAGGTACCGCGGGCGGTATCAAAACGGTAACCGCAGCAGTCTTGATCGCATCTGCGATTGCCACCATTAAAAGCAAAGAAGAGACATCTCTTTTACACAGATCGATTCCGAAGCAGTCGGTTAACAAATCGGTTGCGGTAATCGCAGTTTCTTTTGCGATAATGTCCGTTTCAACCATTCTTTTATGTGCTGCAACCAAAGCCGACATACTCGATATTTTATACGAAACCGTAAGTGCGACGGCAACAGTCGGACTTACAAGAAACTTCACATCGACACTTAATTTCTTCGGAAAACTGGTAATAATAGTAACCATGTATTTGGGAAGAGTAGGCCCGATATCGTTATTTATTGCACTTAATACCCAGAAATACTCTCCCAATGCAATTAAGAACCCGACCGAACAGATAAGCGTCGGATAGCGAAAGGATTAATTATGAAGAAAAACAAAACTTATGCGGTATTCGGACTCGGAAGATACGGCAGTGCCGTAGCAAAGGAACTGGTAAGATGCGGTATGGAAGTTCTTGCAATCGATATGGACGAAACTCTCGTCAATGCAGCCATAGCCGACATTCCTTACTGCAAGTGTGCGGACGTTACCGATATAGAAGTTTTAAAACAACTAGGCATCAAAAACGTCGATGTTGTAATAATCGCCATGGCCCAGAGCCTGGAAGCCAGTGTAATGGCAACCATGCTCTGCAAGGAACTCGGTGTCGAAAAAGTCGTTGCAAAATGTTCGAGCGAAATGAACTGTAAGATTCTCGAAAAAGTCGGTGCGGATAAAACCATTTTCCCCGAAAAAGAATCCGGTATGAGACTCGCCAAGAATCTTTTAAGTTCGGGCTTTATCGATGCCGTCGAGATTTCCAAGGATGTCTCCATGATGGAAATCGAAGTGCGCGACGAATGGGTCGGCAAAACCCTTTTGGAATTAAACTTACGTGTAAAATATTCATTAAACGTAGTGGCAATTATTCAGAATAAAAAAATCGAAACCTACATCGATCCCACAGTTCCTCTTACCAAGGAAATGACCCTCGTGGTTATCGCAAATATCAGCAAAATCAACAAACTGCGCGAAGTTTAAATATTGGACATAAAACATTTAGGAATGTATAATGTTTTCGGAGGATTCGAAATGGACGAAATAGCGGTATTAATCCCGTGTTACAACGAAAGCAAAACAATAGAAAAAGTCGTAAAAGAATTTAAAGAGGCTCTTCCCGAAGCCGTTATATACGTATATGACAACAATTCCACAGACGGAACCGACGAGATTGCAAAGAAAGCCGGTGCCGTGGTTCGTTATGAGCATCAGCAGGGCAAGGGAAATGTCATCAGAAGAATGTTTTCCGAAATAGATGCCAAATGTTACATCATGGTAGACGGCGACGACACATATCCTGCCACCAACGTGCGTGAAATGGCAGACAAGGTTTTAATCGACCGTGC
>JAIKXN010000196.1 GCA_024684055.1 Lachnospiraceae bacterium | reverse complement strand
TTATCTCTTTTATAACAAGTATTCTTCTATCATAGATTTAATTGTTGATGAATTAAGAGGATTTGTTGATGACTCAAAAGTCATGATCATATTCTTTCCTGGCAGAAAACCATTTTGTTCATAAATCTGAATCTTGTTTATATTTTTATTTGCATACGCTATATTATCCATCATCCCGAAGTGCTCCCAAACATATTCTTTTAGTGTTCTTTTATTCAGGCAAAAGAAATCCGGTCTGACAGTTCCTAATCCTTTTAGTGTAATCGGGAACTCGTATCGGTAGCTGACTCCGTTTCGTTCCAACATGTTGGCTATTATCAATTCCGATTTTGATCTCACTCTTATACCGTTAGTCGAAACAAATTCTGAATTATCATTGATAGGCATCGGTTCGTAAGAGCCTCTTTCCCACTTTTTTGCGAATTCTTCCTTAGTTTCCACTATCGGAGTTATAAGTTGTTTTCTTGCCTCGGACAGATTCGAGTAAACCCTTTCTATTTCGTCGATATCATATATTCTGAGAAAAACAGACAGCCTTCTTTTTAAGATGTTCAATTTTTTGTTTACTTCAAACTCGTAGTCGCGTTGGATTGTTTTCTTTAACTCTTCTTTATATTCTTTTGTAATATAAATCTTCTTCTTTGCGGCCTTATCTACCCAATAATACTGATAGCATCCGTTACTTTTGCTTGCCTTAACCAAACGCTTCGGAACATTTTTTAATTTTGATAGGTTTTTATTTGATTTTTCGATTAAATCATCAATTTCCTTTAATTGATTTTTGAGTTTCTCATGATAGTTCTCCATGTAATACCCTTTCATAATTCTGTTGTTTACCGCTTCTTACGAGCCTTTCTTGACTCGCTTCGCTCTAGCCCGTAGTTTTTCGGCAGGCGGCGTCTGCTTTTACGGGCCTTTCTTGACTCGCTTCGCTTTAGCCCGTAGTTTTTCGGCAGGCGGCGTCTGCTTTTACGGGCCTTTCTTACTTCGCTTCGCTCTAGCCCGTAGTTTTCCGGCTGGCAGCGCTCGCTTTTACGGGCTTTTCCTGCTTTGCTTCACTTTAGCCCGTAGTTTTCCGGCTGGCAGCGCTCGCTTTTACGGGCCTTTCTTGCTTCGCTTCGCTCTAGCCCGTAGTTTTCCGGCTGGCAGCGCTCGCTTTTACGGGCCTTTCTTGCTTCGCTTCACTCTAGCCCGTAGTTTTCCGGCTGGCAGCGCTCGCTTTTACGGGCCTTTCTTGCTTTGCTTCACTTTAGCCCGTAGGCTTTCGGCACTATACTGTTTTTTAGTTTAATAGGGAAATAGAGTTTAGAATAAAACTCGTTTGGTTTGATGAATGAAATTATAATACAGTTTATTGAACTTATCAACACAATCAGTAAAGAAAGAAAAAAGGGGATTGTTCTGCATAATGGCGCATCAAAAGAAAAAAAGAAAATACCATACATTTTATAATCATTATTCGTATATATGATATAAAATAAACTAAGAGAATATCTTTATGAAAAAGAAAACAATTATAACTTTAATAATACTTCTGATTCTTTTACTGGCTTTGCTGGTTATGTGCATTCCCAGAATTCGCAGATATAAAGACGGAGGAACCGTTGAATACAAGGCCATTCTTTATTCCGTTCAAAAAGTACACAGTATATCCTATGGGTCATATGCAGAAGGTACTAAAATACGAATATTATTCTGGACGGTATATGATGATGTGGTTTGGCCAGCTCCTTCAGATGATGAAAGCGGAGTCAGTGTCACGGACAATCCCGATACACCCGCCAAGAGTGAAGAAGAAATTATAGAAGGCACATATTTTTTTCTGTATTCAGGAAGAACGTCAATTCCTATCTGCCACATCTCTTTGGCATCGGCAGAACACCCTGCCAAACCGATTAACTTACCGTCATCGTATGCCCCTACGCAAAGTACATCCAAATGTTTTCTGTCAGCACACAAAGCATTAGACCATTCAGGTTTATAAAGGTCTTCAAATTGCCCTTTCTCCAATACCTTCATTTCATACGCGCATGGCATTTCAGTTATCTTTCCGGCATCCGGAAGATAATACTCCGCCATAAAGTAAACCTTAAATCTTTTTGCGCAAGTTTTTCATTAAGCCAATACATGTTCGGGTTCTCAAAGCAGTGGTAGAAACTGTATTTTTCGGTATACTCTTTTAAAATATCCGAAACCTCATCCGTGGCAGATACCACTCTATTATTACCATATGAAATGCAATTACATGCAACCGGATGTTTATAGTATACCTTCGCTTTCTCTCCTAATTTAAACGGAACAATCACATTGTTAAGAACTGTATTGCCGGAATACAGATAGTCATTCAAAGTAATCATTATAAACCTCAAGTTTTAACATGTAATCATAAGATGTTCATTGGCAATATCATTAAATACTTCACATTTTCTTTTGCTGACATCATAAACATGAACGATATCACAAAGCGCTGCATCTTGAGTAAACTGCGATACAACATCTTTTGAAGTCTCCAATTTTACCGGATGAAAATGAATAGTTTTTTCATTGTGGAAGACTGCTGTGTAAAGAATCTTGGCTTCAACAAGATCCTGGAATATATGACTGCCGTAGGATAACTCAGGATTGTAACCCGCCTTCGATTCTTCTGTTTCGCAAATAATCTCATATGCACTTATATCTGCAAATGCAGTAGGAACGCCAAGTTCAGGAGAAGTTGTTCCGACACGTCCGGGAACAATTAACATCATATGTTTTTTCTCATCACGGAAATGCCAGTTGATTTTTCCTATCAGTTTGGCAACAAGATCTTTTTCTTTGTACGGCATATTGTAATATTTTACCGGGTCAACGTACACAATATAATCAAGACTTGTTGTTTTACACATTCCCATGGACGAACCCTTACTTTCCAAGAAGATTTTTTCCTCTTGAACATCGGGAGGAATGACAGTTCCCGAGGCGCCTTTTTGCACCTGCAAAGGACGGCACTGGAGTAAATCAACGGAATACTCACCATTCTCAGAAATATTAATCGTAAACTCCGTATCCACGGGATATTCATACTCTTCTTCGATACAATGAAGCATTCTTTTCATCTGCTCCATAAGTGTCTTATTTTCCACAAGACCTTTGCATGATATAAATTGAACTTTTCTGTTGTTTCCCATTTCACGAAGTCTCGATTCTGCTTCGTAATCATGTTCCAAAAGAATCCTGTCAAGATACATCGGGATATCCGGTTTTAATTCATCCAAAGACAAACGCTTCAATGTCTTTTCAGACATATTGATAACTTCTGCTTTTCCCTGAGAGAATTTGTGCTTATCAGCTGAAGAAGAATAGGATGTTTTCTCAGGCATATCGAGATTTACGATTCTCGGATAAGACCCCTCGGTTCTGTCTACAGCAGATGTTCCGAGCCCCATAACAAGTCGAAGCATTCCCGCACTCGGATCGGAATCCTTCATAACCCTGTACGGACTGAAAGAATAGCCGACTCCCGCTGCACAAGGCATGTAATTTGCCCCATAATATGATCCTGACACACGTTGAATTAAAAGTGCCATCTGTTCATCCCGCTTATCGAGTCCTCTTCTTTTACGATAATCAAGTGCCGACAAACTCATTGAACTTGCATAAACGATTTTAATTGCATGCTCAAATTCTTCTATTCGCTCTTCAAGGCTTCCTCTGTTAACGCAGAAAACTGACTCATACTTTCCTGCAAATGCATTACCGAATCCATCCTCCAAAATACTGCTTGAACGGATAATGTAAGGATCCTGTCCATAATATTCAATGATTCTTACAAACTGTTCACGCATTGAATCCGAGAAAACTCCGCCCATTATTTTATCCGCAAACTCATTTGCCAACTTAAAATATCCGTCCTCGGTTCTTTGTTTTATTCTCGTGTCCCAGAGATTGTTATCTACAATATATGTATAATAAACATCCGATCCAACATAGAATGAATCGTGCGGTTCTAAGACTTCACTGATATCCTCTTCTTTGTTCCTTATAATCGCCCTGGCCAAAAGCATGCCACAGGCTTTACCTCCTATCATTCCTGTTCCGACCATATGATCTCTTACCGCAAAATAATCTTCCGGGGTAAAATGTTCTTTGACCATTCTCCGCATTTTTTCATCTCTGGTCATCATGATATCGCACATTCTTGAACAATCCTCGGTGATATCCATTCCGTTTTCTTTGAGAAGTTTGACCTTGTTAAAAAATCTATCCCACGAATCCGAGTACTGTTCTTCAGCTGAGCGTTGTGCATTACCGAGAGTCTGATAAAAACGGCTTGAGATAACACCGTCAAGAATCGGACGAAAATGGCCGTTCTCAGGATTATAGGTATGCGGTAAAAACATGGTGTCTAAGTTTCTTTCCCACACCTTTTCGGGACGAACATAAATGTTCTTTTTGTCAGAATAAACATCAAAAAAGAGTTGAGTTGTATTTAATATTTTGTTGATTGCCTGAACAGAGTGTTTTCCTCTTATTATTGGGAAAAAAGCAACCGTATCCAGTATAAAAAGAAACGGGCAGGTCACTCTGAAAAAGTTACCCATCATAAGATCCGTCGCCCATGCAGTCTGAAGTTCCGATAAGCAATCAAAAACATAAAAGGCATCCTTGCCTTCTTTTTCGATAACATTATGAATATCCACCGTAAAAGTTTCGAAACGATGCGAAAGAGGAACATAAACGGTTTTAACCTCAGGGCAATCTTCAACGAGTGGTTCATGAGATGCGAATCTGAAATAAATAATATTTCTTTTATCCTCTTTGGCTTGCTTGACATATGGCTCCATAAATAAACGAAATTCACTTAAGTCGGAAACACGCCATACAACATTATCTCCCAACCTTATGTAGTCAAGTGCCTCATCCATTTCAGGTATTCCGCTTTTAACTTTGTCAAACGCTGCCATATGCATACCCTCCATAATGCAAAAAGGCGTTCCATCCTTACAGATGAAACGCCTTTGTTTCTTAAATATTCTGGTTATATCGTAGCACCAAAACAATGAAAAATCAAATCATATTTGGTATTTGGCTGAAATAAATGAAAAAAACAGCCATCAGAATTAAGAAGATTATTGCGCATCCTTTTTTTGTTTTCATAAATTATCCTCCAATCAAAAAAGCTTCATATTCAGCCTTTGTTAATGAGATTATATATGAAGCTTATTGTCTAAGCAATCGGTTCGATTGTAAGTTGCATTTTTCTTTTGTAAGATGCACATAATCTAGTGAGTTTATTTCCTCCAATACAGCACATCACGCCCATTTCGTCAGTCCAAATATAACTAAATGTAGTTTCTCGGCTAGCACCTCTTGTTTTTACGGGCCTTTTTGCGTTTTCTTCAATTTAGCCTGTAATTTCTCAGTTGGTGTCGCTTGCTTTTACGGGCCTTTTTGCACTTTCTTCAATTTAGCCCGTAATTTCTCAGTTGGTGTCGCTTGCTTTTACGGGCTTTTCTCGCTTTTTCTTGTTTTAGCACGTAATAATACTAACTTTCACATCAAAAACAAGAAAAAAACCAATGGATGCATTTGGATATTCTATTTTATGGATTTCCGGGGAAAAATGAGCTTAGAATAAAACTCAATTTATTATAGTGACTGAAATTATAATATATCAAAACATTTTTTTCAAGACTGGAAGATTATATAGTTGAAGGATATTAAAACCAATCCTACTGGTTTTCAAGTGCCATTCTTTTGTGTTGTTCACTTCGTGCACGCACGGTCCGTCTGTCGCCAAATATATTCAGCAGATGGAACTTCGTTCCACGACAACAAAAATAAGGGCACCGTCACTCATGCAAGCATGGCGTCGGTGTCCTTTTTTCATTGTCGCCGCTAAGCTGTATATATGATTATTGTATCAGGCTCGTTACTCGCTCCTAAACCCACTCAATCGTAGCAACAGGAAATGACACAAAAACCCCGTCCCCTAGTGTTATTCCCACTCGATTGTGGCAACAGTTTTCGGACTTTTTTAAAACTATTCGATATTCATAATGTCTGCAAATCCGGTTACTTTGAAGACTTCCATAATCATATCGTTAACATTTTTTATCTTCATGATTCCGTTTTTATTCATGGTTTTTTGAGCCACAAGCAGGG
>JAIKXN010000093.1 GCA_024684055.1 Lachnospiraceae bacterium | reverse complement strand
CAACTATGTTTTTGCTCCCGGAAAATCAGCTGTAAGAAAGAGTCATTTCGACATATACAACAGTAAGATAAAGAATAAAGGTGCTGACATGATGTGGCCTGAAACGAAGAGTTTCCAGACCTCGTACAGCATGAATTATCTACTCATGAATACTGAAAGCGATGAGTTTATAAAATACCTTGAAGCTGCTGAGATTCCTACGGAAGAATCGTATGACGAAAGCCTCTTAAATGCCAATATAAAGAAAGAAAAAACGTACTCTTACGAGAATTACCTTGCACACAGGGATTATATAAAAGAGAAATACTGCCCTGAAGTTGTGCTCTCAGATTCCCTTCGCAAATACATGGATGAACTCTTAAAAGACTGCAATACAGACTACGAGAAGTTAAGGAGAATTCAGCAGCTGCTCGTATCTTTCGAATATACACTTACGCCGGGAGAACTGCCGGATTATGTGGACAGCGACACTGAATTCCTTGATTATTTCATACTTGAAAAAAGAGAAGGTTACTGCAATTTCTTTGCTACTGCTTTCGTACTGCTTGCAAGAGCGGAAGGCATACCGGCAAGATATGTTCAGGGCTACTGCACGCCGACCTATTCTCTTTCATCAATTTATATTACTTCATCCATGGCACACGCCTGGGCGGAAGTTTATTTTGACGGTGCCGGCTGGATTCCTTTCGACTCTACGCCGGGATTTAACGGAAACACATACTGGGATACCGAGAATTTAACCGTTTCACTCTATGGTTACGATAAAAGTGCGGCTCCCAAATATAACAACTCTTCCGATCCTCTTCCCGAACTTCCGGGCGAAGAGGAAGAAGGTGAAAACGGAATCATTCTTAAATGGTATATGATCGCCGTTCCGATAGCTTTCGGACTTTTAATAATACTTCTCTTCTTTTCGTTATTCAGATTTATGGCAAAACTGCGATTTAAGAAACTTAAATACGACAGGCAGTTCGTCATCATCAGCCGACAGATTTTCGCCATCCTCAGACTGCTTGGAAGGCCCATGGAAGAAGGCGAAACCATAAGTGAATACTATACAAGGCTTTCAAAAGAATATCCTCTGTCGAAACTCGAATTCATGACAGATCTCGAAAACTATCTGTACGATAAAAAGGACAGTGAAGATTATCTGAAAAACGTATGTGAAAAAACCGAAAGCATCAGAAGCGAGTTTCTGACCGACCTTCGACACTTTAGTTTCTGGAGATTTTTAAGATTCTATTTGAAGTGGTAACTTTTTTATGTGCCATATAAATCTTTAAAATACAGTGGTATCATGAATCCTGTCATGAATGTATTTTTTTATCCGGCATATATCGTTATATAAAAAGAAGGATTATTTATAACTCATATATATCGTTATATAAACAAAAGTAAGAATCTTCAACTTCTTCGTCAGTGTGATAATGACCGAAATACCAAGCATCAAATTCGGTATTGTCGGCTACTCTCTGAAGATACTGTCTCAGTTCGATCTCGCTGTCAGACATTTCACCGTATCCCATTGCGGCTCCGACTTCTCTGGGTGAAGTATGTGATAAAATATAATTTACTTTCCAGTCATTGGCTTCCAGATTTTTGAAACCTTCTTCGTACTCTGCCGGGCACGGCAACTCCTGGGGGAACCAGGAAAAGCCGACTCTTCTGAACATCTTGTCAATACTGTAAGCTCCGCCGAAAGTAAAGAACTTCTTACCGTCGATGTTATAAACCTGTCCGCGCATAAGATGAATGATATCATCATAGATCATATGAACCTTTCCGCCGTTCCATTCCTCAACCGGATATGCATTCAGATGATCAAAATGCTCATGATTTCCATCGATAAAAAGAACCGTTACCGGCAGATTTCTAAGCGTTTTTCTCGTCTCTTTTTCTTCCTCCGGGTTGAATCCGCAGACACCGACATCACCAAGTATGATAAGATAATCATCCTTGCTGTATTCACCCTCATGCTCATTAAAATATTTAACTGTTTTTCCTATATCCAGCATCCCGTGCGTATCGCCTGTAATTACAAAACTCATGTTAAACTCCTAACATAACTCTTTAATCATATCCCGAAGTCTGCTTTCCCAGTCCTCGTTTTCCGAGTAATGCAGACATCCGAGTATATCTCGATAATGATAATTAATTGTCGACACAAGAATCATCGGAAGATTCCATCCTTCCGTTTTGTTCATCGCAATAAGTTTATCACCCGATTCGACATCCCCGCCGTAAAAATCTTTGGGATACCACATGTCCGTTATAACAAGATCGTAAGGGGTATTGTTCTCGAAGTTTTCTTCAATCTTTTTGACTGCTTCTTCGAGATTTCTTACCCAGTCGATCTCAGCGTTACTGTCTGCTCTTTTAACTTCATTGCAGATTCTGCTGCTCTTTATTGCATTGTCATCTACATTCAGAATTTTCATTTATTCGCCTTTTGCATTCCGTATTCAATTCACCTTTTATCCTTCAGCATTTTCAAATTCAAAACCGTAGCAATCCGGTGCAATTGCCGTAAGTTTTCTGTTACCTATGCAGGCGTCTTTGAAGAAGTCGTCTCTGTTTCTAAACCACTTTCCGTTAAAGCATACCGCACATTCGGCGCCGTCCATTTCGCACTCGATTTTCTGCATTTTCGCATCATACATAAAAGTAATTTTTCCGGGTGATTTAAGGAGATAATACAAATCGTAAAAATCGAAATCTTCATAATCAAAATCCATGATTTCATAAAGATCGTCGATAAGCCATTTCATGATGTTAAGATTGCCGAAGAATGCGTTGTAACTGATTCTCTGCGAAAGAACATCTTTAGCGTAAAGATAAAGATTGATTGCTTCTTTAATATCACCCTGATCCTTACGTATTTTCGCAAGTCTTGTATAAACTTCGGGGATGGGATCAAATACGTTTTTGCATTTCTTTACCCTCGGATAAAGATTCTCAATAATCTCCTCATACTGCGCCTGATTCTTTTCGACATAATAACCATTTTTGTACATATCG
>JAIKXN010000077.1 GCA_024684055.1 Lachnospiraceae bacterium | reverse complement strand
GCATCAGCTGTATCAACGGGAACATTGAGAACAAGAGTATACATTCCGTTATCGGTTGAAGGAACGTCTTTTCTGAAGCCCTCTACCATCTTTGTCTTGATATCTGCAGTCTTTGAATTATATTTGTCTACGTATACTTTAACGCTGTCTGTTTCATCCTGATCCGTGTCTGCCACGGTAACCTGGAATTGTAACTGACCTTCGTTCCAGATGGGGCGGAATTTAACGTTTGTATTATCGCCTGAGAATTCATATTCTCCCGCCTGGCTGAAATCATCAACCATAGCCTGTGAGATTGAAACCGCTTTTGTTTCGGGAGCGAGTTTTGTAGGATCAACGATTGCCCAGAAAGCAGGTTTTGCTTTGTAGTCATCATCAAAAAGAAGAGGACACTGAGGACTTCCGTCGGTTACGCCGCCGCCTACTCCGGTAAATGCCTGAAGCCACGAATTACCGTCTATAACGCCCCAGACAATGAATCCGCCGACTTCTGCGATTTTCTTCTCTTTCACTTCTTTGAGTGAATCGTAAAGCATTTTGTAACGATAAGCCTGTCTTGCATATTCGCCCTGAAGTGTTGCTTCTGTTCCGTCATACGCGCTTGAAGACTTGAAGTCGAGTTCGGTAACCATAATCTTGCCGACTACAGCGCCGTACTTCTTTGCCGCATCAAAAAACTGATCCGATGTAGGATATTCGTTATCGTAATGTCCCTGCATGCCCATTGCATCGATTCTTGTTCCTTCAGCAGATTTTACATCATTAAGAAGCTGAACAATACCTTCAACCTTTCCGGGTGTGCAGTCATTGTAATCGTTATAATAAAGTTCAAGTGTTTCGGGAGCGTATTTGTTTGCAAACTTGAATGCATTCGTGATGAATTCGTTGCTCTTGTATACTGCCCACCAGCTCGATCCTTCGGAATCAGTTCTGTATGTTCCGGTAGAATCGCTTACAGCTTCGTTGACAACATCCCATCCGTAGAAAAGATCTTTATACTTGCTGTCTTCGCCTGTGTAATGTTCAAGAACGGTCTTTATATACCATTCCTGTCTGAGTGTCATAACCTCGGGGGTTACGTAAGGCTTGGAAGCATCATAATCCTCATGGAAGAACCATTCGGGAGTCTGTGAATGCCATACAAGCACGTGACCTCTGATTCTGAATTTTGAATCGGGATTTTCTTCATTCCATTCAAGGAAATAATCAAGGTATCTCTCCGCAGCAGAGTATTCAAGTACAGGTACTTCGATTTCCTTACCGTCGATCGTAGCCTTTTCCGTTCCTCTGATTGCATTGCCCAAATGTGCATCGGGCTTTAATTCATTTCCGAGTGTTACGGAATTGAAGTGCTTTTTGACAAGGTCCATCATAATCTTGTCATTTATTTCGGAACCTGAGAGAGATGTTCCGCAAATAACATCCTCGCCGAAGTCTTCGACAAATTTATCCTTAAGACTGGGGATGTTTCCTTCAATCGTCTTTGTTGCGAGATGAAGATCGATAAGTGATACGCCTGTGATGTAGTATTCACCTTTGACGCAGTCGCCTTCACCGTAATCCTCGCCCTGTTCAAGGAAACGAAGAACAAGTTTTTCAATATCGCCTAAAGCAGAAACCTTGAATGTACCTTCAAACTTGGTCCATTCGCCGGGAGTAAGCTGCTGGCTTGAAGAACCGGAAATGTCGGGTGAGTATGAGCCGAGGTAGTTGGTACTTCCGCCTGATGTGATATAAGGAGCAAAATCAACCTGACGCTGAGTAGCGGGTGCACCTTCATAATCATCCGAAAGCATTACATAGAAGCAGTATGCATATGTGCTTCCGTTGCTTACGATATCCGTTACATCATAAGCAAAGCAGTCATAAGGTCTTTTTCTTTCATTAATAATACCATATGTTGTAACATCACCGAAAATAGGTGTGTCGCTTACGCCTGTGGTAATCTTTCCGCCTTCGAGTTCAACTTCCCACATAGAAACATCCGCATCGGCAAAGTTGCCGTTCTGTAAAAGGTTCTCTCCTTCAACAGAAGGTGCTTCCGGTTCATCGGAATCGGAACCGCCGGGATTTCCTTCGCCCGAAACGCTGAATGTTACGCTTGCGATAGTTGCTTCCGTTTTACCCGTGTTAAGTGACATGATGGAGAAATATTTAACTCCTTTGGTGTCGGGTGTTACGGAAGGATTTCCGTAAGAAACGGGTGTACCGCCCTTGTTATCCGAATCGTAATCCGCCTGAGTATGAAGCTTAAACGCAAGATCTCCGGCATTCCCGCTTTTTACATCAAATACTACTTTTGTAATAGTGTCCGGATCGATGTCCGAAGGAATCGCATAAAACTGCGATTTGTACTGGTCTTCAAACGCGATTTCCAGTTCGCCGTCGCCGTTGACTTTAGAAGTCAAACCGTATTCCATTACAGATTTCAAATCTGAAAACGTGTAAGTCTTTTCTGAAGGAGCCGCACTTGCAGTAATCGGACTGACAAATGTCAGTGTTCCGACAAACAGAAGAGCTGCCATCACAAAAGCCATAATTTTCCTGCTCATTTCTACCCTCCTTAATTCTTTTGCATTTCCCCGATCCCCGTTCTCACCGTTTCCCACGCGGTATCTTCAAGTCATCAAAAAAATGCTTTTTAAATAAAAATCACAGATAAAATGATTATAACAAAGCAGTGTCGAATATCAATTCAAAAAAAGAAAAAACAAGTTTTTATCCCTGTTTTTTCTGTATTTTCTCATATATGTATTTTGTAAAAAGAGATGTCTGCCGGAAGATGTCTTCAAGCGTTTCCGTTATGCATCTTTCATAAGATGTTTACAGACTCTTCTGCTCCATATCAGTCGAGATCTGTCCAAGGTAGTTAAATATGGTCTGGAGCGTTCTGCTCTTTGACAGATCCTCATAGAATACGCCTGCACAGTAGTTCGTGTGAGTATTCTTTGCATCCGTAACTCTGTAGAATGTTACCGGAATATTAAGCTCCATCGCCTTTCTTGCAAACACAAGCGTCTGCTTGATATCAATAACTCCGTCATGTTCGCTGTTGATCAGATACATGGGGATTGAAAGTTCTGCCTTATCATCAGGTGTAAGAAGATCGAGTTTTGAATAAGGCTCTCCTTCCTTCCAGTTCTGATCCTTTTCAAACAGATCGGTTACAAGCTGCCTGATGGACCAGCCCATCTTTCCGTCGAAACAGTAAAGTCCGGCTATTCCTATGAAGCCGACGATTCTTTTGGCACCGATCTTAAACTTCTTGTGAAGTTCCTTGTCATAAACAAAAATCGAACCGAGGTGAGCGCCTGCTGACGAACCCATGATGATCACTCTGCCTGCATCAATTCCCCTGTTTTTAAGATAATGAAGGGCTGCCTTGTAATTCATTGCCACATCCGAAATGATCTCATTGTAATGAACACCGGGAACTTTTCTGTATCCGAGAATGATGCATTCATAGCCTTCCTGTGCCAGTCTCTGTCCCACATATTCGAAGGTTTTGGGGCTTTTGCTGTTCCATCCGCCTCCGTGAATATACATGATAACTTCCGGATGCTTTTTAATATGGGGAGCAAAATGAAGAAAATAATGATCCTTCCCTTTTCCGATTGAAATTCTGCTCGCTTTGATCTCTCTTTTGTAAGAAAGCATTTTTACGACCATGCCCGGATAACTTTGAAATTCTCTTATCATATCATTCATTTTTATCACATCCTCTTATATAAAAACATGTTTTGCATTATGTATGTTTGTTAAAAAAACCAACTTACAAAAAAGCAGTTACTTACAAAGCTATTTTATCGAAATCCGCTTTCGAAATTTAATATCTACTCATACATTAAATCGCGAAGCTTTGGATGAAACTGCGAATATGCTTTTCCGCAGTTTCTTACATGCATGGCAAATACCAGCGAAAGCTTATTCTGCGTATCCATAATAATACAGCTTCCTGCCGCTCCGTCCCATCCGAATATTCCTTTGGGTGCTTTGGAGCCTATTTCTTCCGGGTTCATAAGCACCTGAACTCCGGTTCCGTATCCGTAACCTTTTCTTCCCATGGTTTCCGCTATATCCTTTAAGGATTCTTCGCCGAGAAGATTCTTTTTCATGATATCGATCGTATCGGGCTTGATGATTCTCTTTCCAAATTCATTCGTTCCGCCGCAGGCAATCGTATCAGCGAACAACGAATAATCGTCGCAAGTACTTATCAAACCTGCACCGCCGCTTTCGTAATTATCCGAAAACTGATAATTACAGCTTGAATCCATGGGTTCTATAATGCCTTTGTCATTCACTATGAACTGGCATGCAAGATTCGGAATGTAATTCTGGGGTTTGGCAAAGAATGTATTGTTCATGCCAAGTCTGTCCCAGATATTTTCCTTAAGATATTCGCTGAATTTCTTTCCCGAAACGACTTCTATAACAGCGGCGATAACGTCATGGCTCAAGCTGTATCTGAAATGTTCTCCGGGAACGAATTCAAGAGGCGATTCGACAAACGAATCCACTATTTCCCTTGTGGTAGCCTCTCTGCCCTTTTCTTCGAGAACTCTTAAAATTCCCGGTCTTTCGGTATTGTAGTCAAGTCCCGACTGCATCGAAACAAGATGCTTTAATTTTATGGGAACATCACATTTTGTAATGTTGATCGCATTTCCGCTTCTCTGTTTTACCAGAAGATTGTCATATGCGGGAAGATATTTGGAAACTTCATCTTCAAGCGATACCTTCTTTTGTTCCACGAGCTGCATAAAAGCAACCATCGTCTGAACTTTGGTCATCGAAAACATAAGATAAAGCTGATTTTCCTTTACGGGAATTTTACCTGCCTTATCGGTATATCCGCACATTCTTCTGAAAAGAATTTCATGATTGCGTCTTATGATACAGTCTACAGACGGTATATTTTCATCTTTTACAAGTGAATCCAGATACCTGGAAATCTTCTCCAAATCCATAGTTTAATCCACCTTAAGAATTATTGGGAAAAAATGCTATTGCCACTGCGCCGGGTCCTGCGTATGTACCTATCGTCGCGCCCACGCTGACTTTTTTGATCTCGGTTTTCAGACCTTCATACAATTCCCTGCTCTCTTCAAGGAATTTTTCAAGCATTTCATCCGAAATACCGGTAAATCCGGCAATCACAGGCATGTTAAAATCAATACCGCCAAGTTCTTTTGCACGCTTTACGAGCATGTCAAAGCCCTTCTTTGTTCCTCTGGCCTTTCCGAAAACATCCACAACACCATTCGTTATCGTAATTGCGGGTTTGATGGAAAGGATTCCTCCGACAAATGCCGCCGCGGAAGAAAGTCTGCCGCCTGCTTTAAGATATTCAAGAGTATCAAAAATACTTAATACAGTGGATTTTTCTCTTACTCTCGTAATCTCATCCGCGATTTCTTTTGCACTCTTTCCGAGATCGCGCATTATTTTGGCATATTCAACAAGAA
Source organism: Lachnospiraceae bacterium (assembly GCA_024684055.1). Classification (GTDB taxonomy): domain Bacteria; phylum Bacillota; class Clostridia; order Lachnospirales; family Lachnospiraceae; genus UBA3766. Next base: position 14,988 of record JAIKXN010000077.1, on the reverse strand, counting down.
TATAATATGAAATGCAAAACTGCATGCTGTCCACAACATAGACCTTGCCGGGATAATCTGCTGCCGCTATATTTGCGCTCTGCACGCATCCCGATACTCCTGAAGAAATCGTAAGGCATACCACTTCATTTCCTTTATTGATTTCCTCTTCAAAATAATCACTGTAATCGGCCGGTGAAATCTGGCTTGTCTTGGGAAATTCTCCCGATTCCGTCAGTTTTTCGTAAAATGTCTGATTGGATATTGTTTTTCCGTCCAGGAATTCTTCCTCTCCGAATCTGATTTTAAGCGGAATAATTGAAATTCCCCATTCTTTTGCTGTTTCCTGCGACACATCGCTTGCCGAGTCCGCAATAATGCTTACGCCCATTTCATCTCCTTTTGCTGCCATAAATATTTACACAGAAAACCCAAAATCCTTTCGGATTTCGGGCTTAAATTCATTTAGGATATTCTATTCATCCATATCATGCTTAAGCGAATTTGCCTGTTCTTTAAGATGCTCCACAATAACGGTCATCTCGTTAACAGTTTCCGTGTTAACCTTGCTCGATTCGTAAGTTTCGCTTGAATGAGCGGCAACTTCTTCAAGAATTGCGGATATATTCTGAACGGTATCCACAATTGTTTTATTCGCTTCGGAAAGTCCGTAAACCGCATCCGAAAGTCCCTGTGTATAACTTTCGATATCTCCGGTATCATTTTTGATCGTATCAAAACTCTCAGATGTCTGTTTTGCAACTTCATACTGTTTGTTGCTTCCTTCGACAAAGACTTTTATAGCCTTGTCAACATCATTGAGTTTGTTATTGATATTCGCAATAAGATTCTGAATGTCATCTGTAGCACTCTGAGTCTGATTTGCGAGATTGGAAATTTCAGATGCAACTACCGCGAAACCTCTTCCCGATTCTCCTGCTCTTGCAGCTTCGATACTTGCATTAAGTGCAAGAAGATCCGTCTGATCAGCTACATTGTTGATCAGTTCGATAATGGTCTGCATCTGTTTTGTATAATTCTCGAGTTCGGCAAGTTCTGCTGCCGCTTCATCGGAAGCCTTCTGTGCATTTCCGACTTCATTCTCGAGGTTTTTCATGTTTTCGGAACCTGCACGAACGGCATCCTGAGCTTTCTTAACGCTTTCGGTGATAGACTTTGTATGTCCCGAAACAACATCAATCTTATCCTGAATCTCTTCAGCCATGGTCATCTGAGTCTGAACGGATTCTGCCGATTCGCCTGTTCCCGTATTGACTTCTTCCATGGCACTGCATGTTCTTCCCATGGCTTCATCAAGATTTGACATCTTGATATTCATTTCTTCGATTCCGCTTGTAATCTCACCCGAAGCATGCATGATTTCCTCGAGAAGCTTGGATGTATTGTTCTTTTCCTGTTCTATCTGATGCATTCTGCCGCTGTTGAGGTTCACATTGTTCTTTGCAACAAAAACATTGAATGTACCGCAGAGAAGCATAAGGAAAACCTGAATTTCAACGCTTGCAAGATTCTCTTTCGGAATGCCCTGCGTAACAGCAAGCACAACTATGGAAGCCACATTCACCAGGTTGAAAAGGAACGTGGTCATTAACGCAAATCCCCGGTCCGCGTACGCATTTAACGCAAGCATTATAACCAGCGCATACGTGAATACAAGATTCGAGTCGGCTGTAAAAAGAGCATATCCCCACGGAATCGCAAATCCGAAAAGAATAATATACTTAAGTTTGGTCGTATCACTTTTTACGGCATTAAGAAACAGAGCTATCGCTCCCGGTACCCACAAAAGAATGATAAGGATAACCACATAAAGAATACTCTTGCTCTTTTTAATCGCTTCAACTATGTAAGCAAGAGAAATGATGGTGATCGTGATAGTGTAGCATAATGTCGCAACCTTGTTTCTTTTGCCTGCCTCAATAGATCTTTTTAAGCTCTCTTTATCCATACTTTAACCCCCCGTTATTTTGGAAATCGCTTAAATATGTAAAATATCAATTATTATATCATAAATATCCTAATTTGGATATTCATATTCGAAAGAAGCTCTGTCCGTTTTAAACGCAAATACAGTCTTGCCTTTTATCCTGAAACGATAGTAAGCTTTGCAGGCTGCGCTTTCATGAATCGTCCTTACCATGCTTCCCGCAACCGGGGCATTTAATCCACTGCCTTTTTCCTCGAGTATGCCCGCTTCAAGTTCCATATCTCCCTGCTTTATCCTGACTTTTTTATCTTTTATGAATAAAGGCCTTGCTCCGAGATATGTAGCAAACCTGTATTCTTTGTTATTGTAATATACGATTCCGATTATTCCGGTAAAATCGAAAAGACCGAACGGGATATTTGCCACCGAAAGCATTAACGAGCCGCCGTTAAAAAGAGTCTGAGTCCAGAGGTACTCTTTCGGGAAAGAATAACCGCTGTCTCCTTCCCAATATCCAACTGCATTTTCGAAAACATATTCATGTCCGTTAACTCTCACTTTACCGTTAACCGTGTGTCTCATGCTCAAAACGCTGTGACGGCATTCCATAAAAGGAATAAGGGCAAAAGGGCCCATAATGTCATATTTGATCGGAGTGATCGGGCCGAAATCGAGTTTGCCTTTTATCCTTACGTCTTTTGTTCCCAGATCAACTCTTATTCCGTTTTTTCCGAATCTGTTTTTTGCCAGAAAAATCGTATTTTTGTTTCTCTTAAAAACTTCACCCGGCAGATTTATGTTCCACGCCCCGTCTTCCGAAATGATCTGAAGCGAAGCACTTCTTTTGCCGCCGTTTTCGTGAATCGCGGGAATCAGCGACAGCGTGTTTTCCCTGTTCTGACACTTAAGATACCAACCGAAAAAATAATCCCTCATACAATCTCCCTTTAAATCACACTGAACAGTCTTTTATATATGGCATTTCCGATATCAAAAAACTGCGTTTTTCCTGATTGATATTATACCACAGTGCGCTCTCTTATTACATCTTTTAAAAGTTGATTTTTGCAAGATCATCGTGTTTGCGGCAAATCAATTGCATAATAAGGATTGATTTATTATTTTTCGGAAATTAAAATGATTGTGTATTAAATTACGAGGAGAAAATATTATGAGAAAAAAGATTTTTTCACTGATATGCATGATGTCGGCCATACTGCTTTTAGGCGCATGCATTCCGGGAAACGGAAATACCGGCAAAGACGATAACCCCGGTAACGCCGTTCTTACCGATACAGACGAGAAAGATCCGGTAACGGTACCGGCTCCCGATACGCAAGATGAAGCAGATGTTACTGTTACCGAACCCGAAGAAAACGGCATTTCCAACAACGGCGGTTATTTCGTCGGAGTTGACGGAAAAGTTTATTTCATTCAGTACAGAGACTACGGAATTACAGGAACCGCATTCTACAGAGGATTTTTAGGTTTCGGAACAGGCGGCACCGGCAATACCATCTGCTGTTTTTCACCCGATAACCCCGATGATATTTCTGTAGTTGCAGAGAACGTAAACTGCATCGGAAAACTCTACTATTCCGACGGATACCTTTATTCCATGACCTATGACTGGGATAACGGATACCCTTATCCGAAGCTTTGCAGGGTAAACATTTCAACAGGCGAATATGAAGTTGTCGGAGACGGCTTTATCAACACAGTATCCGCAGATTCATCATATATTGTCGCATCCGATTACAGTACTGTCAGTGAAGAACGAAAAATGCTTGTTTTCAGCAACGGAAAAGAAATCGGTTCATATGCATTCAATTTATATGATGGAAATGTCAGTGTAATTACCGTTGACGAAAAATATTTATACATTCTTAAATCTGATTTCGAGTTAAAGAGCAGCACTGTGATCCAGTACGATTACGCAAACGGAACTCAGTATGTTTTGTGTGAGATTCTTCCTCCGTCAGACATTGATGAATACCTCACTTATACCGAAGTCAGAAACGGCTCGATAAATGAAAGCACACTTAACTTTTCACTCTGCTACTGCTCAGGAATCGAAGACTTCATCGATGCTGCAAAAGATGTATCAGTGCAGATTAACACCAACGGAGGAGAAGGAAGCGATGAACCTATGTTTACCGCTCAGACAAAGGAAAACAAAGAATTGCCCGGCCTGTCGGATGTCGACATTCTCATTCCGGAAAACCTGGCTTCAATGGAAAAACTTGATAATTTAAACAGTGGCGACCACAGATTCGCAAGAGCGGTTCAGTGCGTTGAAAAAGTTTATGACCGTAACTATGCGATATTCGCAAACAGCTATCTGGCTCAGGGAAACGTTCAGGCACAGATGGGTTCATGGAATTTATTATCGCTTGACTACTATTACTTCGACAAGGATAGCGATACACCCACACTTTTTAACGAAGAAAACGCGGTTAAAAAAGACATTATCGTTAAAGGATGGTTCATCGGCAAAAAGGGTTTTGCGCCCGAGTCACTTCTTTTCCAGTATGCCGGTTTAAGCGGCCCCGAAGGTCCTGTCGATCTTGATTCCACCTTCTATATGGCAGAGTTCTCCGATGACTTTAAGTTCAGTCACGTACCCGACGGCGGAGACATCTATGACGAGCAGGTACTCGACGGAATGGACTACCTTGTGGATTATCTCAATCAGGATTATTACGAATCATATCTCGACAAGGCCGAACCCGATGAGTTCTACAATTATAAAGCACCCCGTGAAGACTGGAATGACACGTCATGTCCTGCCTTCGGTTATTTCCACATTTACTTTGATCGTGAAGGAAAGATCAATCTTCTCAGATATGTGATCATGGACTGAATAATAAAGTAAAAAATGAACTTGACCAACAGTGCAAAAGATTTCAGAAAAAAACATCGAATACAAATTTATAAGTATCGCAATAACAAAAATAATCAGTTTGTATGTACAAAAAAAGTTTCCTGCAAAACAGGAAACTTTTTTATTTGAATTTTTCTTAACTGTCTTTAAAAAACGTGCAACCTTTTTTCAACATTTGCCGTGCGTTCATTTACAGCGCATGAATTCGAGGCGCATATAATTACCCCTCTTTGTTTTCTTCGTAAGCCTGTCTTACAGCTATGGCAAGCTGGTCTGCACAGGAAGTATCTTTGAAGCCGCATTTGTTGCCTTTTAACTTGCTCTCAATGAAGTCAACGCTTGTGCCTTCAAGCAGTTTGGAAATTGCTTTTAAGTTGCCGTTGCATCCGCCCGTAAACTGAATGTTCGAAACAGTATCTCCTTCAAGATCGAATCCGATTTCCATTGCACAGACATTCTTTGTTCTGAAATTGTATCTCATGCTGTCTCCTATCTTAACAGATCATCGGGATGCGAAAGTCTCCATTCAATACATCTCTTAAGGTAATGAATGTATTCGGGACTCTTGCACATTCCCTTTCCTTCAACATCGGAAATCTTTGCAACATCCATACCGTTGCAGGCTGTGGTCTTCATAATAATGTTAAGCGAAGGAACCTTGGTATCGTTTGCAATATACGTACCGATTCCGAAAGCAACCTTAACGCGTCCCTTGAAATAATTGTTAATAGCCGTAGCTCTGTCAAAATCAAGGCTGTCGCTGAAAAGAAGCATCTTTGTCATCGGGTCGATTCCAAGTTTCTTGTAATGGTCGATCATCATATCGCCCCACTCGTAAGGATCGCCGGAGTCATGACGAACACCTGAGAAAAGGGTTGAATATGTGAGCTGGAAGTCCTTTAAGAAACACTTTGTCGTAATGGCATCCGTAAGTGCCGTTCCGTTAAGTACTCCGTATTCTTTTACCCACGCATCAAGCGCATACCAGTTTGAATATGCGGGGTTATGTTTATGATTACCCTGTCCTACACACATGATCCACTCATGTGCCATAGTTCCGACAGGTGTGATTCCATACTTCCTTGCAAGATAAACATTTGATGTACCGACAAATGTGGAATTTCTGAGTTTGCCGTTCTTTAACGATCTTACGGCAAGATCCTGAGCCTCTGCGGAAAGTCTTCTTCTCATACCGAACTCTGAAAAAGAACTGATCTCGTAGATTCCGCTCTCGAGTTTGGAAACCTTGTTTGCAAGTCTTTCTCTGAAGCTCTTAAAGAGATCGTCGTAATCATATGCCATTCTGAAATAAACTTCGTTTACGATCGCAAGTGTGGGAATTTCATACATGGAAGTGTTAAGCCATGTTCCCTTTGTTTCGATTGCAAGACCGCATTCGGCATCGGTGGATATTTCAAAATCTTCATATCTCGGTTTCCAGAGTCTCAGGAAATCCACATATGAGCCTTTAATCCATTTAATATTGTGAAGATATTCAAGTTCATCCTCTTTAAATCTCAGGTCGCAGTAGAGTCTGATCTGATTCTTGATCTCCTCAACCATTTCTTCCGTGAAATGAACATCAGTATTTCGACATTTAAAATCCCATGTGGTTTTGTAATCGCTGAACTGATGGTAGATTGCCTGTCCCATGGAAAACTTATAAGCATCCGTTTCAAGCAGACTGGTAATAATTCTTTCCATTACTTTCCTCTCTAAATAAAACTTTTAAAATTATTTACGATTTTATGTTATATATTATAATTTTTGTTATGCCGTTTCAAGAAAAACTTTAAGAATTCACAAAAAATCAACTTGAGCTTTATTTTGTCACTGCCTCGAACTCAACACGGATTTCCGGAAGTTTTTCAAGTTTGTAATAGTAATTGATCTGCCAGTCATCGCCCTGTGATTCGTCATTCTCGCCTGTTGCGGGAGGAGCAAAAATCTTTAATGTAAGAGTTTCCCCTGCCACTTTTCTTCCTTCAAAGAATGCAGGCATAAAATCAACAAATTCAACACCGGGTGCCTTGTAAAACCATCTTGAATTAAGTTCCATCATAAGATTGGCATCTTTTAATTCATCCCTGAAATACGCTTCGCAGAATACGGGTTCGTTTTCAAATCTGACAGGAAGGCCGATACCGTCGCTGTCTTCCGCACCGCCCCATCTTAAAACAGCCGGAAGCGTCTGTTCTGAATACTCTTTAATCTCAGGCATAAAATACTCGTCGTTGATTATTTCCTTAAAAGTATCGAGTAAAGGAAGTTTGATTCCGACTTCGCTGTTATTGGGATCCTCCCACTCAAGACCGAGTCTTCCTCTGTCTCTGAACTGATAGAAAGTAAATCCTTCAAGCCAGTCTTCTTTATCTTCTTTGAGAAGACGGCAGAACTCTTTAAGCATATCGCACTGCTCATAAGGTCCCGTAACATCGCCGTCAGCGTTCATTTCGGAAAGCACCATCGGACGCTTCTCGCCGGAAACTGTTTCGAAACGCTTTGCACACGCTTTACCCATTTCATAGATATTCTTAACTTTTTCTCTGTAATACTGTTTCGTTTCTTTTGTAGCCACATCATAAGGCCATCCCCAGTGAAGAGCCATATAACGGTCCATGGAATAGATATCACATGCTTTGATAGCCGGCGTGAATTCTTTTTCCATTTCGATCTTTCCGTCACCCTCCCCTGAAAGTCCGTTAAGACAAAGGATAAGTTTTACGTTCTTTGCTTCTTCATGGAAAATATCGCAAACATGAGCAAAGAAATGACCTATCTGCTCGTAGGTTGCTCTTTTTGTAAAAGAAAACCAGTCACCGGAAGCTTCATGATTAACACGAAGCATAACTCTTCCGAATGTAGACAGATCTTTTGCAATAGCCTTTATATGATCGTCGGAAACATTGGTATCAATGGTAATCGTCAGGCAGACATCCTGTCCGTGACGTCTTACGTCTCTCATCCAGTTAAACGGTTCGAGATGTTTTAATCCCACAAGTCCGCCCTTGTATGTTTCGTAATCATCATAGGGATAATCCCACTGAAAAGATATTTCCTTATCGGAAAACGCATCATGAGCACGCTTCGGAAATTCCTTGTCAAGGGGGTAATATGATGTCATCAAGGAAATCGCTCTCATCGGTCTTCCCAGAACATTTAAAATATAATCCTGGTTAACGTATTCTCCTCTTTCGCTTCCGTCTCCGAGATCGATTGCACATGCAGCCTTTCTCATCTGAATAAGTTTTAAGTCTTTTGTTTCCATAGTCGTCCTCATTTGAAATTTATGTAAACCGTTTCTTTTGTGGTGTTTCTAAAAATCTTTTACTTGGTATGTTTTAGAATTTCGTTTTCATTTTTGTCAATTTTATGTAAGCCGTTATGCTTTATTTTTCGTAAGTATTCCCGTTCTCAGTTTTAAATTAACGGATCCATCCAGAATCTCACTACCCCGAAAAACTCTCTTAACATATAATGAATTCCCACCGGGAAAAGTGTTTCCGCCGGCACGTAATGAGCATTCGTGTAGCCTGCTCTTTTTGCTATCTGCATGGCCCTGTATTCATGAAAACTGTTGGTTATTATTCCTACTGACGCATCAGGATTTCCTATGATCTCAAGTGAAAACTCAAGATTCTGGATCGTACTCACCGACCTGTCTTCGAGCACTATCCTGTTTTCATCGATTCCCATTCTGACAAGCTCTCTTTTGATGCACTCCGCTTCGCTGATACTCTCGTTGAATCCCTGTCCTCCCGACGCAACAAGTATCGTATCCGGATTTTCGCTCATGTATCTAAAGCCTTCTTCGATACGTTTTACAAGAGGTGCCGTCGGCGTTGTTCCCTTCAGTCCGGCGCCGAGTACAATAACATATTCAAGATCATCCTCCGGCACGGTATTCATGGCTGCGCATATATTCGCTTCAACATAGGTGAATATCGCAAGTCCGATACCGAAGACCGAATAGTAAATTATCCTTATGGCCATCGGGATTTTGTGTTTTCTGAGTCCTAAAATATCACGTCTTAACATGATATATCTTATCAAGGCAAATATTCCGATAAAAATCCATATCCAGTTCCATGAAAGAAAAGGTCCGGCATAAACCAGAAGAGTAGCAAGATAAAGAACACACCAGATGATCAAAAGAAGGTATGCCGCAGAGACACATTTCTTAAATGAAATCTTTCCGAATCCGTAGTATGCGCTGACATCCTCTTTGTATTTTGCAAATTCTTCGGGATGTTTTTTCGAAATTTCCTTTTCTTTGACAACGATGCAAATATGAAAAAAAATAACTGCCGCTGCCGCACTTATGATCGTATAAAACTGACAGTACATTAATGTCAGACCGATTATCAAAAGATCGAGTGCAAGATACAAAGGATTTCTCGAATATCTGTATACCCCGATTTTCTTAAAACGAGAGTCGTGGTCTTTACTTTTTTCCCTTCTGTCGGCATATGCCCATACACTGATAATTCCCGAAAGAAAAGTCAGATAAAAACCTCCTGCCTTCGCCATGATCGGAAGGTAGGATTTTCCCATGACAACTGCTATTGTATCGAGAAGCAAAGTGATCGTAATAACAGACATTATAATTTTGCTGTTGGTAGTCTTTCCCCTCTCTTCGCTTCCTTTTTCTTTATTCAGATTTCTTAGATATAACGCATTGGCCACATATCCGGCCAGAAACATTGCAAGTCCCAAAAAAGCCAGCGATCTGTAAATCATCAGTAATCCTTATTCAACAAATAAATCCACACGTCTGAACTCGCTCACATTGACAAGTCCGAGTGTAGTCATCTTTAACGCGGGAATAACGGGAAGACTGACAAAAGCCATGTTCATGAAGGGTTCTATTCCTTCCGCTATTCCGAGTTCTTTTACCTTTTCTCTTAATACTTCGTTTGCTTCGGCAATTTTTCCTGCCGATTCGGTACTCATAAGTCCGGCAACCGGAAGTCTTACTTCTGCGATCACCTGTCCGTCCTTAACTGCCGCCAGTCCGCCGCCGATCTTCTTAACGTGGTTGGCGGCAACAGCCATATCTTCATCGGAGCAGCCGACTACAATAAGGTTGTGCGAATCGTGTGCCACGCTTCCGGCAAGCGCACCTGTTTTAAGTCCAAAACCTTTAATAAATCCAACACCTTTATGTCCGGTGTTTTTATGTCTTTCGATCACGGCAAGTTTGATAATATCCCTTTCGATATCAATGCCGTTATCTTTGTCAAAATCAATATCCAGATCAAGTTCGTTCGTAAGTATTTCGCCGGGAATAACTTCAATAACCCTGCATTTGTTTCCCTTGGGCTCAATATGAAAATCTTCCTTTTTCACATCTGCCATGTGGAAAGAATTCATAACGCCGCCGGTAATAAGTTCTTCGGCGCAGGGCATCGCAAAGTCCTTAACCACACCGTCGACCACGGTCTTTTTGCCTTTGCAGAAAACTTCGTAAATATCTATGTTTTCAAGATTATCGAGCACAAGTAAATCCGCGATATATCCGGGTGCTACCGCTCCTTTAAAAGGAATGCCGTGACAAAGCGCCGGATTAAGTGTAGCCATCTTGATCGCTCTTATCGGATCCTTTCCCGCTTTGATTGCAAGTCTTACGATATTGTCGATATGACCTTCCTTAATGATATCCGCGGGATTTCTGTCATCCGTTGCAAGAAGACATCTCTGATAGTAAGGTGCTTCGAAAAGTCCGAGAAGTTTTTCGAGATTCTTTGCAGCCGAACCTTCTCTTATCATTATCCATTGTCCTTTTGAAAGCTTCTCTATTGCTTCCGAAACTTCGGAACATTCGTGATCGGAATGGATTCCCGCTTTAACATATTTGTCGAGATCTTTTCCTGATAAAAGAGGAGCATGACCGTCTACGGGAAGTCCTTTTTCAACGCATGCATTTACTTTATCCATTGTGGGTGCATCGTTATAAAGAACGCCCGGATAGTTCATCATTTCCGCAAGTCCGAGAACTCTTTTTTCTTTGTAAAGATCTTCCACATCCGAAGCAGTAAGAACCGCACCTGCTTCATCAAAGCATGTCGCGGGAACGCAGGAGGGAATCATAACGTAAACATCAAGAGGAAGATTTTCGCTCATCTCAAGCATGTATCTGATTCCATCGGTACCGCAGACATTTGCTATTTCATGGGGATCGGTAACAACAGAAGTTGTTCCGTGAGGAATTACGGCTTCGGCAAGAGAATGGGGCACCATCATGGTACTCTCGACATGAATGTGACCGTCAATAAATCCCGGGCAGACATATCGGCCGTTAAGGTCTTCTGTAGTATCTGCATCTGCATCTGTATAATAATCACCGACTCCGGCTACAACGTCATTCTCTATAAGCACGTTTGTATTCTGAATCTCTTCAGTAAAAACATTTACTACTTTTGCGTTCTTTAATAAAGTTTTCATAAGCCCCCTCTTTCGATTTATGTTTCCAATACCCCGTAAAAAATTACATGTTTTCAAGAAATCCTTTTAAATCCTCAACCAGATCTTCAACATCCAGACCATGAACCATGCATGCTTCTTCAAGTGTCTCACGCTGTGCCGAAGGACATCCGAGGCAGTGCATTCCCATATCCGTTAAAATATCTGCTGAATCCGGGAACTCTTTTAAAAGTTCTCCGATTGCTGTGTCTTTGGTAATTCTGAACATTTTTGTTTCCTTTCGCAAACTCTCTTTTTGTTTATATGAGTGTATATTTTTAATCAACATTTATGGTTGATTTTTCTTTTTTAAAAATTATATGATTGCTTTTTCTTTTTGAAAAATCTTATGATTGATTTTTCTTTTTGAAAAATTTTATGATTGATTTTTTGAAAAACTTTTTAAAAGTTTTTATTGTTTCGATCAGAATCTTTTACATTCTGAGCATAAGTTCTTTTTCTATAACCCTGCCGTCTTTGATGTATTCTCTCGGAACTCTCTTGCTGACCGCACAGGTAAGTTCGTAAGGAATGGTACCTGCAATTTCCGAAAGTTCTTCGATGGGATTGTTCTCACCGAAAATTTCAACTTCGCTTCCGACTTCGACATTCATCTTGTCGGTAATGTCGACCATACACATATCCATGCAGATCTTGCCTCTGACAGGCGCGGGTCCGTCTTCCGTCATAAGCGAACATTTATTGGAAAGCGCTCTGAAAAATCCGTCCGCATATCCGTAAGGAAGAACACCTATTCTCGTTGTTTTGTCGGTAACAAATATTCCGCCGTAACTTATATGTGTTCCTTCGGGATAAATCTTTATAGTGGAAACGGTTGTTTTTAGTGTCATTACGGGTTTTAATCCCATTTCCTTTGCAAACTCTCCGTAACCGTAAAGAAGAAGTCCCGGTCTGACCATATCAAGATAAGTGTTCGGGTATTTAGCAACAGCACCTGTATTCGCACAATGTTTTATTTCAAATCTTCTTCCCGATCTTCTCTCGACTTCTTTGATAACGTCCATGAAAAGCTCGAACTGCTTCTTCGTATACTGATAGCACTCTTCACCCTTCTCATCGGATACGGCAAAATGAGTAAATATGCCTTCCGCATAAATGCCCTGCATATTGAGAGCTTCGCAGATTCCCTTTACGCCGTTGTCAAAATGATTGCCTTCGCAAAGGTATCCGAGTCTCGACATTCCCGTGTCGACTTTAATATGTATCTTAAGTGTCTTTCCGAGTCTTACCGCTTCTTCGGAATATTCAACTGCCTTCGCCCTGCAGGTAACCGCCTGCGTTATATCGTATTCAATAAGCCTTCCGACCTGTTCTTTCGGTGTATGACCGAGGATCAGGATCGGCATTTTTATGTCGTTGACTCTGAGTTCCATTGCCTCGTCGACGCTGCTTACGGCAAGATAATCGGCGCCCGCTTCTTCAAGCACTTTAGCAACCTTTACCGATCCGTGTCCGTATGCATCGGCCTTAACAACTCCGAGAAATTTCACATCTTTTCCGATTTTATTCTTAATGATCTCATAGTTTGATTTGAGCGTATCAAGATTGATCTCAGACCACGTTCTTCTTAATGTTGATTCCATTTTCACGTATCTCCAAAAAACGCTTTCGCCGTGTATTTTCACAAGCGAAAACTTATAGTCTTACAAATTAATATTATATCATTTTAGAACCTAAGCAACAAGTAAAGATAGACAAAGAAAAAACGGCCTTTCTTTAGAGCCTTTGCAGTAAAGAATTTGGCCGCCAATCATATTTTATGCATTTTCATCAAATCCGCAAATCATGCATGCTTCGATGAATTGTTGTTATAAATTTCCACTCACACATGATTAAACTGTGACCTCATCGGAATCCCGGTGAATTGTTGTTTATATATTCTCTCACACATCAGATAAAGCCATGACTTCTTCAGAATCACAATGCATTGTTGTTTTTATCTTCTACGCACATACAATAAAATTATGATTTCTTCAGAATCTCAATGACTTTATCATAGTTCTCTTCCCTGTGGGGAAACGTACAGTTCGTGCATATCTTAATTTTTCTTCCGTCTTTTTCCTTGAAGGTCGGATTTCCGGGACAGTTTTCTATTCTGTAAAGCGGGCAGTAACAAAATAGGCAGTTCATTTCCTCAATGCCCTCATGACAGGGATAATACTCACATTCTCTGTTTTCAAAAAATCTGCTGCTGTTTTTCATATTTTCACACTTTTTCCAATAATCTTTCCTGTTTCTTTTATATCCGGGGTTTATGTTTTAATCTGTTATTTTCAAAATTCAATCAGTCTTGTTACGGCTTAATCGGTAATTTCACGGTTTAATCAGTTTTTCAATGTCCTGCCGGTCTTTTTTAATACCTCATTTTGTCTTTTCTGTTTTTGTAAGCTTTCGCCTTCAGTACAAAATTCTTTGCAAATTCAGGATTTGAAGGATAATAAAGGTGAGGAAATCCAAGCCAGTAATGATCGCCCGTTAAAATGCAGTCATAACTCTTTCCGGACACGGGTTTGGTCGCCGTGCAGGAATCTCCGTTCTTTTCACTGTCGTAGTAATGAAACTCATGCCCTTTAATGCTTCCGTTCTCAGGAAGGAACGAGGCGTTTTTCTCATTAATCACAATGTAACCGAATCTGACGGATTTGCCTGTAAATACGCACTTCGAATCGACAACTCCTGCTGTTTTGAAAAATCTTTTGTCTTTATCTTCAATTTCCTCATGAAGATACATAAAACCGCCGCATTCCGCTACGGTCGGCATTTTGTTTTTAAAAGCTTTTCTTATCGATTCAAGCATGCTTTCGTTTCCGCTTAATTCTTCAAGACAGTTTTCGGGATAGCCTCCCGGAAGCAGTATCGCATCCGCCTCTTTCGGAATCTCTTTATCATGAATCGGAGAAAAGAATACTATATCTGCACCGTTCTTTTCGAGCAAGCGAAGATTGTCTTCGTAAATAAAACAAAAAGCCTCATCTTTAGCTACAGCTATAGTGCAATTTTTATCATTGTCCTTTATGCCTTTGCTGTTTTCTTCGCTTTCCTTTACACCTGTGTAGTTTTCTTTGCTTTCATTGAACCCGATTCTTTTTTCTTTATTAATCTTGCTCGCGTCATTTTCTACTTCACAAATATTTTTATCTTCAGGATTTATAATCAAATCGCTGCTTAATCCGTCTTCCGATGCGATTTCAAGGATTTTTTCAAGCGATATGTTTTCGCAGAATTCATTATAAAGATTTTCAATTATTTTTTCGGTGTCTTCGAGATTATCAGGCTTAAAAAGTCCCAAATGTCTGGAAGGAATATCGATGTCTTTTCTTTCTTTTAAAAACCCGATAACCTTAACTCCCGTTTCCTCTTCTATAACAGGCGCTATCGTCTCAAAGAAACCTTTTGAAATACGATTTAAAATAACTCCTTTAATGAGTTTTTCGCTGTCATAATCAAGAAAGCCCTTTATAAGTGCGGTAAGCGATTTTCCCATGCCCTTGGCATCAATGACGAGAATAATCGGTGTTCCCGTGACCTTCGCAAGATGATATGAAGAACCCTCTTCCCTTATGCCGCCGAGCCCGTCATAAAGCCCCATTACACCTTCCATTACGGATATTTCCGCACTGCCCGAATGCTCCAAAAAGAGTTCTCTTGTGCTCTCTTCGGAAGTAAAAAATGTGTCAAGATTAAAGGACGGTAT
>JAIKXN010000059.1 GCA_024684055.1 Lachnospiraceae bacterium | reverse complement strand
TCATTGTTAAAAAGATCGTCATCGGAAACTTTGTATTCCCTGATGCTGACTTTCTTTTCCGAGGCGAAATATCCGCCGTTTTTCAAATAAACATTTACTCCCGGATTGGCTTTCAAAACCTCATTTACGGCTTCTTCAATCGCGGGAATGTTTTCTATTTTTTTCAGTTTAAAAACATACTGAATCGCAAACGAATTTGTATAGTCCTGCAAGTCTGTGTAAAGCAATTCGTTGCATGATGGTTTTCTGATCATTTCTTTCCCCTGAGTGTTTTTTTGCACGCTTTATTATATACACGCATTTTTATTATTCTCCAACAAATTTCCTGTTAACAATATGTAAACAAAAAAAGAACAGTTTCTGTAAAAATCGTGAATGAAAAGCATGCCGGTTTTAATCAGACTTCGTAGGTAAACTCCGAAAATTCGGCCTCTCCGCCGCATTCTTTCGTCGAATAAACGAACAGTCCGAATCTCGCTCCCATAAAATAATCAAGTCTGAAACTAAGCTCATGTTTCTCTCCGAATTCTTCCCATTTTCCTTCATTATTAAGAATCGAAGCATAAGCATAATCTCGGTTTTTATCAAAATGAGCGGATATTTTCACACGAAGCGATGTCCCTTCAATCTCCTTTGAAATTATCTCTTCACCCTGATCTTTCGATACTATCCATGTATTTTCTTTCGATGTAAAAGTCGTAACAGTCGCAAAAAGTTTCCCGTCTTTTTTCGTGATTCCGACCCAGATGTAATTGCCCTGATATATCGAAAGACCGCACGAATCTCCTTCATTAAGATTTGCTGCATCAAGCGTCACGGAAGCTGCGCAGTCGCTCGCTTTTGTTCTTTGTGTTAAAACATTTCCTGCCTGATGAATATTGGTGCAGATTTTATCGGTTTTAATCTTAAGAATTCCTTTTTTCTTATCGACGTCAACAAGCGATAAATCCGGCTCATGACTGAACTGCCAGAAACTCTTAAGTCCGAAACATCCGAAGTTCTTTTTATCTTTGTTTTCTTCTTTGAAATAATTCTTTTTAAAATCATCGCTTCCAAAAAGCGGTGCATATTCTGCTCCCTCTTTTAAAGAAGGAAGTTCAAATTCAATGGGCACTTTTCCGTCAATTCCGAATACCGGTTTTTCGCCTTCCCACGTTACCGGAACAACCACAGGAATTCGGCCTATCGCACCACAGTCCTGGAAAACCACGGCATTATAGTTTCCTTTTCCGTCATCAACGATACCGCCCTGTGCTGCGCCCATTGGAAATCTTCCGAGATCGTCCGAAAGAACATCTCCGCCTTTGAATTCTCCCGTAAGCGAATCTGCTATAAAACACGCTTCCCTTCTCATCCATTTATCACTTGCGCTGTGAATAAGAAAAAGATAATAAAGCCCGTTTATTTTATATAAATGCGAGCCTTCAAAACCAAGCATTTTATTGCCCTTGTCGCTGATTATGAGTCTGTGAAGTCCGTTTTCTTCAAGGCCGGTTAAATCACTTTTAAGTTCGGTAAGATAAATATCTGTATTGCCGTAAACAATGTATATTTTTCCGTCATCGTCAAACAAAAGAGAGGCATCATGATAGAAACCTTCGACCTCGCTCTTTTTCCACGGACCGGTTATTTCCTTTGCTCTGTAAAGGTAGGTTTTCTGAGTGTCATTTGCTACAAAGAGAATGTAAAAAATACCCTCGTGAAAACGAAGCGTCGCCGCCCACATTCCTTTTCCGAAAATGTTTTCTTCTCCGGTTAATTTCTGTGCGCTCGTCGAATCAAGTCTGTCAAAAACATAGGTCAGATGCTCCCAGTTAATGAGATCGTGAGACTGCAAAATCTCGCATCCGGGCATCATGTGCATGGTCGTCGTAACCATGTAATATGTATCATCTATTCTTATAACATCGGGATCCGGAAAATCCATCCCGAGTATCGGATTGTGTCCTTTTATCATATGAGCGTTTTCCTTTTACAAATGTTTTTCTGCCTGTTCTTTTACACTGCTTATCCGTTTTTTCTGTTTTTCCGGCATCTCTATATCCGCCGATTGCTTCTGCTTTTTATTTCCGCAATCCCACCGCCGAAATGTTCGCGTTATAGTACTTCATTCGATACTGCTTGGGTGTTAATCCCGTATGTTTCCTGAAAACCTGAATGAAATGACTCTGCGAACAAAACGCAAGCGAGCAGGCAATCTGCGTGAACGAATAATCGGTTTTTGCTATCAGCGCTTTGGCCGTTTCAATCCTTCTTTCAATTAAGTAATTGCCGAAAGTATTACCCGTTTCTTTCTTAAAAAGTGCCGCCAGGTAACACGGATGAAGGTCTGTTTTTTCGCCAAGTTCTTCGAGTGTTATTTTCTCGTTAAAATGCGAATCTATGTAATTGAGGCAGAATAGAACCTGCTTGGAATATCCGTTTTCTTTTTTCAGCAATTTGACAACATCCACGAATGCTGTCCAGCTTTCCCTTGTCAGATCCGTTATCTCTTCGATTGTTACGGCTACGTCGGCTCTCTGAATATACAAATCGCTCATCGAATAAACCGTTTCCTGCGGAACGCCGGCCTCAATCATGTATCGCGTTGCCAGACCGGTGTTTACAACAAAAAGATACTTCATGTTCCTCAAAGGATCTTCGGACAGTTTTCCCTGAATCTGCGAGTCCACTACTCTGACCGATTCTTCCACCGCCCTTTCATCCCCGTTTAAAAGATAA
>JAIKXN010000263.1 GCA_024684055.1 Lachnospiraceae bacterium | reverse complement strand
TATTTTGCGTACAAAAAAGAACTCATTCCCGTCATCAAAGAAGCTTTTAGGAAACTTGAAGAAATTGCTGATATAATCGTTATAGAGGGTGCCGGAAGTCCCGCGGAAATCAATCTTAAAGAAAACGATATAGTGAACATGGGAATGGCTAAAATCGTTGATGCTCCCGTTCTTCTTGCCGGAGATATCGACAGAGGCGGCGTATTCGCTCAGCTTCTCGGTACGCTAATGCTTCTTGAAGATGATGAAAAAGACAGAATAAAAGGACTTATCATAAATAAATTCCGCGGCGACAAAACAATACTGGATCCGGGAATAGACATGCTTGTTGAAAAAGGAAATGTACCCGTTGTCGGTGTGCTTCCGTACATGAATGTGTGCCTTGAGGATGAAGACAGTTTATCGGACAGATTCAATGCGAGAAAACACAAATTTATCGACATAGCGGTTGTTCGTTTTCCGAGGATTTCCAACTTCACGGATTACAATATTTTCGAGCAGAACGAAAACGTTTCCGTAAGGTATGTAAAAACGCCTGAAGAACTTGAAGGCGCGGATATGATAATACTTCCAGGAAGCAAAAATACCATGGGCGATCTTTTGTGGATGAGACAAAACGGTATTGAAGCGATGATTAAAAAATCCGTCGGAAAGGCAATCATTTTCGGTATATGCGGAGGCTTTCAGATGCTTGGTGAAAGCATAAGCGATCCCGACGGCGTTGAGGAAGGAGGAAGCGCAAGAGGACTGGGACTTCTTCCGACAAATACGGTTCTTAAAAACACTAAGACGAGACTACAGAAACGCGGAAAAATAAATGAAGTTGAGGGCATTTTAAAGAATTTTTCGAATCTCGAGTACGAGGGCTATGAGATTCATATGGGAGAGACGTATATTAAGTGTTCTGATACTGAAAGAAGTTTAAGAGGCGAAAACGCAAATTTGGATTCGGAAAGAACTGCCGGTAAAAATGTGTCTGACGCTTTGGATTCAAAAAAGAATGTTTTTGTCGAAACTTCCGATAACTCCGATTTGGGAAAAGATAAATCGGAAGTTATCGAAAATGTTTTGATTTACGATAAGGATAAAAATGTTTACGGAACATATCTTCACGGTATCTTTGACAGAAAAGAAATTGCGGAAGAAGTAATAAGAACAATTGCTTCAAAGAAGGGTATCGAAGGCCTGGAAACAGAACTGACTGATTATGCCGCATTCAAGGAAAAAGAGTACGAAAAAATGGCGGATATATTAAGGGAACACCTTAATATGGAGGAAATATATGGAATGCTTCGGGAAGCCCGAATTGACTGAACTTAATAAAGAAAAATTCCAAAATCTGAAGGTAAAAAAAATATCCGAAGAATACAGATGTAAGGTGAAGAAAAACTGGGACACAATTGCCAAACCGATAGACGGAATGGGGGATTTTGAGGAACTCATTTCAAAGATCGGCGCAATAAAAGAAGATTCGGATATTTCGTTAGATAAAAAAGTACTTGTTATATTCTGCTCTGATAATGGGATTACCGATGAAGGAATATCGCAAAGCGGAAGAGAAGTAACGCTTTCTGTAGCCAAAAACATGGCGAGCAAAAAATCAAGCGTCGAAGTTATGGCAGAAAGAAACGGCATCGAAACTTTGCTTGTTGATATCGGAATTGACAGCGATGAAAAAATAGAAAACTGCATCGACAGGAAGATAAAGAAAGGTACGAGAAACTTTGCAAAAGAAAAAGCAATGACCGAAGAAGAAATGCTAAAAGCGATTTCGGTCGGAATCGACCTTGTAAGACTTTGTAAGGAAAAGGGTGCCGACATAATAGCAACCGGTGAAATGGGTATCGGAAATACAACAACCAGCAGTGCGGTTACGGCAGCTTTGCTTCATCTTGACGCTATGGAAGTAACCGGAAGAGGCGCAGGACTTGATGATGAACGATTGTCCAAAAAGATAAAAGTTATTGATGATGCGATAGAAAAATACAATCTTTATAACGCTGATGCATTTGAGGTTCTTTCATCAGTCGGAGGATACGATCTGGCAGGTCTTTGCGGTGTATGCATTGGGGGGGCCTTATACGGAATTCCGGTTGTTCTTGACGGATTTATAACTTTAAGTGCAGCTCTTCTTGCTGAGAGAATGGTTCCCGGAACGAAAGAATACTTAATGGCATCGCATGTGGGAAAAGAAAAAGCATGCAGCATTATCTTAAATGAGCTTGATTTAAAAGCGTGCATTGATGCGAATATGGCGCTTGGAGAAGGCACGGGTGCGGTAATGATGCTTTCTCTTCTCGATAATGCTTTATGTGTTTACAAAGAGGCGGCTGTATTCGGAAATCTCAATATGGAAGAATATAAAAGATTTAAATAATCAAAATCATAAAGACTAACTATACAGTAATTTGAAAAAAGGCAGATTATTACATATCAGAAGCAAAGTGTTTTTCACTTTTTGGATAAAACCGAGGAAATAAAATGGTCGTATTGTATATTGGCGGAAGCGGAAGCGGAAAATCGGGAGCAGCCGAAAACTGCATCTGCAAACTTGCACAGGGGAAAAGTAAATACTATATCGCAACAATGCGTTCAAATGAAGAAGATGAAGAAAGCATAAAGCGCATTGAGAGACACAGATTTTTAAGAAGAGACAAGGGCTTTATTACCATTGAAAAACCCACTTCTGTAGAAGAAGCGGTTAAAGAAATGGATTTAAAAGAAAAGCATGTTCTTCTTGAATGTGTTTCGAATCTCACAGCCAATGAAATGTTTTTCGGAAACGAAATCAGAGAAAAGAAAGAAACCGTCGAGAGAGTTTTAAATGCTGTCAAAGCGCTTAAAGACAATACAGATAATCTTGTAATTGTTACCAATAATGTTTTTGAAGACGGTAACAGTTATGACAGTTATACGATAAGTTACCTCGATGCTCTAGGAGAGATTAACAGAGAAATTTCGAAGATGGCTGATGAAATATATGAATGCGTTGCAGGAATTGAGATTAAGATAAAGTGATTTTTTTAATCAAATTAAACTGCCGAATCCAAAAGCAAACGAATTGAAAAAGTAACTGAATCTAAAATCAAACGAAATGAAAAAGTAACTGAATCCGCAAATGCAGTAACAGGAAAAATATATGAAATTTTTGGCTAGAATAATTAAATCTTTTATAATTGCATTTTCCATGTATTCGCGTATTCCGATGCCCCGCGTCGAATGGAAAGAAGAGGATATGAAGTTTGTATTCGTCTTTTTCCCTTTTGTCGGAGCAGTAATCGGTGCGCTTTTCTTCGCGTGGAATTTTCTCTGTTTTAAATTCAGTATTCCCGAAATTTGCAGAGTATGTGTTGCGATTGCACTGCCTCTGATTATTACCGGCGGAATTCATGCTGACGGTTTTATGGATACTATGGATGCGATTAATTCGTACAGAGACAGAGAAAAGAAACTTGAGATTTTAAAGGATCCGCATATCGGTGCATTCTCTGTGATAATGCTGTTAATTTACGTACTCAGCGTTGCGGCATCGCTTTCGGTAATTAACGATAAAGAGATTTGCCTGGTTCTTTCTTTTTCATTCGTAATAGCAAGAATTCTCAGCGGTTACAGCGCGATAACATTTAAAAATGCTAAAGAAGGAACTCTTAATCACTTTTCGAAAAATGCCGGAAAAATCACGGTGCTTGTATTTCTGATTATTGAAATGACAGCATGTGTTGTATTGATGTTTTTCATAAATATTCTGTATTCGGCAGTAATTCTTATTTTCGCTTTACTGACACTTCTTTTTTACTATTTCAAAACGAAAAAAGAATTCGGTGGAATTACAGGGGATACGGCCGGCTGCTTTGTTTTGTTATGTGAGGGCGCGGCGTGTGTCGGCGTTGCAGTTACAAGCCATATTTTGAACGTGATTATCGTATAAAGCATATAAAGCATATAGAACATATAAAACATATAATACAGCTTTTACTTATGAATTTAACGGATTTTTATTTCGTGAATTGCTTTAGTGTTGTTTTTTATGAATTGAAACTCAAATTTGAAAAAAATTAGTCGAAACGGAGAAGATTATGAAACTTGTTATCGGGGGATATTCTCAGGGGAAAATTGAATTTGCAAAAGAAAAGTTCGAACTGGCGGAAGACTGTATCTTTGATGCGGCTTTACCGACAAAGGAAGAAATCGAGAAAATCGGAGACCGTAAATTCGCAATAGACAATCTGAATAAATGGATAAGAAAAAGAATTAAAGAAGGCGGAAGGGCGGAAGAAGAGATTATTTCTTTTGTAAAGAAAAATCCGTCCTGCATTATTATCTGCGATGAAATCGGAAACGGAATCGTACCTGCGGATCCTTTCGAGCGAGTATATCGTGAAAGAACAGGAAGAATGCTTATTGATATCGCGAAAGAAGCCGACGAAGTCTGGAGGGTTATATGCGGGATAGGTCAGAAGATAAAATAAAAATATATTTCATCCGTCATGCTGCAACAAAATCAAATCTTCAAAAAAGATACGTCGGAAAAAACAATGACGAAGGAATCTCGGATGAAGGAAAAGAAGTTCTTTCGGGAAAGGTAAAAAGCCATGTTTATCCTGATGCGGATTTGCTTTTCTTAAGCGGTAAAAAACGATGTATTCAGACTGCGGAAGCAATCTATCCGGGACAGGAAAAGATAATCAGAAAAGAACTCGATGAGATAGATTTCGGTGATTTTGAAGGTAAGAATTACGACGAATTAAAGGACGACGAAAGATATATAAAATGGATTGAAAGTAACGGAGAACTTCCTTTTCCGAACGGTGAATCCAAGAGCGAATACTGTGAGAGAAACAGAGAGCTTTTTTTGGAAATCATGGATGATATAAAAAAAGCAAAGGCAGAAAACCCTCTGATTAAATCAGTTGCTTTCGTGGTTCACGGCGGAACAATAATGTCGATGATTTCGTCGTTTTCGGATATGAGTTATTACGACTGCCAGGTTTCAAATGCCTGCGGGTTTATCTGTGAAGTGAATTTATCTGAAGAGACTGTGATAACAGTCAAAGATAAAATATGATTTTAAAGTAAAGAAGTAAAATGATAGGAACTATACTGGAATTACATATAACTGCATTTTTTCTCGGGTATCTTTTAGACCTTCTTTTTGGAGATCCTCACTGGATGATACATCCTGTCCGGATTATCGGACAGCTTATATCCCTTCTCGAAAAAGCTTTTCTTAAAAAAGAAAGAGGAAAGAAAGATTTCGGCTTCGGAGTTTTAACGGTAATTATCGTATTGCTTTCAACTTTTCTGGTTTCTGCTTTTATTCTCATACTCGGATATAAGATAAATATATATCTCGGGTTTGCGATTGAGAGTTTTATGACCTATCAGATACTGGCAACCAAGAGCCTCAGAGTCGAAAGTATGAAAGTATACAAGGCTTTGAGAAAAAGCGGTCTTGAAAGCGGCAGGAAGGCCGTTTCGATGATAGTCGGAAGAGATACCGAGAACTTAAGCGAAGATCAGGTTATAAAAGCAGCGGTTGAAACAGTTGCGGAAAATACTTCGGACGGTGTAATTGCACCGATGCTTTTTCTTATCGGAGGACCTGTGGCGGGGCTTTTGTATAAGGCTGTAAATACTATGGATTCGATGATCGGATACAAAAACGACAAGTATTTTTACTTTGGAAAAGCAGCAGCCAAACTTGATGATTTTGTTAATTTCATTCCGGCAAGAATAAGCTCAATTCTTATGATAGTTTCCGCATTTCTTATGGGCGGTAAATTCTCGGGTAAAAGAGCTTTTAAGATATTCAAAAGAGACAGATTTAATCATTCGAGTCCCAATTCTGCGCAGACTGAAGCAGCGTGTGCAGGTGCGCTCGGAGTGAAACTGGCAGGGGATGCATATTATTTCGGAAAGCTTGTTCAAAAGCCCTATATTGGTGACGAGACAAGGGATATAGATATCGAGGATATAAAAGACGCAAACAGACTTATGTATCTGACTTCGGTTATATGCGAGTTGTTATGTGTAAGCCTAATGCTTCTTGTATATTTTCTTCTGTTCAACTTTCATGTTATTTAGGTTTAATAATGAGTCTTCTTTTAAATAATTTATCTAAGAAACGAGTTTTTCTTTTAAATAATGTATCTAAGAAGCGAGTTTTTTTAATAATAATATATCTAAGAAACGAGTTTTTATTTTAAATAATTAAAGTTAAAAATGAGTTTTGATTTTGGTTTAAAGATTTTTATAAAAATAGTTTTAAATAACATTCTGTTAAGGTCAGGTTAGGTAATGAGTCAGGAACTTCACGGAGGAGATATATACAAAAAGAATATTGATATGGATTTTTCCGTAAGTATTAACCCCTGTCCTTTACCGGAGAGTGTGACGGATGCTTTACATTCAGCGGTTAAGAATATCGGTAAATATCCTGATTTAAGATGTGAGAAACTAATCAATCTTCTTTCGGAAAGATATTCGGTTTCAAATAAAAATATTATAGCGGGAAACGGTTCATCCGAACTTTTCATGGCTTTGGCACATGCGTTCAGACTGGCCAAAGTACTTATTCCCGTTCCGTCGTTTTACGGGTATGAATATGCTTTTAGTGAGAACTCTGAAAAACTGATTTTTTACCCTTTAAAAGAAGAGGATGAATTTAAAATCAGTGAGGATTTATTTGAAGAACTTGATAAGGGATATGATTTCCTGATACTTGCAAATCCGAACAATCCTACAGGCAAACTTACCGGTAAAGAAACTGTTGAAAAGATTGTAAAAAAGTGTCTTGAAAAGAATACGAAAGTTTTGCTGGATGAGTGTTTTATTGAACTGTCGGATGAGAATAATTCGCTGATTCCGGAAACAGAAAAATATCCCAATCTTTTCGTTGTAAGATCATTTACCAAGACTTTTGCGATACCTGATTTACGTATTGGATATCTGGTTTGTTCGGATGAAAAAGCGGTTGAAAAAGTAAAGAAACACATACCCGAATGGAGTGTTTCGCAAATGGCACAGGATGTTGCGTGTGAGTGCATGAATTCGTATTCTTACGTGGAAGAAAGCAGGCGTTATATAGAAAAAGAAAGATGTTTTCTTGAAGAAGGATTAAGGGGAAAAGGGTATAAAGTTTTTATCTCGGATACCAATTATATTCTTTTTAAGAATACCGGAGTGACGAAGGATAATCTCTACAAAAGAATGCTTGATAAAAAGATTCTTATAAGGGACTGTTCGAACTTCAGAGGATTAAATGAAGGGTTTTACAGAATAGCGGTAAAAACGCGAGAAGAAAACGAGAGATTTTTAAGACTATTGAATGAATAAAGGCAGAGAAAATGGATTACCTGAACATGATTGAGAGACTTCTTCCGAAGGATATTGAGAAAAGAAGTTTTCAGATAATTGAAGAAGAACTTATCAAACAGAATATTGTTATACCGGAAGAAAACAGTGCGGTAATAAAGAGAGCGATACATACAAGTGCGGATTTTGATTACGCTTCAACTCTTAAGTTTTCGGATTCGGCTGTTGAAAAATTAAAAGATCTTATTCGAAGCGGTGCCGACATTGTAACCGATACGAATATGGCGATGGCGGGTATTAACAAAAGAGTTCTTTCGGGTTTTGGCGGTGCGACTCACTGCTTTATGGCTGATGAGGACGTTGCAAAAGAAGCAGAAGAAAGAGGATTAACCAGAGCATATGTCAGCATGGAAAAAGCGGCCGAAATTGACAAGCCTCTTATCTTTGCAATAGGGAATGCACCTACAGCTCTTGTTGCTTTGTATGAACTTTATAAAGAGAACAGAATTCATCCCGCGTTTATAATCGGAGTTCCGGTTGGTTTTGTAAATGTGGAGGTTTCCAAAAAACTCATTATGGAGACGGACATTCCATACATTGTAAACGAAGGAAGAAAAGGCGGAAGCAACGTTGCGGCTGCCATATGTAATGCGGTTTTATATCAGATATAGTTTGTGTGAAAAATGAGCAAAGAATTACGATACGGATTTACCACGGGAAGCTGTGCGGCTGCTGCATCAAAGGCTGCGGCATACATGCTCTTAAGCGGTAAAGAAAAAAATACGGTTACAATCGATACACCGAAAGGTATTCCCTATACATGCGAAATACTTGATATAAAAAGAAGCGAGAATACCGTTTCGTGTGCAGTGAAAAAAGACGGCGGAGATGATCCTGATGTAACAAGCGGAGCATTGATTTATTCCGCTGTTTCGTTTGATTCTTTTTCTTTCGCCGATGAAGAAAAAACAACATCTCAGATTAGTTTTTCTCAAGAGGAAAATGAGAAGACAAAATCGGATTCTTCGGAAATATATTATTGCAGGGAAAAGATTATTATTCTCGGGGGCGAAGGTGTCGGAAAGGTTACGAAACCCGGTCTTGACCGTCCCGTCGGTGATGCTGCTATAAATACCGTCCCGAGAGAAATGATAAAAAAAGAAGTATCCGAAGTGTGCGACCTTTTTGATTTCACGGATACGCTTAAAGTGGTTATCAGTGTTCCGGGCGGTGAGGAAATTGCCAAAAAGACATTTAATCCCAGACTCGGAATTGAAGGCGGAATTTCGATAATAGGAACGAGCGGCATAGTGGAACCCATGAGTACGCAGGCGATTCTTGATACCATTAAAGTTGAAATGAATCAGAGAAGAGCGCTTGGGTTTGATTATGCGGTTATTTCGCCCGGTAATTACGGCCTGGATTTCATGAAGAATAATTACGGTTACGATCTTGATAAGAGTATTAAGTGCGGTAACTACATCGGCAGGGCTGTTGACATGGCTGCGGATGTTGGATTTAAAAGAATTCTTTTTACAGGTCACGTAGGGAAACTTATTAAGGTTGCGGGCGGAATCATGAATACGCATTCGAAAGAAGCCGACTGCAGAATGGAAATAATTTCGGCTCTTGCGATAAAGCATTATACGGAACCTGAAACCGTAAGAGAGATTCTTGAATGCAATACAACTGAAGAGGCCGCCAAACTTCTTAAGACATGCGGTAAATGCGATGAAGTTATGAGTGGAGCGGTTGAAAAAATCTGTGACAATCTTGTCAGAAGGTCACAGTGGAAAATTGAAGTTGAGTGCATTATGTTTTCAAAAGAAGTCGGCGAACTTGCCAAGAGTAAGGGCGCAGATGATTTTATTAAAATGCTTGTGAATGAATAGTCTTGCAAAACAGGAGTGATTGATTTGGTACATTTTGTGGGTGCCGGAAGCGGCGCAAAAGATTTAATAACTGTAAGAGGAATGAAGCTTATTGAAGAAGCGGATGTGATTATTTACGCCGGTTCTTTGGTTAATCCCGAACTCCTTGAATATGCAAAAAAAGACTGCGAAATATATAATTCGGCAACGATGACTCTTGAGGATACGGTTGAGATCTTTAAGAATGCCGAAAACGAAGGCAAAAATACCGTGCGACTGCACACGGGCGATCCGAGCATTTACGGAGCAATAAGAGAACAGATGGATGAACTGGATGCTCTTTCGATTAAGTATGATGTAACGCCCGGAGTAAGCGCCTGTTTCGGTGCAGCTTCTTCGCTTAATCTTGAATATACGCTTCCCGGAGTTTCGCAGACTCTTATCATAACAAGGATGGAAGGAAAGACATCGGTTCCCGAAAAAGAAAGCATTGAAAAGCTTGCATCACACAATGCTTCGATGGCGATATACCTTTCAACCGGTCTGCTCGGTGAATTAAGCGAAAAACTTAAAGAAGGCGGATATGAGGGAAGTACACCTGCTGCAATCGTTTATAAAGCGACGTGGCCCGATGAAAAGGCATTTATCTGCACAATAGATACGCTCGAAGAAACCGCCCGAATAAATGACATTAAAAAGACGGCAATTATTCTGATCGGCGAAGCGATAACTCATACGGATTATTACAAATCAAAACTGTATTCAGCGGATTTTTCCACGGAGTACAGAAATGCGACAAAATAATGAAAATAAGTATTATTTCGTTTACCGAAAAAGGTAAAGAATTATCAGGAAAAATAAAGAACGGACTTAAAGAACATGAGTGCACGTTATTTTGTGCATGTTCTTTGGATAGGAGCAAAAACGGCGAATCAAAAGATGACGTTTTCTTTTTGGGTGAGTCGGTTTATGACTGGACAAAGAAGCAGTTTG
>JAIKXN010000235.1 GCA_024684055.1 Lachnospiraceae bacterium | reverse complement strand
ATGTCGGTAGCCTTGTCGGTTATATCTATTCCCTCGAAAAGAATCTTGCCTCCGGTAGGCTCCTCAAGTCTGTTAAGACATCTTAAGAATGTCGATTTGCCCGAACCCGAAGGTCCTACAACGAATACGACATCACCTCTGTAAATATCTATGGATACTCCCTTTAAAGCATGAAGGTCCTCGAAATGCTTCGAAAGATTTTCAACGCTTATGAGAATTTCTTTTCCGTCTTTATCTTTTGCATTGCCGTTGTCTTTTACTTCACTCTCTTTGACAGCGGTATCAGTATTTTTGTTTAAATCAGCGCTCACTGTTTCTTAACCTCCTCTCAAGTTTCTTAAGAAGGAATGACAGAAGCATTACGATTGCCAGGTAAATTGCGGCAACCGACAAAAGCGGCATGAAAGGAGAATATGTCTGGCTCCTTATGATGTCTCCGCCTTTCGTCAAATCTTCAAGTGCGATATAGCCCGCTACGGATGTCTCTTTTAAGAGTACGATGAATTCGTTTCCGAGTGCGGGAAGCACGTTCTTAAATGCCTGCGGAATGATGATGTGCCACATCGTCTGAATATAATTGAATCCAAGCGATCTACCCGCTTCCATCTGCCCGGGATCTATGGACATAATTCCGCTTCTTACTATTTCAGCAACATAAGCTCCGGAGTTGATTCCGAAAGCAAGTATGGCCACGAAAACCTTGTTAGGTCTGCCTGAAGCAAAAACAACAAAATAGATGATCATCAGCTGAACAACCACAGGTGTTCCTCTGATTACCGTAAGATAAATGTTGCAGAGAAAATTGAAGAAGCCGAGCTTACCGGTCTTCTCATAAGTCGATCTTATGACGGCCACAATGAAGCCGATGGCAATTCCGATTAAAACGGCAAAGAGAGTTACCCTAAGAGTAACTCCCAAACCGTTTACGATGTATTTCCATCTGTTAGCTTCTATAAAATTCTGTATAAAACTTTCGGAAAGCTTGGTAAAAAAATTCATAAAAACCTCTAGTTATCGGCAGAAATATATTTATTGATTATTTCATCAAGTTTGCCGGATTCTTTGAGTTTGGCAATGGCTGCGTTAACCTCGTTAAGAAGCTGCTCGTTGTCCTTTGCGATTGCAATCGCATATTCTTCATATGTGAAGGCTTCATCAACGATTACAAGGCCTTCATTCTGAGAAACAAAAACATTTGCAGGCTCATTGTCGATGATAACCGCATCAATCTTGCCCTGAAGGAGTGCCTGAACGGCTTCGAATCCTTTGTTGTATCTCTCAAGCGTAGCGCCCTCGATGTCTTCTGCGTAAATATCTCCCGTTGTTCCCAGCTGAACACCGATTGTCTTTCCTGTAAGATCATCGGGTGAAGCAATATCCGAGCCTTCCTGTACGATGATAACCTGAGCTGCTGTTGTATAGGGTGTTGAGAAATTGATGTTTTTAAGTCTGTCTTCCGTAATGGTAAGACCTGCAGCACCAATATCCGCTTTTCCTGTATAAACAGATGTGATTACCGAATCAAAAGCCATATCTTCGATAACAAGCTTTCTTCCCAGCTCATCTGCGATAGCCTGGCAAATCTCAACGTCGATTCCGACTATTTCCTGTGTCTCCGAATGAAATTCATAGGGAGGGAATTCGGCATTGGTTGCCATTACCAGTTCCTTCTGTTCTTTGGCACATGCCGCAAGCGATAATACCATCAGCACGCCGGCTGCCAAACCAAATAATTTTTTCATATTATACCTCTTTGTTATTTTTCCGAATTAATAGCCCATTCCGCCCATTCCTGCTCCTGCGGGCATTGCAGGTGTATCTTCCTTGATATTTGCAACTGCGCTTTCTGTGGTAAGGAATGTGGATGCAACGCTTGTAGCGTTCTGAAGTGCACTTCTTGTAACCTTTGCGGGATCGAGAATGCCTGCTTCAACCATATCAACGTATTTTTCGTTTAAAGCATCGAAACCGAAACCTACTTCAGATTCGAATACCTTGTTAACGATAACAGAACCGTCAAGACCTGCATTTGCAGCGATATGATAAAGAGGAGCCTTAAGAGCCGTAAGAACGATCTGCGCACCTGTCTTCTCATCTCCTTCAAGAGAATCAGCAAGTTCTTTAACTTTCTTTGAAGCGTGAATATATGCAGAACCGCCGCCTGCGATGATTCCTTCTTCAACTGCTGCCTTTGTAGCTGCAAGAGCATCTTCCATACGAAGTTTTGCTTCCTTCATTTCGGTTTCGGTAGCTGCGCCTACTTTGATAACTGCTACGCCGCCTGCAAGTTTTGCAAGTCTTTCCTGAAGTTTTTCTCTGTCAAAATCGGATGTTGTTGTTTCGATAGCCGATTTGATCTGAGCGACTCTTGCAGAAATCTCATCTGCATTTCCTGCACCGTCAACGATGATTGTATTCTCTTTCTGAACCTTAACGGATTTTGCACGTCCCATATCCTGAAGCGTAACTTCCTTAAGGTCAAGACCGAGTTCTTCGCTGATAACCTGTCCGCCTGTAAGGATTGCGATATCCTTAAGCATTTCTTTTCTTCTGTCACCGTATCCGGGAGCCTTGACAGCCACTACATTGAATGTACCGCGGAGTTTGTTAACGATGAGTGTTGTAAGAGCTTCGCCTTCAATATCTTCAGCGATGATCAAAAGCTTTGCGCCGCTCTGAACGATCGTTTCAAGAACGGGAAGGATTTCCTGAATGTTGGAAATCTTCTTGTCTGTAATGAGTATGTAGGGATTCTCAAGAACCGCTTCCATCTTTTCCATGTCTGTGCACATGTAAGCTGAAAGATATCCTTTGTCGAACTGCATACCTTCAACGAGATCGAGTTCTGTCTGCATTGTCTTAGATTCCTCGATGGTGATAACACCGTCTCCGGATACCTTTTCCATTGCATCTGCAACCATCTCTCCTACTTTATCGTCACCTGCGGAAATTGCTGCAACTCTTGCGATTTGTGTCTTTCCGTTAACCTTGGATGACATGCTCTTGATCGCATCTACCGCACATTCCGTAGCTTTCTTCATACCTTTCCTTAAGATGATGGGATTTGCACCTGCTGCAAGGTTCTTCATGCCTGCATTGATCATGGCCTGTGCAAGAACAGTAGCTGTTGTTGTTCCGTCACCTGCAACATCGTTTGTCTTTGTTGCAACTTCCTTAACAAGCTGAGCACCCATGTTTTCGAATGCATCTTCAAGTTCGATTTCTTTTGCGATGGTAACACCATCATTAGTAATAAGAGGAGCACCGTAGGATTTATCGAGAACTACGTTTCTTCCTTTCGGTCCGAGTGTTACTCTGACTGTATCTGCCAGCTGATTTACGCCGGCTTCAAGACTTGCACGTGCTTCTGCGCCGTATTTAATCTCTTTAGCCATTTTTATATACCTCCAAAAATAAAGTTAATTATTCTACAATTGCAAGAATGTCAGACTGCTTTACGATAATAACTTCTTCATCGTCAATCTTAACTTCGGTTCCCGAATACTTGGAATAGATAACCTGATCGCCGACTTTTACTTCCATCTTAACTTCCTTGCCGTCAGCAAGAATTCCGGGTCCTACCGCAAGTACTTCAGCCTGCTGAGGCTTCTCCTTGTTCTGTCCGGGAATTACAATACCGGATTTTGTTGTTTCTTCAGCAACCAACTGCTTTAATACAACTCTGTCGCCTAAAGGTACTAACTTCATTATCGTATCCTCCTGAATTAATTTTTTTGACTTATTTATTCTACACTTTTCCGACATTTTTTCAAGTCGGGACAATGTTTTTAACACATTTTTAACAAAGGCTTAAAGGCCGATTTCTTCAAGTCTTTTTCTTATCTCTTCAACGCTTAGCCACCAGGTGTTGTTGCCTGATGAATAACTGAATCCCTCTTCCACTTTTTTACCTGTTTCATCGGGCTTCATTTTATTGGCAAAAATCATCTGGGGATAAACGATATAATGCTTCTCGAACTCGTAGGTCGTGAATGAATCCTCCGATGTTACCATAATCTCGTGAAGCTTCTCGCCCTCTCTTATTCCAATCTCCTTCTTTTCGCATCCGGGCAGC
>JAIKXN010000233.1 GCA_024684055.1 Lachnospiraceae bacterium | reverse complement strand
TAAGTTTCCTAATCACATCGCAAAGGAGCTTCAATTCATCTTTTTTATCTTTATAAGCAATATATTCTATTTCCTCACCTTCCGCTTGCATAACTGGCGGATTGTATACATGAGTCACAGCATAATTACCTTTTGCAATCTGTCTTGTA
Organism: Lachnospiraceae bacterium; assembly: GCA_024684055.1. Lineage (GTDB taxonomy): Bacteria > Bacillota > Clostridia > Lachnospirales > Lachnospiraceae > UBA3766. The sequence goes on along the minus strand of JAIKXN010000233.1, from coordinate 4,810 downwards.
TTTCTGCAGTTAACAGTTAACGGGTATATAAAACTATCAGCTTTTAATTCTTTCCATGTTTCGGAAAACTCCTCATTTGTGTTAAAAATATTTTGTTGAGGATCGTAATATATTGCCCATTTTCCGTTTTTCCACCCGCCTTTAATAATATTATCCAAGCACATATATGCGTTTATATTCATCAAATCTTGGCCTTCATCAATTACCATTCGGTCATATTTTTCTTCTTCTGGAAGTGATGCAAAATTAGAAAGAAATGTATTCGGAAGAAAATTATTAAAATAATCATCCTCATTAATACCTTCAGGAACCTTTTTTTCTCCACACAATTTCATAAGCAATTCGTGAAATGTCATTACTTCAATCGTATAATCTATATCATCTTTTTTTATTGACTCTCTCAAATAACTTGCTATCAAACTGTTAAAACAAAGGAACAATACTCTATTTCCAATAACTGAATATTTTTTACATTGTTCCATAGCAAGAAATGTTTTTCCAGTTCCCGCTCCACCTTCTATCATCATCCTATCGTTTTGACTCATCCCTGCTATAACAAGAAATTGTTGATCTGTAACTGTACATAATTGCTCTTCGGATGCCTTTAACAACAAAGATAATTTGGGAACAAATGAGAAATTCCCTCGCAAAAATGTCAATAATCGTTCTCTGTCAGTTTTTGACAGTCCTTCATGACTTCCTTTAGGAGTTTTCATATCCCAATATCTGAAAGATCGTTCAAAAATCGAGACCATATCTTTCTTTTCCAAATGCTGATCAAAAGTTATTTCTCGTATTATCTCCGTATCATCATCTGAAGATACAATACAATCGGGCATCATAACGCAACTCGCAAAACTTGCTTTAAGAATCGAATCGCCATTTCTGAGGTTATCTTCAAGGAAATTTCTTAATGAATTCATATTTCCTTGAACTTGTTTATAAGGTCCTTCTTTTTTTTCATCCACATGTCCGTCTCTGTTAATAAACTGCCACATTCCGTTTTGACGACAGACTCTTCCTCCCTTAACTTCTATACAAAGAACTCCTCTTTCGCAAATTACTACAAAATCTATCTCCCCGAAACTTTTATAATCATGTTCTTTCAACGGCAAAGAATGTAGTACTATAGCATCTCCCCATTCCATTTCTCGTAACCACTCAAAAATTTTCCACTCCGCTTTACTTTTTCTTTTCTCCTCATCGCTCATCTGAGAAGGAATCATTCTCGACATAGTTAACCTCCTAATAAATCTCCAAAAAATCCGATTCTTCTGTTATCAGGTTTACCGACTACCGATGCCCTGTCAAGTAAACAGTTACGTGCAACACAACTGGTTTCCGGAAGCAATGCACACGCATGACAAGCCGCGTAATTCAGCGAATAAAAACCTTGTGCTTTGGATTCAATGCAAAGCGGATCCGAAGAACACCAAGATGCTTCCTGTAAGGCATTCCTAATTGTTTCCTCCAATAAATCACATTCACCTTGCCTTACCAAACCTCCTAAACTGCCGTCAGAATCAGATGCAGACGTATAAATTAAAATACCGCACATACTGTTTTCACTTTCAGGATATGTACTATATATTCTTTCTTTTATAGCAGCTTCTTGATATCCGCAATCAATAGTCAATTGCCTTATAAGCAAATGTGATAATGTATGTAATAGAACATATCGCGGCGAATACATTCCCTTCCCAATTTTAACAGTATTTCTTTTCCCCATTTCCGAATATCTCTCGGAATTGTTTTCCTCCCACTCTTTCAACCTTTCTTCATTTAGTTTTATAAATATGCCTTCGCCTCGCATTTCTGCTGCAGGAAGCCAGCATTGAGCTTTATTCCAGGGAGGCATAAATTCTCTTGAATTGGCTCCCTCCTTTTCTTTATCCTCACCCTCGGGAGGGGCGGGTTCGATTCTTCTAAATCCTTTAAATGCAATAACTTCACGTAATCTCTTAACTAAAACGACTTCATCAATATATTCTTCTAAAGCATCAGACACATCTGTCACTTCAGCTAAAAACTGTTCCGGTTCGCCTTCTTCATCCGATGAATAACCTGCGCACAACGCCTTATATTCATCCTCAAACATCATTTGTTCAGTATAATTTTCTTCATCGGTATCATCATTAGATCTTTTTATTTCATTTAAGAAGTCGTCAACCGTGTATTGACCCGATTCAATACAATCTTTGAACAGAATTCCCAGAAACTGTCGAAGAAATGCTTCATCCATATTATTATCCAAAGCAGTCTTTATTTTCTCCCACTCCTTACCTAACAAAGTATGGATCTTTGTACTCCAAGGCGGTATGGTCAATGCGCTTTCGGTTATGCTGAAAAAAGCATTAGATGCACCTCGCTGAATCGTCCTTAATATCGCCATGCATTCTTCCGGATCGTTAGTTTCCGTTTTAAACCCTATCCAAGGACGTCTTCCGCGGCATTTATGTCCTTTAAGTGCATCTTTACTCATGCATCCTTCCATAGAACGTACCTGACCGCATTTTGTGCATTTAATCATAATACTTGATAATCCACCGGTATCATTTCTAAACTTAATTTCAAGTTTATGATGATTTTCCGGGTCACTGCACGATGCAACATTGCCAAAATGCACCCACCATTCAAAAGGAAAATCCTCCAAATGTCCGTTAATACACGCTGAAACAAAACGTGAAGGAACCAGTTCGCTGTTGCAAGACATACATTTTTTATTTTTCGGATCACCGAATGCTTTATAATCATCAAGTTTTCCGCATGAAGGGCAAAAATGCATCCTTGGAAACCTAAAAGCCGGAACATCAGGATTTCCTTTGGACGAATCGCTTTCCGAAGCATACGGCTCTTTAAAATAACTAATTCCACGGTTGAGCCTTTTTAAAGTCGGTTCATAAATAATCGGACTATAATTACTCCAATAATCGGTTGCAGCCATAATAACCGTATACTCCGGCATTTCAGATATACTCCCGGGACCAAATGTCGTTATCATTTGATTCTTCCTGAGTTTTCCGACTGATTTCATTTTGACTTTTTTGTCATCTTTTCCGCCAAATCTCATTATTCTCCCCCTAAAAGATATATTCCTGATTCTTTTTCAACTGTTCTCATGCTGTTCATTATTCTAAACCTATCCTCATCAATATCTGTTTGTAATAGAGATGGTTTGTTTTTTCTTCTGTACCACAGTTCTCCGCTTTGAGCTTTCTCATACCACTGATTTTTTATATCTCTTATTTCGGATAAAACATTATCCTTTTCCCTCTCGTCAACTTTACATACATACCGATATATTACATCTTCTGCACGTTTTACTCCTTCCAAGTCAGGCGAAAACTTGTAGGCCGAATCATCAGGCATCAACTCGGGGCAATAATATCTGCATAAGATAATATAAAGGGCCTGCAATCCTCTGTCTCGCGCCCTGTCCGAAAAAGGTGTTAAACTTGTAGCTTCAACATATCTGTATAATGCAGAATGATATTTTGAAAATTGTTCATAATGCGAACGATCTCTGGATCGCGATCCGTTATAAACAATAAACACAAGTCCGGGATTATCTCTTCCGACTCTACTGGTAGCTTGAATATACTCTGCATTTGTTTTTGATTGGCCTGCTACCGCCATAACACCGAGCCTACCGACATCAACACCTACCGAAATCATATTGGAAGCCAAAAGAAAATCGTATACTTCTTTATAATCATTAGTTTTATACGGTACTTTTAACTTTTCCTGAATAACCTCGGATATTTCTGCATTTGATAATCGACTGGTTAATTCTTCGGAATTCTCATATTTGGGATCTCCCGAAAACTCAGGATACTTATCAACAAATTTGCTTTCCTTTAAATAGCTGTATCTGCTTTGAACGTCATCAACTATTTGAGATTGAGTTGCTCCTAATTCTCTGATGCTGTTAAAATATCCTGTTAACGTCCAAAAATTATCTATCGTCTTTTCGTCATATCCCAAATCAATAAGATATCTGGACGCATAAAGCCAAGCAGCATATAATCTGATTAAAGTTGTAGTAAAAGTGGTTCCGACCCCCATTATTCCTGCATAATACCTCGCCGGTCTTTCATCTTCGCTAGCCAATTTAGCAAAAAACGAATCTCTTGAAGTAATTCCCTGAGGCGGAAATTGATTATAGTCTCTTCCGTACAACGACAGAATTTGTTTTGACGCGTTCCTTATTGTGGCTGTTGAAGCAACAATTTTAATCGGTCTTTTTTCATTGTCGCAAATATTTGTTATTGCAGCTTCATATATTCCAGTCATGGTTCCCAGAGGTCCTGAAATCAAATGCAACTCATCCTGTATTATCAATTCCGGAGGCAAATTGTTATTATCAACAGAAAATAGTGCCGATGTTTTTGCTTGAATAGCTATCTGTGCGAATTTATCAACAGTAGCCACAAGAAAAGTCGGTCTGTATTCATAGATTTCCTCATCAACAATTCTAATAGGTAATGGAATATTATAAAAATCGCATTTTTCGTTCGGGCATCTTATTTCAAGACGTTTCTTAATAGTATCAACCTTATAGTGCATAGGATATAATTTTTCGCCGCACCACGGACATATTTTAACCTGACACGGATCCGCCTCATCACCCGAGACCTGACTTCCATGCATCAATTTCTGTAAAACTCTATCGGCATCATCAATTGTGCCTGAAGTAAAACTGTTACCGACCCAAAGCCCTATTGATATTTCATCACCGCTGATGTTATATTTTTTTCTTAAAAGTTCGCATGCACATATCAATATCGAAGCTCTTTCAAATTGTTGAATA
>JAIKXN010000216.1 GCA_024684055.1 Lachnospiraceae bacterium | reverse complement strand
AAAATTATGTGAGTCAGACCAGAAAGCCGGAGGGTTTTCTTGGAAAGATGATGGTAAACGGAATGAACGGAGGACATGCCAAGATGGCTGACTGGGGCATGGCCTACCTTAAGACAATTGAACCTGAAGAAATCGTGGATATAGGCTGCGGCGGCGGAAGAAACGCCGGTGCGCTTCTTGAAAAGTATCCTGCAGCTCATGTTACCGCAATCGATTATTCGGAAGTTTCTGTCAGTAAGGCAACGGCATACAATTCGGAGGCTATCAAACAGGGCAGATGCGAGGTCAGACAGGGAGATGCATCCGCACTTGATCTTCCCAAAGAAAAATACGACCTTGCCACGGCATTTGAAACAATTTATTTCTGGCCGGGACTTGGAAAATGCTTTGCTGAGGTTGCTAAAGTTTTAAAACCCGGCGGAGTTTTTATGATTGTCAATGAGTCTGACGGCATGGATGAAACAGGCCTTAAATTCGAGAAAATCATAGACGGAATGAAGTGCCACACTGCCGAAGAAATTGAAGAGGCACTTAAAAGTGCGGGCTTCAGTAAAGTAAAATCCACTCATCATGCAAGCAAACCCTGGATTTGTGTGATCGCAAAAAAATAAAAGAGGGATAATTTAAAATGAAGACAGAAAAACAATATAAGGAATTAACGATAAAAGAGTTTACGAAAGCGGCAGACGTATATGAGAGCGAACACGCCGGAATCTATGAAATATGCAAGGAAGATTATCCTTATATATCTTCGGAACTTGAAAAAGAAGAGTACCATGACCTTTTAGACTGCGGATGCGGAACAGGTCCGATGATATCTCTTTTATACGAGAAAGATCCTTCGAAACATTATACGGGTCTGGATTTAACGCCAAGAATGATCGAAGTGGGAAAAGCAAAGAATCTTGAAGGCGTCGACTGGATTGTAGGAGATTGCGAAAATCTTCCGTTTAATGAAAATTCATTTGATGTTATCATATGCTCAAACAGCTTTCATCATTACCCCAATCCGCAGAAGTTTTTCGACAGCGTAAAGAGAGTCTTGAGACCGGGCGGAAGACTGATTTTGCAGGATTATACCGCACCAAAGCCTATACTCTGGCTTATGAATCATACCGAAATGCCGATGGCCAATATGATAGGGCACGGAGATGTAGCTGCAAGATCGCTCGATGAGATAAGGGGATTTTGTGACACTGCCGGATTAAAAGTCGAAAAATTAAACCGCGCAAGAAAAATGCGCCTTCATTTGGTTGCAAGAAAGATACAATAATGAAACAAAAGATAAAAGGCACTTACCTTGGGAAGAATAAGGTAAGTGCTTTTTTAATTTATATGTTGACAACAGTAATATTACGGTGTAATATTACAAAGTAATTTAAGGAAACAGAGGTATTCAAATGGGATACGATTATGATCAAACCCATGAGAGAATAATTGAAAGTGCCAAAAAACATTTTATGGAAAACGGTTTTCTGGGTGCTTCAATAAGACAGATCTGCAAAGATGCGGGCGTCACTAACGGAGCTTTCTACGCACATTTTGAAAGCAAAGAAGATCTGTTTTCAAAAATAGTAAGCCCTGTTGTAAACGGAATGCAAAAATTATATTCCGAGGAAAACACGGTATACATGGATGTCAAATCCAAAAAGGATGTGAAAAAATCGCTTGAAAAGACCTTCTCATCTAACGAAATTTTAATTGATTACATATTCGAAAACGCAGAAGCATTCAAATTGATAGTAATGGCAGGAACGGGAACGGAATATGAGCATTTTGTGGATAATCTTGTCAAAGAAGAAACTGCCAACACAATGTTTTTCCTCAAAAAATGTCGCCCGTACTACAATTACACGGAGAAAATATCGGAAGGAATAATAAACCAAATCAGTCATTTTACGGTTTCTTCCGTTTTCGATGGCTTAAAAGGCGGAAAGACAAAAGAGGAAGTAGTGCGTGACACCAAACTTGCTTCGGAATTCTGCCTGGCCGGATTAAAACACTTTTTGGATATTAAGTAAAATAATGCCTGATGAAAATCGGGCTTTAATTTTGAAATACAGGTTAGGCAAAACTAACCAAAAGAAAGGGAAA
>JAIKXN010000132.1 GCA_024684055.1 Lachnospiraceae bacterium | reverse complement strand
TATTACAAAAGAAGTACCGCCGTCAGACAGGCTCCTCTCATCGCTTTGATGGGAAGCCCCTGTGTTGGTAAGGGCTTCTTTTAGTTTTGCTGATATATCTATTTCGCCTACGGTCACAACCATGTAAAACTGGTCTTTTTGCGTTTTTTTTTCATTAATCGTTATTTTTACCGGATACGCCTTGGCTCCATCATGGAACGCACTCAGGAACTGATGACATTGTTTAATTTCATCATATTGTCGTCTGTTAACATGCCTGTATGGTTCAACTTCGACTTTTATTGCATTATCGCAAACAGGTTCAAGAACCGACATCAGTTTACCGAGATTCGTAAGGTTTGCCCCTCTTTTAGACATCTGTGTTATGGATTCTTTAAGAGTTGACTGTGTGAATGTAACGAGCGAATGAAACTCTGAAAAAGAGATATCTTTCCCTTTTAACCCCATTTCTATGGAATAACGTTTCAGTGCTTTTGCTGTACTTTCATTAGGATCGGTGATTACAAGCTCTTTTGACTGATTCCACGGAGCTATAACCAACTTCTTTTTTGACAGTATTTCCGTGCGTTCCTCGTCAGTGGAGTTAATCGTAATTTCATGCTGCATTGATTGCTTGACCATTTCCAATGCGTCCTGCAACCCTATCCCTTTATCAACATATTCGAGTGAAGTAAGATTATGTTCTCTGAATATGACAGATGTTTTATCTTCGTCGAAAGGATATCCATCAAGATGTTCTATGTTATCCGGTAACGTTACTTCTTTTAGATTATCGCATCCATCAAATGCCCGTGAATCAATTTTCCTTAAAGTGCTCGGAAACGATATATTTTCAAGGCTGGCGCATCCAATAAATGCTCCAACGCCTATTTCTGCCACACCTTCTGGTATCACAATGGATTTTACATTAGCGTAGCCGGCAAATTCATATTCGCCAATATGCGTAGTGCCTGGCTCTATTTCAATACGATCAGCTTCTTTTCTTAATGTGACAGTAGCTGGGTTACGAATCTCGGTTATTACATCTTTATTAAGAATAGCAACTGAATCACAATCAATGTTGCCCAATATATAGCGTGGTTCATAATAGTCATCAAGCCTGAATTCGACAACATCATAATGCTTTGAAATATTAGACCAGTTGGTATTTGCCGCAAGGGCGTAGCGCATGTCTTCGGAAAGATTACGAAAACCGATATCTGCTCCGCAACATAGCAATCTGTCAAACGCTTCCTCAGAATCTATTTTAAGTATTCTGGCATTGTCGCTTATCTCTACTTCAGCATGTTCTACGCTTAACCAGTCCGGCTGGTTTTCTTTGCACCATGCCTCCCATCCATAGTCGCAATCTGGGCGGCTTGCCCATAAACACCCATTAGGTTTTGTAGCTCTATGATTTGGAATGTCACCAGCGTTAATTATTTTGTCTATATCTAACAGTCCGGTTCGTCCAAGATTTACATTATAAACCATTTGTGTCACCTCGAAATCATAATTATCAACAATACCGTTATCACTACGCACAGAGCAAAAACGGTTTTCTTCAGAAAGGTAATCTTATGAAATAATACAGTCTCTTTTTCTTTATATTCAGCATCAAGAACTCTTTGCTTTTGTTTGTATTCCCTTTCTAATGCAGCTTCCTTGTCTTTTATAATTTTTTTAGCTTCTCCAGTGATATACTTTCGGATATTGCCTTGTTTTGACTTAACATCATTCAGCCGTTCCTGCAGTTCGTTATAATCAGCAGAGTATTCGTTTTGAAAATCCTGCAGATCCTGTTCCGCTTTTCTTTGCCTCGATTCGCATATGAACATCTTCTGTTGTAGACTTCGACGCTCCTCGTTGATTTTGCCAAGTTCTTTATTTGTTATAGTAGAAGACAGCAGATTGTTTTCGGCTTGTAATTCACCGATAATCTCTTGTTGTTGTTTCTGAATATTTACACATTCCTGAAGTCTTTCAACTAAATCTTCAATCGTATACATCATTCTTCCTCACTGATATATCGTTACTTACAGTAATCATAATACAATATATATCATCACAAATCAATATGCCGTATACTGATTTATATGTATTTTGGAATTTTCATCTTGTAATTGCCACCGATATATCATAAGATGATCAGCGTGGCCTACACATATAATATGGGAGATTTTAATACAAAAATGCCGAACAAGTCTGATATGGAGTCAAATATACGGATAGGAAAGATGCTTCAGACTGCCAGAGAGTCCCGAAAGATATCGCAAGCTGCCCTTGCAAAGCAGATCGGAATGTCCACGAACCATATATCCGCCATAGAACGTGGCGTGTCTAAAGCCAGTATTGATACTTTGTTAGGATATTGCAGGGTGCTTAACATGACACCGGATCAGATTCTGGGATATTCAGACGACGGGATCGTACCCGAGCTGAAGAATCGGTTACTGCATACAGGGGTAGCTGAACAGAAGAAGATACTTGACATACTGCATATCGTAGAAGCCTGAAGTTCACTGAATTTTCACGCAAGATTTTCAACTTAAACGCAACACTTTAGAAAAATA
>JAIKXN010000116.1 GCA_024684055.1 Lachnospiraceae bacterium | reverse complement strand
TATTCCCGCAAGATTATTCGGTGTAAGAGATGGTACGGGAGCAAGTGTTGAGTTTCTTCTTTTAAAGAGGCTTTCCGATACTGACTGGGAATGTCTGGTTAAGCCCGGCAAGAAGGCTAAGATCGGTTATAAGTTTTCTTACGGAGACGGTATCCTTAAAAGCGAAATAATCGATATCACTCCGGAAGGAAACAGGATTATCAGATTCGAGTTCGAAGGCATCTGGGAAGAAATCCTGGATAAGCTCGGTGAAATGCCTCTGCCGCCTTATATTACACATAAACTTCAGGATAAAAACAGATATAAGACTGTTTATGCAAAATATGACGGATCTGCGGCTGCTCCCACGGCAGGTCTTCATTTTACAAATGAACTTCTTGAAAAGATCAGGGAAAAAGGAGTTAAAGTTGCATTTGTGACACTTCATGTGGGACTCGGTACTTTCAGACCTGTTAAAGAGGATAATATTCTCGATCATCACATGCATTCCGAATGGTATCAGGTTACGGAAGAAACCGCAGACATTATCAACCAAGCCAAAAAGCAGGGAGGAAGAATAATCTGTGTCGGTACCACGAGCTGCAGAACTCTTGAATCCGCAGCGAATGATGACGGTACGGTTCGTGCAGAATGCAGGAATACGGAGATTTTCATATATCCCGGATATGAGTTTAAGGTTCTTGACTGCCTTATAACCAATTTCCATCTTCCGGAATCAACGCTTATAATGCTGGTATCTGCGCTTGCGGGAAGAGAAAATGTTCTTGCGGAATATGAGGAAGCCGTAAAAGAAAGATACAGATTCTTTTCGTTCGGAGATGCGATGTTTATAACGAATGAATAAATGACAGTATAAATTACGAAGGCAGAATGTTATGGGATGATACATTGATTGAAATTATAGATATAATTGATTCGAAAAATGGACAATAATCCTTATTTTATCAAGTTTTTTTATTTAATTTGTCCATTGTATAGTTTTTGAAAATATGTCATATTTGCATAAATAGTATGTGAATATGACATTTTTAAATATATCTTGTTTTGCAAAGGAAGGAAAGCGTTATGGATATAGCTCAGGCTAAAGAAAAAATTAACATTATAAAGGAGAACATCGGTAAAGTAATTATCGGTAAAGACGACGTTATAGAAAAAGTTCTGATCTGTCTTATAGCGGACGGTCATGTTCTTCTGGAAGATCTTCCCGGAACCGGAAAGACTATGCTGGCAAAATCTCTGGCGGTTTCCATTGATTCTTCTTTTTCGCGTATTCAGTTTACACCGGATCTTCTGCCTGCCGATATTACAGGTCTTAACGTTTATAACAGAGCGACGGAAGAATTTAATTTTGTTCCCGGTCCCGTTATGACCAATATTCTTCTAGCCGACGAAATCAACAGAGCTACTCCCAGAACGCAGTCTGCGCTTCTTGAAGCAATGCAGGAAAAACAGGTTACGATTGACGGTGTGACAAGGTCGCTTGGGACACCTTTCTTTGTTATAGCAACTCAGAACCCGGTGGAAACAGCAGGAACATTCCCTCTTCCTGAGGCTGAACTTGACCGTTTTATGATGCAGCTTTCTTTGGGAAATCTTACTCTTGAAGAGGAGATAGCAATTCTTAAGAGATTTGAAAATGACGAGCCTCTTACAGAGTTAAATGCAGCAGCGACAGGTGATGATATTCTTGAGATAAGGGGTCTCCTTAATAATGTCAGAGTTCATGACGATCTCATTAAATACATTGCTTCGGTATGTGAAGTTACCAGATCCGATTCCGGAACATATATAGGAGTAAGTCCCAGAGGTGCAATAGCTCTTTTAAAAGCTGCAAAGGCATCGGCTTTGATAAACGGCAGGGATTACGTTATCCCCGATGATATAAAATCATTGATAATTCCAGTTTTTATGCACAGGATATTATTCATTAACAGAAAGGATAAGAATTCCAAGGAACAGTATCTTGATTCGCTTATAAGCAGAGTGGAAGTTCCCAGTGAAGAATTTGAAACCAGATGAGACTCCTGATCGTTATATTAATCGGTTTTGTGCTCTATATAATTCAGGGCTTTCTTTTTAAGAAAAACTGGTTAAAAGGTCTAAAGGTAAATATTGATTTCCAGGAACCCATTATCAGGGAAGGAGATAAGAATGCGCTTGTCGAAGTGATAAGAAACGACAAAGCGCTTCTTTTGCCTGTTCTTCAGCTCAAATTCTCCATAACGAGAACATTTGAGTTTATGAAGGAAAGCAATACTGCTGTTACAGATCTTTATTACAGAAACGATTATTTTACCTGCAGACCTTATCAGATAATTACAAGAAAATATATGTTCAAAGCGACCAAGCGTGGCGAATACAAAATTTCTTCGATTGATATTATCGGAAAAGATATTTTCATGAACAGAAGTTTTTTCGCAACTTCGGAAGAGTATTCGTCTGTTCTTGTTTTGCCCGGAAGAATTCCGAGAGAAAGACTCTCGGACGATCTGCTTAAATTCACCGGTGATGTGGTCAAAAAGATCAAACTTATGGAAGACCCTTTTGAATTCAATTCGATCAGGGAATACCAGCCGTATGATT
>JAIKXN010000115.1 GCA_024684055.1 Lachnospiraceae bacterium | reverse complement strand
CTCGGGATAAAACAAACAGAATAAAGATTTATGCCAATATATGCGGAATGAACTGCGTTAACGAGGCACTTAAATACGATCCGGACGGAATAGGTCTTTTCAGAACGGAGTATCTTTTCATGAATGCTTCAAAGCCCGGAGAGGAAGAACAGTTTGAGGTTTACAAGTCGATCCTTGAGAAGATGAATCCCCGCCCGGTAATTATCAGAACCATTGATCTTGGTGCCGACAAAAACGCGCCGTATCTTAATCTTGAAGCGGAAGACAATCCGGCCATGGGATTAAGAGGCATAAGGCTCTGTCTTAACAAGCCTAAACTTTTTAAGACTCAGCTTCGCGCACTTTTAAGAGCGGGAGTTTACGGTAATCTTTCCGTAATGTTTCCGATGATAACGTCTGTTAACGAAGTAAAAAAAATAAAAGCGATAACGGAAGAAATTAAGGCGAAACTTACAAAGGAAAATATTCCGTTTGCCGAAAATATAAGATTCGGAGTAATGATTGAAACGCCTGCGGCTGTAATGGTTGCCGATGAACTTGCAAAGGAAGCGGATTTCTTCTCCATAGGTACCAACGATCTTACTCAGTACACACTTGCCATGGACAGAACCAATCCTTCACTTGAAGAATTCTATGATACCCACAGTCCGGCGGTTCTTAAAATGATAAAGATGACTGCAAAGGCTGCGAAGGAAAATAACATACCTGTCGGAATATGCGGCGAACTGGCAGCGGATACATCTCTTACCGAAGAGTTTATTGATATGGGAATTGACGAACTCTCGGTTGCCATACCGCAGATAGCCGAAATGAAGAAAAAACAATAAGTTTTTCTGATTAAAAAAGGTTTTGGAAAAATTTTAGTGTGAGACTGAATTCTGAATTTTCTTTATAACAGGTGAAAAATAAATTAATCTGTAATTTCAAATTTGCTTTTTTGAATAATGGGTTAAAAAGTTACCTTTTTATGTCGATAAAATATTGTAGCGTATAGCGCTGAAATGTGTAAAAAATGGGCATTTGGAGGACTAAAGATGGACTTGAATTTTGAATATCTTACCCTTGAAAAAATAGCTGAATATATAAAGGATAATGTGGACGCCGTTCTGGTTGTTGATGCCGAGGCAGGTGAATTTAAAAGTGTTTTCAGAAAAGGCATTTTTGAGGATCTTATCGAAGAACGCGGAAGCTACCAGAAACTGATAGAGACACTGTGGTTTCATTTTAACGGCTCTTCGGACAAGATTACCGACGAGTATAAGGTTTTTATTCCTTCGTTCGGAAAATTCACGGGTAAATACAGCAGAAGGCTTAATATATCATATAACGAGCAAAAATATGCCGTACAGATGATGGTATATCCCATCAATGAGAATATATCCCTTGTTGTTCTTGATGAACTTGACAACAGTGAGTATATGCAGGATTTCCTTACCAACGAAAAAGTTAAATCCATCCAGAACTCCTATCTTTTCTCGATGTATATCGATCTTTTTAAAGACGAAACAAGCAGTATCAGTGTTACGGAAATATCGGATGACACCATGAACTCAAGCATTAAGTATTCCGAGTGGAGATACATGATTGTCAACATGATCTGGCCCGACGATCAGGCTCTTTTCATGGAAAGAACCGATCCCGAATATCTTAAGAAACATCTGGCTCCCGGACGTACTTCATCATTTGACTGTCTTATGCAGAATCTTGAAGGAAAATTTATCTGGGTTAAACTTACATTCAGCCGTGCTATGACCAATAACAGCGAAGAAGACTTCAGATTCGTGTTTATGGTTCAGGATATTAACGAGAACGCTCAGGAACTTATGAATGAACTCAAGAAATATGAGGAACTCGCATCCAAAGACGCACTTACGGAAGTGTTCAACCATGGACGAATCGAGACGGAAATGTATAATGCGTTTGATAATTTCAACAAGAAGGGCATTAAGGCATCGCTTTTGCTGCTTGACCTGGACTTCTTTAAGAATGTTAACGATCAGTTCGGACATGCAGTGGGTGACAAGACACTTAAACGTTTTGCACGTATTTTAAAGGAATACTTCGAAGACAAGTATGCTGCAATCGGACGCTGGGGCGGAGAAGAATTTGTAGTAGTATTATATGAGACCAATGAAGACGAGGTACTTAAGCAGGCTGAAGAATTACGGGGACTTATTTCCGTAACGGAATTTAAAATCTGCGGCCATATAACCTGCAGTATCGGAGTGACTCATATAACAAAAGATGATACTTTCAATGAAGCATTTGAGCGCATGGACCGTGCTCTTTACAAAGCAAAATCAGACGGAAGAAACTGCGTAAGAGTTTTGTAAAAATGTTTTGGAGGATTAAGAATTGTTTACCTGGAATTTTCAGTATATATCCAAAGCAAGACTGGCTGAAACATTCGACCAGCTGATGCTTGACAATCAGAAGGGCGATGTATTAGTTCGAATTCATACTGCGATCCACCTTAAGGAAGAAGCTGTGGAACTCGCAAGATTCATAAAAAGTCTGGTACCGAATGCACATATTCTCGGTACCAGCACATCTGCTGTAATAAACAGAGGAAAGCTTGCTCAGAATCAGTGTGTTATTTCGGTAACACAGATGGATAAGGCAAAAATTAATTCGGTAATGTTGCCGGCATTCAGAGAAAACGGCGACATAATTCCGTTCGATGAACTCAGCAATAATCTTAAAGAAGCGCTTGGTATTGAAAATATCAGGCTTCTTTTGACGTTCCTGACTGCAAAATATGTTGATATTTACAGATTCGTGGATAAATGCAACGAGTGTTTTCCCGGCACGCATATGATAGGCGGACTTGCATGTTCGTCCGGGGTAAATGCTGATAAAGTTGAATCTTACGGATATATCTTCAATGAGACGGGATGTTCAAACGAAGGTCTTATTGCGGTTTCGATACAGGGCAGTGAAGTGGAATGCTGCAGCTCGTGCATTACGGGAATGCAGCCTGTAGGAGATGAAATAGAAATAACGGATGCATATAAGAATTTCATCCTTGAAACAGACCATAAAGATGCTGCTGGTGAATACAGAATGAGCGTCGGAAACGAACTTAAAAGAAATCCGCGTCTTTCGAGACTTTTCCCCTTTTCTTTCGACAGGGAAAAAGAAGTCCCTTCTTTCGTCTGGTATCAGAACGATTTAAGCATTGAAGATGTATTTCCGAGAGAAGATCCCTCAAACAGGGAATTCTACGAAACGCATCCGGATCTTGATACGAAAAGCAAACGCGAACTGATTCACGTAAATTATAACGTTGAGATCGGAAGCAAGGTCAGGAGAGCGTTTATTTACGATAAAAAGATAGTTTCCGATAACAGAAAGAGTTTTACGCACATAGAGAATTTCGAAAAAGCCGAAACAATTTTCGCATATTCCTGTATTGCCAGATCTCAGATTTATTCAAACTGTCTTAAATGGGAACTTTCGGCATACGAAAATTCGAATATGAGCGGCTGCATTACTGCAGGGGAGATAGTTAATATTGACGGAAAAAATGTTTTTGCGACCGTGTCATTCGTAATAAGCGTATTCGGAGAAAAAGCGTATACACAGAGATATAATCCGTATGCTTTTTCACATACTGACAGTCTTGCAAATGACAATCAGGAACTGATCAATTATCTTCGAAGTGTTGAAAACAATGAAATAAACGGAAAAGAACCTGCCGATTCAAGCATCAGGGAGCTTATCCGCGAATATGAGATAAAGCTTTTTTATTCCGAGACTGAAGGGATTCCGAATGAAGCTGCTCTGAATATGGATATCGAAGTGAACGGTTATGACCGCATCTGCATGATAAACATTACGGACAGCAGAGGCATGAAGAGAGTTTTTTCCGAAAAAATGATCGACATGACTTACAAGAATTACATTACACGCTGTGCGAAATTCGCCAAGGAAAAATCTTACCGCATGTATCTTATAGACGGATGGCATATTGCCATAGGAACTCCGTCTTATATGACGTCCTTGAGACAATTCACGGATGACATGAAGATGCTTCAGAGTTTTCTTTTTGAATCTTCAGCCGAGTATATAGCGATAGTTCCGCTTTTCTGTCTTATTGACGGATGCAGTATCGGAAATATTGATTCCGCATATTATCTGGCGCGTGTCGAAATGATGAAAAAGAACATACAGTTCTATGTTTCTTTTCCGGACAAAAACGAAGCCGATGAAGAAAGCATACGCGAAAAATACCGCATGGTTAACGTTATAACCTATGCGATAGCACATGATAAAGTCATACCCTATTTCCAGGGTATTTACGACAACAGAAGCAATTCCATACATCACTACGAATCGCTCATGAGACTCGAGGATGAAAACGGTACGGTTTATTATCCCGGACAGTTCCTTGACGTTGCGAGATCTTACGGACATCTTTACGATTCTCTTTCGAAAATAATGGTAAAGAAAGTTCTTGAAATGTTTGACCAAAACGAATATCAGGATCTGAGCGTCAGCATTAATCTTGGAATGAGGGATATCAAAAATACCGAACTGGTGGATTACATCTTTGATTTTCTGGCGAAAGCGCAAAAACCTGAAAATTTTGTGTTTGAAATACTTGAGAATGAAGACATAGAGGATTATGATTCTCTTATGACGTTTGTTGACAGAATACATACTCTCGGAGCACTGATTTCCATTGATGATTTCGGAAGCGGTTATTCGAATCTTCAGCATATCATGAGTATTCATTCCGATTATATCAAGATTGACGGTTCCATCATAAGGGAGTGCTGTGACAACAATGAATCCGAAAATGTTATAGCGCTGATTACAGGGTGGAAGAATATTTGTGCGCGGGATATCGGTATCATTGCCGAGTATGTCGAGAACAATAATATTCAGGAAAAGATGATGAAATTCGATATAGATTTCTCACAGGGATATCTTTTCTCCAAACCTTCGAAGAAACTGGATGATCGGGGAAATTCTAAATGATTCAGAAATCAAAAAGCCTCATAATAGGTCTTATAGTCGAAGATGTATTTACGGATTTTGCAAAAGACATTATTCAGAATGTTCTTAAGGCAATTCCGGATAAAAAAAATATAGAGCTCGTTGTAATTGCCGGTAAATTCGTTGATTACGACGGGCCTGATGACATACAGAAAAAATACAAAATTGTTTTTAATTCTATTTACAGACTTGAAGAAATATGTAAATTCGACGGGCTGCTGATAGCCCTTGGCAGTATGGCAAAGATAAAGAGACAGATACTTGATGAAAAGTATTTTTCTAAACTTGCCGATATTCCCAAGGTTTTCATGGTTTCCGAAGTTGAAAGCATGATATCGGTTAATTACGATAACGAAACGGGGATCAGGGAAGCGGTCGATTATCTTGTAAACGTCTGTAATCTGAACAGATTCGCCATGCTCGGCGGCAGAGAAGACAATGTCGATTCCAGACTGAGAAAAAGTCTTTACATCAAATGTTTGAAAAATAAAAATATTGAATTTTCGGAAGAATGCTATGAGCCTACCGATATGTCGATAGACACCGAAGAAGAAGCCACCAGACTTCTTAACCGGTGCCCGGATGCTCAGGCAATATTCTGCGTTAATGATGCCGTGGCAACAGGGCTTTATAAAGCCATGAAAAAGAAAGACCTTGTTCCGGGAAAAGATATTCAGGTATTCGGATTTGACAATACCAGAATGGCCGGAGACATGATACCGTCTCTTGCGACAATCGGTGCAGACAGCTGGACGCTCGGGCAGAAAGCTCTGGAACTTCTGCTTTTGATGATATCGGGTGAAGAAGTTCAGTCCGCAAAAATCCCCACGCGTCTTTACGGCAGGGATTCGCTCAATTATGAAATGTATGAGTATTCCATGCGTGAAATGCAGAAAGTCGACGAAAATTTCATTTACAGAATGTTTGATGATTGTTTTTACAGATACAGATACGAGCATGTCGATACTGACGGTGTGAATTTAAGAAGATTATTCTATGAATTTATTTCAAGAATGCTTATAGCGCTTAACGACAAATATTTAAGCGAGGATGAATACGAGGAAATCCGGGGTCTCATCAGGATATTTTTCGAAAACGGTGCCATGGATTATACGGATGCCGCCAAATTTACAAAAAGCATGATGAGACTTCAGACTGCCATAAATGATGTACAGAAACACACTACCGGCATCATATATCTGAACAAACTCTTTATGTATATGAGAGACTATACGATCATTTACCTCTCAAAGAAAACCATTGCCGGCAACAATGCAAACCTTGCCGGAAGAAGAGCACTTGAAACTTTCCTTATCGAATGTACGGATTTTAACAGGGACCGTAAAGGATTAATAAATACCATAGTAAACAAATTCGACAAACTCGGACTTGATAATGCCGCTTTGTTTATGTTTGATACTCCTACGATATATGACTATGAGAGTGAGTATACATATCCCGAAGAGATCAGATTAAGATGTTATTCCAAAAACGGCGAACTTTATGTGCTTCCGAAGGACAGACAGAAAGGTCCTCTCGATGATATGTTCAGAAGAGAAGAAATTTGGGGATTTAACGGATTTATTGCATTTCCGATTCTTTTCAAGGAGTATATTTACGGAATTCTTGTATGTGAAATATCCAAGAATATTGCCGAAGAAGGCGAATATATCGCTGATCAGCTCGGAAGGACCATATATATTAACCAGACTCAGGAAAATATCATCATCGGACGCGAAAGGCTTGCTTTCAGTCAGATCGCAGAGAGTCTGGCGACAAGATATGAAGTCGTTTATCATATAAATGTTGCCGATGGTGATTATACACGTTACAGAGCGGATGAAGAAGAAGGCAATCTCAAGAATGACATGAACGGAAAAGATTTCTTCAATTTTGAAGAAAATCCTGCCAGAAAGCTCATCCATCCCGATGATATTGAAAGATTGTCATCAATTCTTACAAGAGAGAATATTACCAAACTCCTTAAGCAGCAGAAACATTTCAGCATCGAATACCGCCATCTTAACGGCGATAACGTTCAGAATATGCGTCTTACGGCAATGCTGCCCGGAAACAAGACTCACTTTGTAATGGGTGTTGAAAACATCAACGAAGAGATCGAGAAAGAAGAGGAATATTACAGAGAGCTTTCTTCCGAAAGAGAGATGGCAAGACGTGATGAACTGACCGGAATAAAGAACAAGAATGCTTATCAGGAATTCGAAGAATCCATTCAGAAGAGAATAGATGCAAAAGCCGAAATACTGCCTTTCGCAATGCTTGTCTGCGATATTAATAACCTTAAGCAGATTAATGACACTCTTGGACACAAAGCCGGAGACGAGCATATTAAAAGCGCCTGCAAGTTAATCTGTGATTCGTTTTCGCACAGTCCCGTTTTCAGAGTCGGCGGCGATGAATTCGTGGCAGTTTTAAGCGGTGAGGATTTCTTTGAAAGAGATAAAAAGATCAAGAAATTCAGAAATAAGATCATCAAAAACATTAAAGTTCCAAACGGTGTTGTAATCGCCACGGGTATGTCTGAATTTGATACTTTTAATGATAAAAAGATTTCCGATGTTTTTGAACGTGCGGATACGAAAATGTACGAAAACAAGAAGTATCTTAAATACATTAAGTAAGCAGTATAAATGTATCTTAAATACACCGTGCAGACAGAAATGCGCTGTAAAAGTTTGTCAAAAAGAAGTTTGAAAAGAGAAGCGTTTAGGGTATTATTCCAAATGTTGTCAATTCAAAATCTTATGGCAAAAGAATAAAAATCATGTATAATGGGAAAAGAAAGACAAGCGCTCAGGGTGCTTGATTTGAAAGGAGAATCCCATGGAA
>JAIKXN010000112.1 GCA_024684055.1 Lachnospiraceae bacterium | reverse complement strand
GAAGACACGATGCTGAAATATACGAGAAAAAACAAAATTGCTCAGAAAGAGATAAAGAAAAGAAGCAGACTAAGTTTGTTTTTTTCATTCAAAGACTTGAGTTGGTGGCTTAAAAAGGCAGATAAGTGTTTTGAAAAGGCTGATAATCCAAATTCAAAAATGGTAGTGGTTCCGACGGGGGCAGCACATTACCTGCATGAGCTTTATCCTAGAAGTGAAATGTGTGCATCATATAAAAGAGTTTCATTCGAAGATCTTGAATTGCCCGTTCCTTGTGGAGCTGAAGAGATAATGGCTCTGAGATATGGTGCGAATTATATGCAGGTTCCGCCAGAAGGAAAAAGAGAAAGACATGCAATCGTAGAATTGAAGATATAGAGGGAGACAACATGAATATAGCTTTGATAAAGGCCGGAGGAATAGGACAAAGAATGGGAGGAGCGGTTCCCAAGCAGTTTGTTACCATTCAAGATAAGCCTATAATAATCTATACTTTAGAGCAATTTGAAAGTCACCCAAGCATCGATGAAATTGTTGTTGTCTGCTTAGAAGGATGGCATGAAATCCTTCTTGATTACTGCAGAAAATACAATATTACAAAAGTCAAAAAGATTGTAAACGGCGGGTCAACTTCTCTTAGATCCATAAGAAATGGAATTCTGTCACTTGATGATAGAGCTTATTCTGATATCGTTTTGGTACACGATGGTAATCGACCATTGATCAGTCAGGAAATTATTTCAGATGTATTGGTTCAATGCGAAAAGTATGATTCTGCAGTCGCAGCGATACCATGTACGGATGAGGTGATGGTGATAAACACAGAGTATTACGGTTCAGACAAGTTTATGAATCGCAAAGAATTATATAGAATTCAGACTCCGGACGCATATCGCTTAAGCATTCTGCGCGAACTGTTTGATAAGGCAACTGAAGAACAATTGGAGAACATTGGCGCAACTAATACTTTGATGATTGAACAAGGCAAACAAGTTCATTTCGCTAAAGGTTCCGAACTAAATATAAGGCTTACAACGCAAGAAGACATAATTCAATGTTGGGCCTTATTGGTTATGGAAAAGAGGATTCGTTATGAAGGCTAAACATGTTAAGAGCATAGAAGCCATGGGTTTGTCATTGGAGAGACTTAAGGGTAAAAATGTCTTGATTACCGGCGCAACGGGATTGATCGCATCCAATTTGGTTGAAGCATTTCTTTTTCTTAATGAAGACTTGAAATTGGCAATGAATGTATATGCAAATTGTAGAAATGAAAGCAGAGGAAGAGAACGCTTTGCCAGTTTTATGGACAACAAGGACTTTCACATGCTTGTTCAGGATGTTATTGATCCTTTGAAAACAGATGTGATCTTTGATTACATTATTCACGCGGCAAGTCCGGCTCATCCTGGTGCGTTTAATAATGTTCCTGTAGATGTAATGAAGGCAAATTTCATTGGAACATTAAATCTTTTAGAATATGCGAGGACGCATCAGCATGAGGATTCATCCAGCGAAAAACCGCGCTTCTTATTTGTATCAAGTTCGGAAGTATATGGAGAGAATTTCGAGGGCGTAGATTTTTACACCGAAGAAATGAATGGCAGCATTAATCCGGATTCCTTTAGATCATGTTATCCAGAAAGCAAGCGTGCAGCGGAAACGATGTGTATGTGTTATAAAAAGCAATTTGATTCCGATGTTACTATTGTACGTCCAGCATTTATTTACGGCAAAGAAATTGTTTCGGATAATGTTAGAGCAGATGCATATTTTATGAGACAAATGCTTAATCACGAAGATATTGTGATGTACAGCAAAGGTGAGCAGGAAAGATCTTATCTGTATGTGAATGACTGCGTATCTGCTATATTGTTTGTTTTGCTCAAAGGTGAGAATGGTGAAGTCTATAACATTGGAAATGACGAGAATGTTATTACCCTTCACGATTATGCGGAAAAACTCGCACAACATGGTGGGATTAAACTGATTTATGAACCGAAGACGGAACCGGAGGGCGTTCGCTTCCTGAAAACGACAAGAATGTTGTTGAAATGCGATAAACTAAAAAAACTGGGTTGGAGCGTTCAATATGGTTTAGATGATGGCATCAAAGATATTTTGGAGAATGATGAAAGGGTATAAGGTGTACTTTCTTCTGATTACATCGTAAAGGATTTATGAATTCTGACAAAATCATAAAGAGAGTAAGTAAATACAAGATTATTTCATTCGACATTTATGATACGCTTGTAAAAAGAAATGTTCCATACCCAAGAATGCTTTTTGATTATGTCGAGAAAGAGTACAACCAACGACATGGAGATTCTCCGATTAGCGGATTTCGGACTGCGCGTATTGATGCGGAAAAAGCTGCTAAAGAGACCAATCCCTCAAGAGAGATTCAGCTTGATGAAATTTATCAATTTCTTAATGAGGCCTATATCAATAAAGAAGAACTGAAAAGTATTGAGATAGAACAGGAAATCAAGTTTTCCGAACCCAATATCCCGTTAAAGAAAGTCTATGATCTTCTGATCAAAGAGGGCAAGAGAGTCATCTTGATCTCTGACATGTATTTACCGAAGGATGTGATTGAAAGTGTTCTTCAAAAATGTGGCATATGCGGCTACGAAAAACTGTACTTGTCGTCGGAGTCCGGATTTAGAAAAACTGATGGATCATTGTTTGATCATGTTATCAAAGATATTAGTGAGAGTCCCAAAAACATTATTCATCTTGGAGACAGGAAAAAACCAGACAATATAATTCCAAGACTCAAGGGATTTCACACGATTTATATAGATCCGATAATTGTTAATACAAGTTTTATTTCTAGAAATGAATTAAAAACTACAAAATCCATTTTGTATCCATACATTAACAATCAATTGCCAAAGCTTGAAAGCGAAAGCGCAGAATATAAATGGGGATATGAGTCGCTAGGACCCATGATTCTAGGCTTTTGTTATTGGATACATCAGATGGTTATCGATTCCTGCATAGAAAACCTGTTTTTCCTTTCAAGAGACATGTATCTTGTGGAAAAGGTATACAGATCGTTATTTGGGAATGAACCATGCAAGATTACTTATCTTGAAGCATCTAGAAAAAGCATGCGAATTGCCTATGTCAAGAAAAACGGTTCTCTGAAAGCGGTATTTGACACCATTGGACGCGAAACATATACGGCAAAAGATATATTGGATGTATTCGGCTTAAAATATGAAACGCTTCGCGAAGCAAATCCAGATATTGAAAAAGTATTTCAGCCAAACACAATCGTTAATGTAAAAGGTTTGGGTGTAACAGAAGAGTTTCGCGATTTTGAGAATATAGTTTATCCTTATGTGTTAGATGCGGAAGATCATTGCATGGAATACCTAAGCCAAATGGACTTGTTTGAGGATTGCCGCAAAGCGATGGTTGACATCGGATGGCACGGTACCATTCAGCTTATGCTAGAAGAGTTGTGCGGTGAAAAGATAATTGGCCTATACTTTGGGATCAGCAAAAGGCAAAGCTTCAAAGAAATGGATTTGCACGGGTATTTTTTCAATTTTGCTGACGAAAATGATTACAGACAGTATGAATCCATGGTTTTTCTGCTTGAAACAACTCTTTTCCCTGCAATCGGAAGCACGCAAAGATATGAAGTTGAAAAGGGGAATGTCATTCCCATTTTTGGAGAGTATGAAATCAAAGACTTTTCGATATTAAAAAGGTTTCAAAGTGGCGCAGTAGCATTTACAAGAGACTTTAGTGATTTCGTCCATGAACAAGCATTTGACAGAAATACATGCCTTTTTAGCTTTCTAAAGTTTTGTTTTTCTCCCAAAAAAGAACAAGCAATAGCATTTGCAGATTTAAACTATGAAGACGGGAGAATAAATCGACTGGCTACTAGCAAGTCTTTTTCTTACTATTTGCTACATCCACGAAATTTGGCAAAAGACTATGATGATGCTAAGTGGAAAGAGGGTTTTTTAAGACTTGCAATTCCTATGGTAAGAAGACCGCATGAATTTTATGTTGCAGCCAGGAAGATTAAGAATAGGATAAAAAACATGAAAAGACCGGGGATTTGAAATGAAGATACTTTTTGTGGCTGATCAATATGAGCATGGTGGAGCTACGGAAGCACTTATTGAGATGATCCATCTCCTGAAAACTGATTTCAATATTGATTCACTTGTGATAACCGGACACGAAGATGAAGTTGGGAGCAGACTTGAGAAAGAATGCATTCAACATCTTTTTTGTGGCTTTCGGCAATTCGCGATACACAAACCGCAAAAAGGAATCAGAAGACTTTATCTAACATTGCTAAAGCCATATTTTATGTTTAAGTATTACCTGGCAAATAAATCAGCAATAAAAAGAGCTGAAAAAGCAATTGATTTTGATGAGATTGATTTAATCTACAGTAATACAAATAGAGTAGATGTTGGGGCATATCTTGCAAAAAGACATAATAAGAGACACATTTGGCATCTGAGGGAATGTCCCAAAGGGCATTTTAATCTGATTTACAATCGATTCAGACCATTCAAATACATGAATCAATCAGCGGATTGTTTTGTCGCAATCTCAGATTTTGTGAAGCGGGAATGGGTAAAGATTGGCCTTGATGAGAATAAGATAAGAGTCTTTTATGACGGAGTTAATCTTGAACAAATTGTACCTCGCGACGCAAAAGAAATCGGTAATGAACTAAAACTTGTTTGCGTCGGAGAAATAAACGAAAAGAAGGGACAATACATAATTATTAAAGCGTTAAGAGAATTATCAAGCTTTAGAATACCAATATTATTAGATTTTTGGGGCGAAGGAAAAGAAACTTATGTCGAACAACTAAAGCAACTGACAGGACTAGGTGACAGTATCAAGATAAGCTTTAGAGGGTTTAGTAATGACATTAAGAATGTTTTAAACAAATATGATATTGGAATCAATCCATCAGTAAATGAAGGCTTTGGAAGAACAACAGTTGAATACATGGCCGCTGGGCTTTGTGTTCTTGCGTTAAACAGTGGTGCAAACTCAGAGTTGATCAGAGACGGGGAGAATGGTTTCTTGTTTGAAAATCCAAATGACCTGTCCAAAAGAATAAGTGCACTTGTTGATGATCAAACAACATTGACAAAAGTTGCAGATCAAGGGAGACAATGGGCCTTGATGAAAATGGACATGAGATCCAATTTAAAAGATTTTGTTGAGCTTTTTATATCATACAAAGGGGATTTGTAGTGAGCGAACAATTATTATTTAGTATCGTCACGCCGTCATTTAACAGCGAAAAGACAATTAAAAAAACGATAGAAAGCGTTTTGAACCAGTCTTACCCCAATTATGAATATATAATTGTTGACGGTGGCTCGAAAGACAACACGGTAAAAATCATAGAATCCTACATTCCGCTATTTGGGGGAAAACTAAGATATGTATCTGAAAAGGACAAAGGGATTTATGATGCAATGAACAAAGGCATTGACATGGCGAGGGGTGAAATCGTCGGAATCATCAACAGCGATGATTACTATGAGAATGACTGCCTGGAAACGGTTGTAAAGCATTATGATCCGAATAAGAAGTATCAAGTGATTTATGGCGCATTACGATTTTTAGACCAGGCAGGAGAAGAGATTGAAATATCTATATCCAAGCACAACAATCATAAAAAGATGATTTTTCATCCTTCCATGTTTGTTTCGCGAAACATTTATCTTGATTTATTTATGTACAATACAAAATTTAAGTATTCCAGTGATCTTGAATTCAGATATAAGCTAGCCAAGAACAGTGAAATACAATATGTTCCAGTATATCAGGTTTTAAGTAACTATATGATTGGGGGAGCTTCGTACTCTACAGAAGCAAAAATCGAAACTAATGAAATTGAGTACAAGTATCACTATATCTCTCGCATGCGTTTTTGGATTAATGCAATCAAATTCAGAATAAAGTATATATTGATCAAACTACATATTTATGATGAAGGCTGATAATCATAAGAAGAAGGATAGAAAAGTGTTAGGATTTATTTACTGGAGATTATGCGATTTTTATAATCACCTAATGCTAGAAAAACTAGGTGTTAGGTTCTCTAAAGATTTAAAGACGTATGGAACGATTAATCTGCGCATATCGCCAAAATCAGATTTTCATATTGGCGAAAATGTGATTATTCGAAGTCATTGGAGAAACAATCCTGCTGGTGGTGGTCAAAACAAATGTATCATCACAGTTAATCAAGGAGCAAAGCTTGACATTGGAAGAAATGTTGGCATAAGCAATAGTACGATTTATTGCAGCAAAGAAATAGAGATTCAAGAGAATGTTTTAATTGGCGTAAATTGTGTTATATATGACACGGATTTTCATTCTGTTGTTGCTGATTATAGAATTAATGGCAATAGAAACATACAAAAAGAAAAGGTTACATTAAAAAGAGGCTCTTGGATTGGCGGGCATTGTATAATCCTTAAAGGAGTTACAATCGGTGAGAATTCTGTTGTTGGAGCCGGATCTGTTGTTACAAAAGACATTCCAGACAATGAGATTTGGGCAGGGAATCCTGCTAAGTTAATAAGATGCATAGATGAGAATCTAAATATCGAAAATGATTTTTAATTATACAAAAAGATACATTATACTTTATTTGTGAGAAATCTTTTGGGAGAAGGCTTGTTGATGTATCATTCTTTATTAAGTTTTGTTTGTCCTTTTATCTATTCGATTATAATAGGAATTGTCTGGAGTTTGCTTTTTAAGAGAAAGTTTTCGGTTTCTCTTGCTCCAGCATATATGACCCATATATTAATTATTCTTTTGAGTGGATTGATATTCAAAAGACTATCTATAGGTATTTGGGGTGGATGCGTCGTAACTGCAGCAATTCTTGCTTTTTACATGCTGAAGTGTTGGAAAACGCAAGGCGCAAGTTTAAGTGAAGTCCGTAAAGCAATAAATCATTTTTGGCATGAAGGCGGGAATGCCTTTACTTGTTTTTATATATTTTGTTTTTTTATAAACTACAACAAAAGGTTTATTACATGGGATGAATTCTCGCATTGGGGTATTTTCTTAAAGGAATGTATTAGGCTTGATAGCTTGTACTGTATGTCGCCATTATGGTTTGCACATAAAGATTATGTGCCTGCGATGACATTATTTGAAACATTATGGTGCAAGCTAAGCTTTCGGTATGCTGAGCCAGATGTTTACCGTGGCATTCAAGTTTTTATGTTCTCAATGATGATGCCTATGTTTGAACGCTTTAATTTCAAAAAGCTTCTTCAATTAGGTTCAGTGATTATTGCGCTTATGGTTCCGCTATTATTCAAGACGAATGATGCTTTCTGCTTTTATCATTCTATTTATTGCGATGTTGCAGTTGGTATTGTGTTTTATTGGTGTATGTTTGAAGCATACAAGGAATACGAAGATTTGTTATATGCATTCTTGGCCTTAACAATTGGCATTTCGGTGCTTGTTATATCCAAGATGATTGCAATGGCATTAGCGCCATTGGTTATTGGATACTTTGTAGTACGCTCATTGATAATTTCGGGGAAAAAAATAAACTGGAAAAAATCTTTTTTGATTCTGCCTGTAATTGTTGTGCCGGTTGCCCTTTGGACATGGTTTAATGCATTTGTTACAAAGTATATTGGTAAAATGCGTGGAATTCAAAGTTATGGCGGTATGAAAATATCTTCAATAAAGGAGGTGTTTTGGGAGTCGGAAAGCAGTTCGATTCCATATCTTAAGCAAGTAAGAGATTCGTTTGTTGACGCTATTATTCATAGAGATATCTTAATTCATGGATCATACACATTTGTGATAGCTTTTATTGCAGTTGCTTTTTTTGCAATGTCTATATTTGTAAAGAATAAAAATCGTAAAAGAACTACTGCTTTACTAGGAATGTGGGTTTTGGTTTCAGGAATATATTATGCTTTGCTGATCTATTTTCTTTATGCTACGGCTTTTTCAGAGTATGAAGCGACAAGACTTGCAAGTTATGAACGATACATGAATTCCTTTGTTATTGCAGTTCTTTTGCTTTTGATTGCGGTTTTCTATAATTCTGAGATATGGAAAAATCATAGCAAAGTGATTTATTATATGTTACTATCGCTTACTTTGCTGTTAGTATTCCAAAAGGGAGTATTCGATCAAGTCATGCCGGGGAACGTTACCAGAGATGAAGAAAAGCTTAAAGCATATACAGATGGCGCACAGCTCATTATGAATACAACAGATGAAAACGACAGTATTTATGTTGTCAAGCGAGGCGATAATGGTGATTTCTTATGGCATCAACGATACTATTGTAATCCCAGAACAATTGGTGGCGGAAGTATCGGACCAAAGGTCAACGAAGGAGACATATGGTCCAACGATATAGAGGTTGATGAATTTGTTAAGTCATTAAAAGCTTATGATTATATATATTTTCGGGATTTAGACGAAGCCTTTTTGGAAAAATATTCGGCGATATTTGACAATCCCTCTCAATTGGTTAATGGACAGATATATAAGATTAAGGATATAGATCAAAAGGTTAAATTATGCCAAGAATAAAGACAAAATGTAACAAAGATAAAAGTTTGACCGAGGAACACGATGAAATTAGCAATAGTTGTTATTGGATACAATAGAGTTAATAGCTTTTCGCGATTGATGAATTCAATATTGAGAGCGGAATATTGCGGAGATATTGTCGACTTAATCATAAGCATTGACAATAGCGGAAAAGACGATGTTGAAAATGTGGCGAAAAGCATTAATTGGGATCATGGCGAAAAAAGAATAATCACATTCGAAGAGCGCCAGGGATTAAAAAAGCATATTCTTGGTTGTGGCAAATACCTTGATGAATATGACGCCATAGCTGTATTAGAAGATGATATTGCAGTATCGCCGGCGTTTTATCAATATATGAAAGAATCCGTCGCCTTTTACAAAGACAGCAGCGAAATTGCTGGGATTTCTTTGTATGGATATGCAATAAATGAAAACAATAAATATCCATTTAGGGCGGATTATTCTGAGTATGATACATATTTCATTCAGTTCGCTTCCTCATGGGGACAAATATGGATGAAATCGCAATGGAAAGAGTTTTATAATTGGTATTTGACAAATGATGAAAAGTTTGGCGATACAGAGAGCATTCCATATTTTGTAACAACATGGCCTGATACTTCGTGGAAACGATACCATATAAAATACTGTATAGAAAAAGACAAGTATTTTGCATATCCGTACATGGCATTGTCGACTTGCTTCTCGGAAGATGGACAAAACACGAATGAAGCATCTATAATATTACAAACACAGTTATTATATGAATTCAAAAGCAATTATCATTTCGCCCCTTTCGATTCGAATTCGTGTGCAAAATATGATGCTTTTTTTGAGAGAGTATTACCCGAAAATAGGAATCTGTGTGGGATTCCATTCGGTGAAATTTGTATGGATCTTTATGGATATGGCCGGACACAAAACAAAAGATATGTAATATCACCTCAAGAACTTGGTTTTAAAGTGTGTGCTTCTTTTGGGGCAGTATTGGAGCCTCAGGAGAGGAATGTTCTGCAAGGCATTACGGGTAATGTGTTCTTTTTATATGATACTCAGACCGAATCAAAATTTTCAAAAAAAGAGGGATTAGAATTTACTTATAGATATCATGTATTTACAAACAGAAAAACGCTTATAAAAGAGTGGGCTAAAAAGAAGGTATTTTGCAAACTAAGAAAATGGAAAAAGAGATAAAAGTGGTGGGCGCAATCCATGAATAAAATATTGGATAAATTCGCTATATCAGTTGTGGTACCTATATTTAATGTCGAAAACTATTTGAGAGAATGCTTGGATAGTCTTGAACATCAGACGTTGAAAAGCATGCAGGTTATTCTTGTAGATGATGGTTCGACGGATGCTTCCGGGGTGATTGCAGAGGAGTTCGTTAAAAAAGATTCTAGGTTTGTTTTAATCAATCGTAAAAATGGTGGACTGAGTGCGGCAAGAAATACTGGTATCGATGTCGCGAAAGGGGAGTATTTGTACTTCCTTGACAGCGATGATTATCTACATGATAACGCATTGGAGACACTTTATAATCATGCGAAAACTTATAATCTTGATGCGATTCGTTTTTCTGCATTTACTTTTGAAGATGGAACGAAAGAGTATCGCTGGGAGCACAAAAACGGGTATAAATTTGCTGGTAAATATCCCGATGTTATGAATGGTTTGGAATTCTATAAAGAATCAGTTGAACAGGACGATTATTATCCAAGTTGTTGTTTAGTTCTGATGAGAAGACAATTAATCGTAGAGCATGCCTTAAGATTTGTTGAAGGAATACTACATGAGGATAATCTGTTCAATTTTCAACTTATGACGTTCTGCCAGCGAGTTGGCGTTATAAACGAAGCTTTGTATTACCGCCGCTACAGATCCAATTCAATCACTCAAAAACAAGATTGGCAAAATAAAGTCCATTCATTGTGTATAAGTGCTGAATTGACTGATTCATTTATCGAAGCGCATCTTGATAATAAAAGAGATTTAGGGAGACATCAAATCGAGTATTGCCTAAATATGATACTATTCTATTGGAATCAGTTACCTAGGAAAGAACAAGATTCGAAGATTATTAGAGGGTATTTATTTAGAGCGACAAAGATGGCAATGAAATACAAAGTAAGAATAAAGTCTTTTTTTCTATTGTCGATAAGTCATAAATTTTTCAGAATGATTAAATGATTATGTCCTTATTATGCGACGCCCATAAAACCTGAGGAATTGAGATGTCTGATAGTATAAAACAAAAAACATTTTCGAGCGTGATTTGGAAGTTCTCAGAACGTTTTTTAGCACAACTTGTGGCAACAATTGTTTCTGTTATTCTTGCAAGAATATTAATGCCAGAAGATTATAGTGTGGTTAGCATAACCGCCATTTTCTTTGCCTTTGCAAATATCTTGATTTCTGGCGGCTTTAATAGTGCATTAATACAAAAGAAAGATGCAGATAAAGAAGACTATTCATCTGTATTCGTATTCAGTTTAACGATTTCTGCTTTGTCTTATGCTGTGCTTTTTGTGGCCGCCCCTTTTTTGGCAAGGTGGTTTCATAATGATGAGCTAGTTTTCTTCTTAAGAGTAATGGGACTTATTCTCCCAATTCTGGCATATAAATCGGTAATATGTGCGTACATCTCATCGAATTTACTTTTCAAAAAGTTCTTTTGGTCGACATTAGGAGGAACTATTGTTTCGGCTTTTGTTGGCATATTAATGGCCATAAATGGATTTGGTGCGAAAGCCTTAATGGCTCAACAGATCACGAATGCCATTGTTGATACAGTTATATTATCCATATCAACAAAGATGCCATTATCATTTCGGGTATCAATTCAAAAGCTCAAGAAACTACTCGGTTATGGCTGGAAAATATTTGCCACCTCGATGATCTCCAATATCTATGTCTATCTTAACCCCATTGTAGTTGGAATAAAATATCAAAAAGCCGATCTTTCGTTTTATACAAAAGGTCAACATTTTCCGCATTTAATCTCTTCAAATACAAATTACACTTTATCAGCTGTTTTGTTTCCTGTTTTGGCTAAGTATCAAGATGATAAAGAACTACTACTAAAGTATACAAGAAGGTTTATCAAAACTTCATCATATATAATGTTTCCCCTTATGTTTGGGCTTTTTGCAATTTCAAAAAAATTTGTTTGTGTCGTTTTAACGGAGAAATGGATGCCGGCAGTCCCATTCATCAGGGTTTTTTGTATTGCATATATGTTTGAAATGATTCATGCCGGAAATTGCGAGACTATAAAAGCAATGGGGCGAAGTGATCTTTTCTTGAAAATGGAGATTATTAAAAAGGCATCCTATTTTTTAGTTATTTTTCTCTTTATAATGTTTACGAACTCTCCGTTTGAGTTAGCCATATCATCAATTGTTTGTACTGCGATTGCTATCATTGTTAACTGCATTCCTAATATAAAATTATTAGGGTACAGCGTGAAAGATCAATTCGCGGACATCTTTCCCAATTTTATTAATGCTTTGATCATGTGTTTTGTAGTATTGATGTTTGATTGGGGATTGCCCCAAAATGTAATTGTATTATTATTGCAGATACTATGTGGAGCGGTGGTTTATATTTTGTTGAGCCTTATAACAAAGAATGAAAACCTAAAGTATTTAATTATGACAGCAAAACAAATGCTGGGAAGAAAAACTTGATTAGTCTAAACAATCTACTGGAGGAGTTAGATTATGAAGCCAAAAGCTTTTATCTCTAAATCCATAAAAGCACTTGTATGGTTTGGCGGTTTCTTTTTGCCTGTTCAAAAGAATAAAGTGGTATGTTCTTCTTTTCATGAGAGAGGTTATTCGGACAATCCTAAATATATCGTTGAAGAATTAAAAACACAAAAAAAATACAAGATTATTTGGCTTCTTGATGACATGAGTTTATCTGAGACTTTGCCACCCGAAATAATACCATGTAAATCCGAATCTTTGACTGCGATATATCATCTAGTAACGGCAGCAGTTTGGATTGATAATTGCAGAAAAAAGTTTAGGTACAAAAAAAGAAAGACTTTATATATTCAGACATGGCATGGTGGCGGTGGCGGGAAAAAATGTGAAAAGGATGTAATAGAAAAACTTGACGATATCTATGTTAATAGAGCAATTAAGGATGCGAAGAACACTGATATAATGATTGCAGCTGACTATTTTACAGGCATGCTTTATAAAAAGTCATTTTGGTTTAATGGAATTGTAGCCAGAATTGGTTATCCCAGAAATGTCCCGATTTTATCCAATGACAAGAAGGATATATGTAAAAGAGTAAAAGAGTATTTCGGCATTGACCATGACAAAGGCATTTTGTTGTATGCTCCTACATTTCGAAAAGAAGATGAGGAATTCTTGAAAGAAATTGATTTTTCGAGGCTTCTAAACTCCTTTAGCGAAGTGATGCAAAAGGAATATGTCATAATAACACACATGCATGTAAACATAAAATCAGAAGGAAAAAAGCTGGATTATGAAATCAATAAAGTTATTAATGGAAATACATATACCGATATGCAAGAATTACTTGTTGCTGCTGATTTTCTTATCACTGATTATTCCTCAGTTGCATATGATTTCGCATTGATGAAAAAACCAGTTTTTCGATTTCTGCCTGATTTGAAGGCATATCAAGCTGACAGAGATATGTATTTTGACATAAATGAATATCCTTATCCATTCGCGGAGAATAATGATGAACTAGAAGGAATCATTCGAAATTTTGATTATCTGACCTATTTGAAGAATCTTGAGGTTTATCTTGATAAAGTCGGCGCGATATACAACGAAAATGCGGCGAAAAGAGTGGCAGAGTATATTGTTGAGTATACGGAAAACGGACTAAACAAGAAAAAGCTTTTTGAGAAATACGCTTCTGATTTTGCAAGATCAGATTTATACCTTAATAAGAATAATGAAAGGAAAATGTGATGACGCTTGTCATCATATAAATCTCATATGTATTATGCAATCATCCTATCTGGTGGCATAGGGACGCGAATGAAGATGAATGGGTTTCCGAAACAATACATTGAAGTTAATGGGAAACCAATTCTTATTTATACGCTTGAAAGATTTGAAAACTGCAGAGAAATAGATGGAATTATTATTGTTGCGGCAAAAGAATGGCATGATCAAATAAGAAAATGGCTCATACAGCGTCGAATATCTAAATTTCTAGCATTTGCCTTGCCGGGAGAACAAAGACAGGAATCGATTTTGTATGGATTGAGAGAATGTCTTCGGTTTAATCCGTCAGAAAATGATGTTGTAATCATACATGACGCAGTAAGACCTTTGGTTTCAGAAAGACTCATTACAGAATGCATAAACAATGCCAAACAATATGGCGGATGTATGCCAATTCTTCCAGTTAACGATACTATTTATCAAAGTATAGATGGTAAAGACATCACAAGCTTGCTTGATAGGAAAACATTGTTTGCAGGGCAGTCGCCAGAAGCGTTTTTCCTGCTTGAATACTTGAAGTTAAACGAGGAAATATCTAGAGAAGAATTGAACGCATATAAAGGCACAAGTGAAATTGCATTTAAGAATGGAATTAATATTCGACTAATTCCCGGTGAAAACACGAACTACAAAATAACGACGGTTGAAGATTTAGAAAGATTCAGATTAAATATTGAAAATGGAGCAAGTGAAGTATAGACATGAGGGCTTATTCGCTAATTGCAATAAATAATCTAGAATATATAGAAACCGATATTCCTAACTGCAAAGAAGGATGGGCAATAGTAAAAGTCAAAGCTTCTGGAATCTGCAGTTCTGACATACCTAGAGTTTTTGAAACGGGAACATATCACTTTCCGACAATTCCGGGTCATGAATTTGCTGGCATTGTAGAAAAGGTGGGGAGTATTGATGATTTGAAGCTTGTCGGCAAACATGTCGGCGTGTTTCCCCTTATTCCATGCAAAAAATGCTTGCAATGTAAGCAAGGGCATTATGAAATGTGCTCGGATTACGATTATCTGGGATCTCGTAGGGATGGTGGATTTGCCGAGTATGTTGCGGTACCAGTTTGGAATCTGATAGAAATTAATGAACAAATCAAATTTGAAGAAGCTGCAATGCTAGAACCCCTTTCTGTCGCATTACACGCCATAAAGAATTGCAGTCTGAAGAATTCGGATCGAGTTGCAATAGTTGGCACCGGAATGATCGGATTTGCCGCTGCCCAGTGGGCAAAGGTTTATGGTGTAAAAGATGTAACCGTGATTGGCAGAAGCAAAGGGAAAAAGATTTTGGCAGATAGAATTAGCGTGAATTATTGTGTTATGAATTCCCTTGATGATGAATTCGATGTTGTAATTGAAGCGGTCGGGTCAAATAAAGCAGTAGACCTTAGTATAAAACTTGTAAGACCATATGGAACGCTTGTATTGATGGGAAATCCTGAAGCAGATATAGTGTTGGCGCAGAATACATATTGGCGAATTTTAAGAAAACAACTGCATTTGGTTGGCACATGGAATTCTGCTTATGAAAAAGGGAAGAAATGCGATTGGTCCGAAGCAATTGAAGCCATAGAAAACCATAGAATCGATGTGTCAGGTTTTATTTCCCATGTTTTTGATCAAAGCCAACTCAAAAAAGGATTGGATTTAATGCATGGTCACACTGAACCGTATTGCAAGGTTATGACCATGTGGAATACGGAGGATAAATGATGAGAGCAAAGATTTCTGCCTCTATGATGTGTTCTGACCTTGTGAATCTTAAAGAAACAATAAGAATATTTGAAGAAGAAAATGTCGAGTATCTTCACATAGATGTAATGGACGGGGAATTTGTGCCGAATTTTGGGCTTGGTGTCGATTATATCAGGGGCCTGCGTTCCTTAACGACCATTCCATTAGACCTCCATTTAATGATAAAGGATCCTGAGTACAAGCTGCAATGGTTGGGAATCAAGGAAACAGATATCGTCTCAATCCACTATGAAAGTACCTATCAGGTTCAAAGGGCTTTAGATTGGCTTCAGCCATTTGGATGCAAAAGATTCCTTGCCATAAATCCCGCAACTCCTATATATGTTCTTGAAGAAGTCTTGGATTATATAGATGGATTAAATCTTCTTATGGTTAATCCCGGATTTGCTGGACAAAAAATGGTTCCAAGTACAATGAAAAAGGCAGAAAGAATCAATTCTTTTTTGCGCGAAAGAAGGAAAAACGATATCATAGTTGAAGTGGATGGTAACATTTCGCCAGAAAGCGGAAAGAGATTAAGAGAGATTGGGGCAGATATATTTGTTGCAGGTACTTCTAGCATATTTAGGGGAGGAGTGGAAAATTACAGAAACAACATAAGGATTCTTAGGAATGCTTTGAATCTTTGAAGTAAATAAATCAATGAAATCCTATTTGACAAAGACAATCTGATATTTCGTACTTGAATCTATATTTTTAATGTAGAACATATTATAACTATGAAAAGTGAAGGAAAATTCTAATGGGGTCTTTTCGCAGAATAATAAAATCTTCATTTTATTTATCTAGACTTAAGAAATATAGTTTTTTAATTCTGCTAAGTCTGGTTTTAGCCGTATTATGTACGGCTATTTCTTATCCAGGTATTCTTTATTCTGATTCATACACAAGAATAGAAAATGCTAAAAAAATGATTCAATCATCAGATGTGATATATTCTTGGAATACACCGACGCCATCATATTTTATTGCGCTTTCTTTACTTCTAACATATGATATTCTTTTATATACTTTTGTACAAGCGTGGTTGTTTTTTTTCATAACATTTGTTTTGATAATCCGATTGGGGCAAAATCATCTACCTTTAAAAATTGCAATTACGATAATCAGTCCAATGATTTGGGGCGCTTCTGTTTATTACGAAGCTGGTGTTGGTTGCGCTGCGGGTATGGCTGCACTGATAGTTATTCTTTCTATAATACAAATTGAAAAGGGTGACTTTGATAGATTAATTGAGTTCTTTCTTCTATTTTTCTTCTCTTTTGTTGTGTTTGGATATAGAGCAAATGCATTTACAATTATTCCGGTTTTAGCCTATGCGATTTTTCGCTCAGAATGGAGGCTTAAGTTAAAGATATTTTGCATTTCGTCTATAATTTCTGGCTTACTGTTTGTTACAATAATGGCAGGAATCATGAATGTAAATACAATGTCAAGCAAATCAGCTGGATTTGTATGGGAAATTCTAGTTGTTTTGGACAGAGTTGGTATTGAAAAGCAGGAATGTTATGCAACTTTTCTTGATGACATTGGCGGAGAAGGAGCCACATTGGATGCTTTAGAAAAGAATATCATTACATCTATTGATGGTTTCATATGGGATTCTCGGCTCAATAATTATGTATTATCAGAACAAGGCAATTTTCGTATTATACTAGCCAAATATGTATACATCATAACAAATGAACCCAAAGCATATTATTTAAATAAGTTTGATTCAATATGCAGATCGTTAGGAATAGGATATAAATTGAATGGTCGAGAATATGATTATAATCGATGGGGAATTATGGATAAATACGGCTTTCATGATACAAATGAAAGAAAAGCGTTTGTTGAAACATACAATAAATCCAACAAGGTTTTGGGATGGTATTGTTTAACACCGTGGCTAGTTTACTTTATTTCAATCATTCTTTTAATGTTCGAGATTCGTTTGAAAAATAGAAATACGCGCTTGTTTCTATTTGTTATAATGATTGCAGTATTTTATTACGGAGCATTTCTTATTAATACGCAATCATATGAAATAAGATACTTCTATCCGTCATTATATTTACTTTCTTTGGTGAATCTTTCAATGTTGACGGATATTATTTCTTGTGTAATCAACAAATTGGTAGAAAGAAATGCAGAAATAATAGAGAGGAGATGAATGTTTAATTTCGTTGCAATTCTTTTGATTTTGTAATAGAATATTTTCGTAACGCTCAAACGAAAGGAATTCTTTTATGACTATTTTTGACATCATCAGCCTGTTTGGTTGTTTGGCCATGTTCCTTTATGGCATGCTGCTGATGGGAAACGGACTGAAGGACAGTTCTTGGGGTACTTTGAAAGAAGCAGTGGAGCTGGTGAGAATGACGCCGTTTACGGCGGTGCGGATGGGACGTGGATGAACGGGAGACAT
>JAIKXN010000097.1 GCA_024684055.1 Lachnospiraceae bacterium | reverse complement strand
AACTACTCCCAAATGCTGTCCAAAAATCTGCATAAATCCTTCCTGCACTTTGACTACTCTGTATGAAGGGAATTCCTTGTTAATCTCTGCGAGTCTCTCTTTGTCTTCGAGTTTGTCAAAGTCGGGACTCTCGATTAATTTGCCCTTAATATCCGAAAAGTCATCGTTTAAAGGAAGTACCATAAGTGAATCATAAACATTTCCTTCCGAATCCGTCAGGCCGTATTTGGCGCCCCGCTCAAACCCGAATCTCGGATAATAGTAAGGCTCTCCCATAAGCGCGATTCCCTTTATCCCCGCCTCTTTGGCAAGTTTAATCGTCTCACGCATAAGGATTCCGCCGATATCGTTACCCTCCATCGTCGGCTCTACAGCCAGCGGTCCGAATGTCGCTATCTCATGTTTGATATCACCGTCTGCTATCCATGCTTTCGTATAATAAACAGCCCCTACAACTTGTCCGTTATATTCGGCAATGCGGCTTATCTCAGGAATATAATCTTTCGATTCCCTTATAATCCTTATCAGGAAATGTTCATCCGCAGCAGGTCCGTATTTGTTAAAAAAGCTCCTCATAGCCATTAGTTCCGTATTTTTATAATCAGCAGGTGTCTCTGCTCTCACAATTAAGTTATCTAACATGTATATTCCTCCTTAAATCAAAAAGACCACAATATCTTACGCAAAGATATCATGGTCTTCGTAGTCTTTATGTGTTAGCCGTATTCACAGCAAAAGAAACTCGCAAATCCCTGAAAAATCCCGGGAATCTGCAATAAAAAAACGAAGTATTGTTTACAAATCAGGCGTCTTAAAACACCTTTTTCGTACCACGATATTAAGCATAGCGAATCAAACCTTCGAAACTATCGAAAGGTATTAAAACCGATTCAATTAATGAAATCTACCTGTTTAAAATGATTTCACAGGTGATTAGCTCACCACGCTTAACATAAACAACCTCGTTTTTATTATTCTTGTTTTTTTATTAATTTAATTTATAAGTAAATTATTGTCAATATTAAATTTTGTATTCAGCATTATTCTTTTTCAAAAACTCTTTGTCGTTTCCGTAAGTTTCAGCAAGATCCGGATCATTCTCCAGGAAAAGCTCGTATTTCTCTGAGGGTATCGAAGAAGGCTTCGTCCTCTCGTATATGGTAAGATTCCATGAATGCTTGCATTTCCTGCATCTGTAAATAAGCCAGACGTCTACTCTGTTTCCGTTCGCATTCACCCTGAATCTGCCCGAATTGACAAACTCCGTCTTCTTGCCGCAGCCGCCGCATTTGTGATAGACCTTTATCAACAGGCGACTCCGTTACGTATGATTCTCTGTACGCTTTTCTCTGTAAGATAATATTCTTCGGCAAGTACCGCTGTGGAAACACCGTTTTTATGTTTCTCGATGATCTCGGTATTGCGTTCTTCATAAAAACGCTTCGTGTCGGTTAAACTGCCCCAGTCCTTTTTATCGGTACACGGAATATAAATACTTTCTCCGCTGATATATTGCTGAATAGTTTCTATTAATTCTTTAGGCAGAACTTTCTCTGCTCTAATATAGCTCATTTTATCCTCCGTATTTTCTGAATGTCAGCGACATTCGATGGGGATTCATCCGAGCTTAACTATTCATCTTATTTTAAGCTCAGACTACTGAGCGATAACATATCTTTTGCACATAAATTAACTCCTTTAATTCCAAACCCTGTTACCATGGTACGGGAACAAATAAAAACAAATACGTTCCCTGAACTTCTGTCAGTTTATAATACTCCAAGGCAAAATTCAAGCACATGAATAATTCCAAAAGAGTATGTTCCAACATTATCTGACCTTTTCTTTGCTCTTAACCTTAAATCCGACACTCTCATAAAGCTTAAGAGCACCCCGGTTCCACTCTGCCACATGAAGCGTGATCGGATCGGAATTACTCTCTCTTATATGGTTCAGCGCCCATAAAAGAAGTTTCTTTCCATACCCTTTTCCCTGCATGGCTCGTCTTACGATAAGATCATCGATCTCATTACCGTAACAGGCTACGGAACCAATCATTTCTCCGTCTTCAAAATAGACAAAGATATCCTTTGCCTTATCTTCCATCTGAGAATATGATGAATACCAGTTATACGGCTCAATATCCAGAGCCTTCCTCATCGGATAAAAACACTCATTGTAAATATTCATATATTCATCGAAAAAAGAATTCGAAAAAGGTAATAAATTAACTGAAGGGCTTTCTGTCGGGATGTCTTCAATATCCATCTCGTAAGCCCAGATTTCTGTGGGGTTCATTATTTTCCTATCATCTTTTTTATTTTTTTTATTTTATCACTTTTATCCTATAAACAACAACACAGCATCTAAAGATTTAGATGCTGTGTTGTATTTAACCATCGTATAAATTTTTAACCATAAATAGTTAATATAAAATTGAACATTTGTATTTTCTTAATACTTTTCCCTTTTACAACAAATCTTTTCTAATAGTTTTCTTTGATTATTTATGCTATAAATAAACCCTCCCTTTCAAATAGATTTTTACTTTTAATACGATGATCTTTCTTTGTTATGATGACATTTTAATTTGTCTTTCATGTATTTTATTATATTCTTCTTCAAAGGTAAAAATTCGTCATCCAATGGTTATTTTTCACCTGAATACATAATAATTATTTCTCATCATGCCGTTCAGGTATATCTTTTCACCATTCAAGAATGATATGCACACATCCTAAGCAATTTTCTTCATAATCAAGACAATAAAGCATGCGGTTAAAACATGTTTTGGATGCAAACCAATAAACAAATCTTTTTGAATTTTTATTATTTACAATACAAAATATATTTCTATTTTTTAACAATACGATTATTGAATCAAATTAATTTTATATGTTATGATTTCAGATAAAGTTAGGTTTATTATTTAATAAAATGAGGTGTAAACTATGATAATAAATATTCTAATATGCGATGATAACCCAAATGATTTACATAATTTGAAAACGAACATAGATAGGTTCTTTTTTCAACTTCCAGAATCTTTTGACTATCATATCGATGAATGCACCTCTGGAGAATCCCTTTTGTCTATGTGTTCCGAAAATGTTTACCATGCCTTATTCCTCGATATAGAGTTGCCTGGAATCAACGGGCTGGAAGCAGCAAAAATACTCAGAAAATCCAATAATTCTATTATTATAATCTTTGTTACTTCATATGACCAATTTATGCGTGATTCATTTGAAGTTCAGCCATATCAGTATTTAGAAAAACCAATCCGATTTGAATCTGCAAAAAAAGTATGTCAATCTATTATTCAAACAATCTCGAATAACCACTCTTCGATCTTAGCAATTTCTACTGCTAACGGAAATATTCTAATTAACATTCATGACCTGACATACATCCAGTCCGTAAAAGGCAAGAAAAACTTATTGGAATTTCATTTGAAAAACGGAGAAATACATTATACGAATGGAACAATTCTCGCTTGGGAAAACGAATTAAAAAAATATGGATTTATTTTTTCCAGAAGAGGCATTTTAGTAAATGTCAATCATGTTCATATTATAACAAACGATCAGGTAATTCTTAAAAGCAATGAGACTTTACCATTGAGCAGGCGACAAGCAAAAACCTTCCATGATACTTTTGTTAATAACGTAATTTCTATATTTAAATAATTTATTTGAGGATCAAATATGACAGAACAAATCATACTGCAGTTGTTAGGGCCTACACTTGATCTATCTTCTTTAATCTTATATTTTTATATTTTTATGAAGAAAAGAAAGCAATACATTCCAATTGCATTCGTTATCCTTTCCTTCTTTTTTAGCGAAATATTTATTATGTTTATAACAATAATTCTGTCTTCTAATATTTCTTTATTAGCAGGTATTATTCGTTTTATAATAAGTATTTCTTCAACTTTTTTATTAACTCTATTTTTCGAAAGCACATTTACTCAAAGGATTTTCTTTGCTTTTAGTTTTCATGCCATATATGCTTTATCTGAATTTATTGCCCAATTTATAGTTATTAATTACATGGACTTTTCAAAAGAAAGTTTATTGAAATTAAGCGGTTCTATTTCTTTCCTGACTAATCCTTTAGCTTTCTTCTTTATTATACTCTTTTCTATTTTACTGAAAAACAAAAAAATGTATTTTTCAATGCGTTTTTCCGTAATGCTTTTAATAGCTCCTATTATTACAACTTTTGCAGCCTTCAATAGAACAGTCCTTGAAGCCACATCCGAAAATCAATTATCATTTGCTTTATTGATTTTCGGTTTTCTAATTATTAATTATGTGAATTATATCCTTTTAGTAATCTCTGCAAAAACATACGCCGAAAAAGAAAAGAACCAGTACCTTCTTCAGCAAAATGAATTTCAAAAAGATAAATATAATCAATTATCTTCCGCCTATAAAAAATTGAGAAAATATCAACATGATACCAAAAAAAGATTTATGTACATCCAAGAATGCGTGAATTCAGAAAAATATGATGCTATTATACCTTATTTGGATAACTCATTAGACGAACTAAACAATAGTTATAGTCGAATAAATACTGGAAACTTAGTTATTGATTCTTTTGTCAGTAACTATATGTTCATTTCTGAAGAAAACGGTATTCATTTTTATTCTGATTTAAAAATCGATTCTGCATTAATACCCATATATGATTACAATTTATCCCTTATAATTGGAAATTTGTTAGATAACTCAATTAACGCATGCAATCAAATAGAAAAAGATGAAGAAAAATACATAAAATTGTATATACAGACCAATACCGATTCTGAACAGTTTATTATTCACATTATTAACTCAAAGCCAAATCAAAAAATATCCACGAAATCTAACGAATTATTCCATGGTTACGGACTCATAAATGTTAAAGACCACATTGATAAGTTTTTCGGGATAATGAATATTAACGAATCTGAAAATGAATTTGAAATTTCAGTAATTATTCCTCTTCTAAAAAAAGCTTAATTATTTCGATACCCCAGGAACACTTTATTAAAACTTCATCACCATCTCCGTATACCTGTGTTCCTTATCCTTAAATCCAACCTTTTTATATATCGGATAGCCTTTGTCGGTAGCGCTTAAATCTATTCGGCCAAGGCCTCTTTTTTTGCCGTATTCCACGAGATTTCTCATAAGCTGTGAACATAATCCCTGTCCTCGGTATTCAGGTTCGGTATATACGCTTAAAACATCCGCATAAAGTCCGTTTAAAAGGATTGAATTGGCAGGCATTTCGATTATGTGAAGATATGCCACGGATACTATTCTGTCGCCATCTTTTGCAACGAATGCAATGAGTTCATCCCCGAGTTTTCTTTCGAAATAATCGGGAAGCTGCTTTCTCATGCCTTCTTCCTCTTCTTTGCTTACCGAGCCGAAATCATCCTTCATATATTCGATCCTCATACGAATCAGTTCTTCTATATCATTTTTTCCTGCTTCTTCGAATACTATGCTCATTTCTTTCACTTCCTTTTTATTTTTTATCCTGCCAGACCGTATACTATTATTCCGGATACACCGGCTATGCATATAAGAGCTATCGGCGGCAGTCCTTTTTTGAATATCTTTCTCGAACCAAAATAAATTCCGCCAAGCACTATGCTAAGTATTCCGGTAACCATATCAGGCTTTACTCCGGGTTGAATATTTACGGTTTTTATGATCATGAAAATACCGGTAGCCAGAATTATGCCGATGATGCAAGGCTTCAATCCTTCAAGACATGCTTTGAAATACTTATTTTTTACAAGTTCTTTTAAAAGGATCATTATAATCAGTATCAGCAGGAATGCCGGCATTACAACAGCACCCGTTGCGATAACTGCTCCCGGAATCCCGCCTTTTGAACTGCCTATATACGTGGCCAGATTGACCATCAGAGGTCCCGGGGTACTCTCGCTTACCGCTATCATATATGTCAGCATTTCATCGTCCATCCATCCGTGTGAGAGAACCACTTCACGGATAAGCGCTATGGATACGTATCCGCCACCGAAGGAAAAGAGTCCTACCTTTAAGAATCCTATGAACAAATCCAGATATATCATTGCCCGCTCTTCTCCTTTCCTGTTTTTTCTTTAATGAGGAAAGCAGAGAATCCGACTATGGCTGCTATAAGCATGATGATCAGCGATGACACATTCACGCTGAAAATGTTTATTATCATCATTGCCGTAAAAGTTAGCACGATGATCACAGTCTTAAAAGCATTCAGTTTCTCTTTCTTTATCATCTTTACAGCGGCATCAACGATTAAAATCCCGACAGCCGCTTTAATTCCGAGGAATGCATTGGCAATCCATGTTATTTCGAGGAAGTTGTCAAAGAATACGGATATAAGATAAATTATTACAAACGAAGGAAGTATCATTCCGAAGGTGGCGAATATCGCTCCCGGAAGCTTACCCTTCTTGTATCCTACGTAAGTGGCGCAGTTAATGGCTATCGGTCCCGGCGTGGACTCGGCTATTACTGTTATATTCATCATTTCGTCATGTGTTATCCATTTTTTCTTTTCCACGCAGGTATGCTCTATCAGAGAGAGCATCGCATATCCGCCGCCGAACGTGAATGCGCCGATACCAGCGAAAGTCAGGAAAAGTTCTGCAAGTATTCTCATATCTTAAAAGCACTTAAGTGCCTACTCCTTTTCTTATAAAGAAAACGATTAAAAAACATCCTTTAACTTAGAGAGTTTAAAGTTTTGTATCCAAACCTTTCTCTTTCAGAAACTTTTCATCGTTCTCTTTTTTAATCTCAATAACAGTATTGGCTATCTCCTGAATTACCTGACTGTCAACTACAGGCATTACACGATACTGGTATTCCGTAAGTTTTTCTTTGTAATAATCGCTGATTTCGCTCTCATCTACTGCTTCTACCCAGATTGGCAGAATGGGTTTATTTAATTCGAGTGCTTTCTCAAATTCGATTCGTACTTCTTCACTCTTCTGAGCCGGTGTCGAAAGAAGGATTATAAAAGCATCACAATCCTTAATTGCTTCCATTTCCACGGGAAGATAGTGTTCACCCAAAGGAACGTCTTTGGGCGCACGCCAGATATATACTCCTCTGTCCTCAAGTACTGTCTGTATTTCGTTGGATATTACCGCATTATTTCGATTGTAACTAAGGAACGCAAACGGAGGACGATTGGGTCTTTGCGCCATCCAGGGACCTGTTTCCCAGAAATAGAGCATATCGTGAGCATCTTTGTCGGTTAAATCCTC
This sequence comes from Lachnospiraceae bacterium, assembly GCA_024684055.1. Lineage (GTDB taxonomy): Bacteria > Bacillota > Clostridia > Lachnospirales > Lachnospiraceae > UBA3766. Next base: position 18,326 of record JAIKXN010000097.1, on the reverse strand, counting down.
ATAATAATCAATTCCGCGTCTTTCCTGTTCGTAAATACTGCACTCAATGAGTCTCTTTAAGAAATACAAACCATCTTTTAAGTCATCGCCCGTGATTATATGGTTTAAATCAAAATCAGGCGGAATCGTTTCTTGGTTGAGTGAAGCTTTTCTCATCTGCGGGAAACAGTTTATTTCATAAATTAAAGGTGAAATATTAAATTTATCTTTCAGGTAATGTTTGGCTACATATTTTTGCTCCCTGGCCCAGGTTCCTCTTTTAGCTTCTCTGCAAGCCTGTGTCCTTCCGTTTGGATACTCATAGTAATACTCACCGTCAATATACTGAAATCCGCATATACTATTGATTTCAAATATATAAACTCCCATGTGCGGGATGAAAAGAATCATATCAAATTCACAGCTGATTCTTGCTGATTTACTTTTAATCATGGGAGTAAACGAAGCACATATATAATCCGGAAGTTCTTCCATTACGAACTGGTACATAATCTTCTCAGCTTCGTATTTATCCGGTTTTTCCCCTATTAATCTTGCCATAAAATACCTCCTCGGATTCCTTCCATATATATTATATCAGTTTATTTAATTCCTGTCCTTATATTCATAAATCTGTCCTTCCAGTATTCAAGCCAAGAAAAAGCCTAAACCGCAGTGGTTTAGGCTTCATAATCAAATTCTGTTTTCATACAGTATTTATTTTTTCCAGAATACTATTCCATAATTCTTCCTGCGCTTTTTTGTCACTGTCTTTTTTTGATTGAAGAAGTTTAATTTCATCCGTAGAAATAACAATGGATACTGGGGACGGGGTTTTTGTGTCATTTTTTGCAAACATATTGTTTTTCCTCTTAACTATTTTTATAATGTTAAGTATCTTACATTTCAAATTTTCGATATTGGTTTTATCTTCATATCGTTTATTCCACTTTACAATTCCAATCATTAATCACTAAATTTATAAGTTTATAGGAGGTTTACAATGCCCAGAAAGCCACGTGTTTTCAGTTCGACAGGTATTTATCACATTATACTTCGATCAGTAAATCAGCATATTATCTTTGAAGACGATACTGATTATCTAAAATTTCTTTACATTTTATCAGACTGCCGCGAAAAATATAGTATAGACGTTTACGCTTATTGCCTTATGGATAATCACATCCACTTAATCGTAAATACACCACCGGATAAACTGGCAAGTTTCTTCCAAAGCGTGGGAACAAGGTTTGTCCGCTGGTATAACACCAAATACCGCAGAACCGGCCATTTATTTCAAGATCGCTTCCACAGTACGGTAATCGAAACCGAGCGAACTTTTCTGTCTACTCTGATTTATATCCACAACAATCCCGTAAAAGCCAACGTCTGCCGTTATCCTTCCGAATATCGATGGAGCAGTTTTAATGCTTATTACGGCGAAAAAAACACCTTGCTTAATGTCAGATATGCTTACGATATAGCTGGTTCAAAAGAAATGCTGTTAAAATATTTCGCAAAAAATTTCGACAGCACTGAATGCAATTATTTATTGGAAATAGAAAAGATGGCAAATCGATTTTTTACTGACGAAAAAGCCTTGGAGATTTTTAAAAATGTTACGAAGTTAGATTCAACATCCGAAGTCGAAAAACTCGGCAAGAAACTCAGAAATAATTACGTTCGAAAGCTCAAAAAAGAAGGATTAACGTTAAAGCAACTCTCTCGCCTTATGAATATTTCACTTTCTACAGTAATAAGAATTTGTAAAAATGACACATAAACCCCGTCCCCCAGTGTCACATAAAAACCCCGTCCCCAAGTATCCAAACGCAGATAGTTATTCTCTGTTTTTTAAAACCTCGTTCTCGCTTATCTTTCCAAGCTTTCTCATCAGAATGAAATTAATGATTTCGTAAAGAAGCATTATCGCCGAAAAAATCATCAGATACATATACCATGTAAATTCAAGATGCATTGAACAGGCAACGTTCGCTATAAACGTCGGGAAAAGCATATCAATTAAAAATTTTGATACAGGTATGGCTATCAATGCACCAAGCATAATAACAATCCTGTTTCCGTCCAGATAAAGCTTCTTCACTTCCCTGTTTCTGTATCCGAGTATCTTTAAAAGCGATATACCGTGAGCAGCACGATCGATCATTACAGACATCATAAGATACATTACTATACAGAAAATAATTATTGACATTCCGATGAGCAGACTGAACATTGGCACCATGAGTTTCAGGAATATTTTCGAAGCTTTATCGATATCTGCCTTGGAAGTTACGGAATATAACCTTCCCTCTTCTATATCGAGTTTCTCATCGGAAAGAACCACATTGAAATAGTCGTCATCCTCACCGAAAAGTTCTCTCATACTGTCAATGTCCATAAACACGGAAATGCCTACCGAATAAGGAACAACATCTTCTATCGTAAAAGCATAATCAATATCTTCCGCATTATCCGAGAAAACTATTTTTTCACCTTTTTTTACATGATATCTCTGAATAACCGCATCACTTGCAACAACCTTGTTTTTGCCTTTTACCGGTGTGACATTGTAATATGGATTGTCATCATCTATTCCGATTACAGTTATGTCGAGATTATATCCGTACTGCTCTCTTTTAAGCGTTTTGATAAAACATGCTTCTCCGCCCTCAGGTACTTCTTTGGTCGGGTATTTGTAAGTATACATGTAATTATAGGTTGTATCCTCGCTGTTAAGTCTGCCGATACTTTCACATAAAACATAGCAGTCCATCCCAAGCATAAATACCAGAAGCGATATCGACATTCCGAATATTACGGTTATAGCCGTTCTTCTCTCTCTTAAGATCTGTCGGATTCTGTATTTGGATACAAAGGACATTTTTCCGAGTTTTATATCTTTTCCCCTGCTTATTTTCTGTTCGTTTCTTAAAAGCGAAAGAGCCGTTCTCGAAAGGCTTTTGTTTATTACAAGAAAATTTACAATTGCAGCAACCGCAGCGGGCATGACCACAGAATAAAACACAAGATATAAAGGCGCTCTGGCAGGCATATCCGGTATCGAAAAATAATTGTAACAGTCAGACATCTGCCATTTGCAGCCAAGCTCGCTCATTCCGGCAATACCCCCTATCGTACCGCCGATCAATGCTACCATGGTCGGTATAAAAATATAATGTAAAACCAGATCGCTTTTTCTTGCACCGAGTGAATAAAGCGCGCCGATCACGCTGCTCTCACTCTGAATCTGATGAATAACGAAAACCGAAAGCACATAAGTCAAAAGGACAATAACGATAACACCGGCATAAAGGCCGACTGTTTTGTCTATTACAACGTCCCCCGCCGCTCCTCCGACTCTGATATTTTCATCCTTTGTCATAAAAGCAGTAATATTGTCAGGCGCTTCCGAAAAGATTTTATCCATCATCTCGTCAGACTGTTCTTTTAAATCCTTAACTCCGTCTTTTAGCTCTTTGACTCCGTCCTTTAATTCTTCAGCTCCGTCCTTAAGTTCACCTGCACCGTCATCAAGTTCATCGCCTGCATCACGCGCTTCTTTTATCGCATCATTTAATTCTCCGGTTCCGTCGTATAATTCATTTGCACCGTCTTTTAGTTTCCCCGCAGCTTCTTTAACTTTTCCGACTCCGTCGTCTAAATCTTTTGCTCCGTTGGCAAGACTGACTGCACCGTTTTCCAAAGATGCCGCGCCGGATGCCGCAGATGCACTGCCGTTTGCAAGTTCTCCCGCACCGGAAGCTATCTGTCCGACACCTGCTGTGTATCCTCCAACGCCTGAAACAAACTGTGAAACGCCGTCCAATGAAGCCTTGGCAGCATAAACATCATTTGCATCCATTCCAAAACTTTCAAGCATTGCTGCAAACTTTGTGAGTTCTTCCGCGTAATTTTCTCTGTTTAAGGATAAAAGAGGCAGATTTGCATGCATCGTTTCGTTTATACCGGTAATATTCTGATTTATTGTATCCTGCGTATTTTTTATAAGCCCGTCAAAAATGCTTCCGGCACCCTGATTTACGGAAGGACTGTTTTGATTTAATGTATCCGCCCCGGCTTTAAGTCCGCCTGCTCCGTCTTTCAGATCGTTAAGACCGTTCTTAAGCGAAGAACTTCCGTCTTTTAAGGCTACGGCACCATCCTTAAGCTTACCGCTTCCGTCCTTTAATTCAGTCACGCCGTCATCAAATTCGGCCACACTGTCTTTAAACTCTTTTACACCGTCTAAAAGTTCCTCGCTTCCGTCGTAAAGATCATGCAGACCATCCCTGAATTCTTCCGTTCCGTCTTTTAATTCGCCGACTCCGTCATATAATTCAACTGTACCGTCATAAAGTTCGTCCACTCCTTCAGCCAGATCGTTTATGCCGTCTGTTATCTCGTCTCTTTTTCCGTAGGAATCCGCAAGCATTTCCAGATAGTAAGGGTCATCAACCTTGTTATAGTCAAAATCAAAACTCTTGATCATCTCTTTGAGTTCATCCGAAGTCATTGCACCGTTTAAAATAAATGCGTAAGTTACGTCTTCGGTTGCAGCACCTTTATCTTTTTTTAATCTGTTGTAATCTTCGGCACATACAAAAGCAGTACCGAAAACACTCGAGTCTATGGATGTATCCGAAAGTTTTCTGTAAGGTGCATCGTAATCAACGCTGCTTCCTGTTCCGACAACGGTAAAATCGGTTCCGTCTATGCGGATTTTGTCACCGGTTTTAATATTATTTTCCGTACAGTATCTGTTAAGAATAACTATCTCTCCGCTTTCTTTTGCTTCGCGCCCGTCATCATAGATTACCAGGTCGATTTTTTTCCTGTTTTCAAAAATTCTTAACACAGTACCGTCTAAAAGCGTATAATCGAAACTTTTATGTGCTTCTACCGTAACGCCCTTTTCTTCGATCTGTTTTATTTCATCGTCCGTAAAAGGAGTAAAAAGCGTCACCTGGCAGTCTTCAAGCTTCGCCTCTTTCTGAATTTCCTTTGTTCCTTCTATAAGAGAATATGCACCGTCCACGATGGCAACTACCAGAAACATGCAAACGGCTATGAGAATAAGCAGCGCAGCATATCTGAAGAAATTCTTTCTGATATCACGCAAATAGCGTTTGAACAAAACCCTTTTCATTACAGATCCTCCAGTTCGCTCGCACTGATGCGATTCTCATTAATGTATTCATTCTTAACAAGTCCGTCTTTTAAGAAAATAACTTTATGAACCATGTTTTTAATTGAGTTGTTATGCGTAACAATTACCATAGTCGTATTGTATTTCTGATTGATCTGCTCAAGAAGCATCAGTATATCTCTTGAAGTATTTGAATCCAAAGCTCCTGTGGGTTCATCGCATAGAAGAAGTTTCGGGTTTTTGATAAGCGCTCTGGCGATCGCACATCGCTGCTGCTGTCCGCCGGAAAGCTGTGACGGAAATTTGTTCTGATGCTCGGTCAGTCCCAAAACATCCATAAGTTCATTTATGTCAAGAGGATTCTTTGTAAGATATTCGCATACCTGTATGTTTTCCTTGACCGTAAGATTCGGTACAAGATTATAAAACTGAAAAATAAAACCGAGATTGTCTCTTCTGTATTCTACAAGGTTTTTGTTTTTCAAACCGAATATTTCGGTTTTATCGACTATTATCGAGCCGGAGTCCATGGTATCCAGTCCTCCGATACAGTTTAAAAGTGTAGATTTGCCCGACCCCGATGTACCCTGAATAACGCACATCTGACCTTTCTCTACTCCGGTTGAAACACCTTTTAAAACCTGAACGTAGCTTCCTCCTTCTCCGTAACTTTTCTTAACATTTCTCATTTCAAGATACATTGCTGCTCCCATCCGCCGTCTTCACGGCTATCTGTATTTTACATAACATTGTTATGTAAATGTTATTTTTTTACCGCTTCCAAAAATGAAAGCGGTTTTAATCTTTAAACATTATTTGTTTTTCTTATTCTTATTGTCTTTCGGATTCTCTATCGGTACCATAACAAGATTAACCCAGCCGATTACCAGATAGTTCATAATACTCTGTATTCGCTGTTTCGCTACGTTTACATCTTTTTCATGTTTTATAACGTGCACGAGCGAATCAACTGTTGTATGCGCCATCCAGTGTGTCATAAAAGGATCATAAGTATAAAACTTCGATCCGCTCACCATTGCTATGGTTGATTTTTCCATCAGGTCAACAAATTCTTCTATCGTATGCGACAGAACGTCTTCTTTTGAACCTGATAAAAGAAGAATGAAGCTGTCATAATTCCTGTAAATATGATCTACGAGATTCTCTGCAATATCGCTGTGATCGAGATTGCCGAGATCCATGGAATTTAAGCTGCTTAAAAACGACCGGTCTTCATTAAAATGCTCGACTACCATTTTTTTCAGTTCATTTACAGGAGGATTTACTATAGATGAAAAGAGGTCTTCTTTATTTTCAAAAAAGAAATATAAAGCACCTGTGGTTACTCCGGCATCAGAACATATCTTTCTTAAAGACGCTTTGTTGTAACCTTTTTCAAGAAATTCCTTCTTTCCCGCTTCGATCAGTTTTTTTCTTTTTTCGTAATCATTCTCGTTTTTATTCATGTGATTTACCCTGAAATAACAACGTTACGTAACAATGTTATTTTAATTCGGACTGTTTTTTCTGTCAATACTTTTTCATTATTTGTCTGCAGAGTCATCTCCGATAAATTTATATATCGCATCACATGCTTCATCTGATATCACGTGTTCGATCTTACATGCATCTTTCATGGAGATTTCTTTGTCAACGCCCATTTTTTCAAGCATTCTACTTACCGCTTCACGCCGTGAAAGGATCTTTTTTGCTATTCTGTTCCCCTCTTCCTTAAGCTCTATTTTTCCGTTTGTTACAGATATGTATCCTTCATCTTTTAACTGCGACAAAGCTATGCTTACACTTGGTTTGGAACGTTTTATTTCTCTGCAGACATCTATAGCCCTGACTTTATTCATTCCCTTTTGGTACAGGAGATATATCGTCATCAGATACATCTCCCCTGCTTCATAAATTGCCATAATTTCCCCTCTTTTATTCTGTCATCTGATTTGTGATCATCGGGAAATCACTTCCCACATAAGCCCCATATTTTTAAATCCGCCCTCGGGCGCGCAGCTTTTACACTTTTGTCCGTCCCTGCATCCTCCGCATGTCGAACAATCATGTCCCTGTGCTTCTGCGTAGCCGGTCCTTCTTATAACTCCCATGCGCTCCAGATAATCCATATCCCGGTCAAGCTGCTCTGAAGTTATTCCCAGCTCCTCCGATAGCATCTCTTTGGTTCTGGATTTTCCGTCTTTTAAAAGTTCTAATAATCTTTGCATATTGCACCCTTTTTGAAACTCAGAATATTAACAATCCGATATAATAAGCCGCACCTGCCAGAAGAAGGGCAACTACCGTATAGTAAACGCCTATGATCGCTGTCCATTTTGCCGAGTGCGTTTCCTGATATGTTGCAGCAAGAGCTACTATACAAGGCATGTTAAACGTCATGGCAAATATCAGTGCCAAGCCTTCGGGTCTTGTAATATTGGCAAGCATTAATTCATTAAAGTTGCTTGCTTTCTCTGCAGCCATAAGCGAACCCAGCGTAAGAGTTCCCGAGTTGCTGTAAAGCATACTGAGAACACCGAGTGCTCCTTCTTTTCCAAGAGATGAAGCAAGGAAAGCAAGGAATGACTGCCAGCTCATCCCTACAAGTCTTGTTGCGGGTTCAACCAGATGGCCAAACTTGTAAAGAATACTTTTGGTTATGTCTCCGTCTTTGGTGTATGAGAGAAGCCAGAATACAAAAGCAACGAGCAATACAACTTTTGACGCTCTGAAAAACGTATCTTTTGTTCTTCCGAATACGTAACGAAGGAGCGCTCCCCATCTGGGTTTATGATAAGGAGGAAGTTCCATTATCATTCCGTATCTCTCTTCAGGTTTAACCAGGAAACGTCCGAAAATAAATCCCGTTACGCAAATGTGAAGAACCATCACTATCAGTATCAGAAGTATGATCACAGGTGCCCATGCTCCGAAAAAGAGTGTTGAAAGCAATGGTATTACTGCCCATGCTGCTCCGCAGGGTATTGCCCATGAAAGCGCAATTGTCAAAACTTTCTGTCCCCAGTTGTCAATCACTCTGGTTCCTGCTGCACCGCCCATTGTACATCCGAAACTGATAAGGAAAGGCATTACGCTCTTACCCTGAAGGCCGAATTTGCTCATCGAATTGTCAAACACATACGAAACTCTTGCCATAAGTCCTATCTCTTCGAGCAATCCGAATACAAGAGTTACACCAAACACAAATCCAAGCATTTGAACTACGAAAGAAATGCATCTTATGAAAATATCACAAAGAAGCGATGTGATAATCGCAGGGCAGCCTATCCCCAAAAGCATATCCGACAATGGGTCGGGAATACTGCCTATCAACGATCCGATGCCCATAAAAGGCAATGCCGGAATAAACGAAGCTATCAGTCCTCCGAATATTAACAGAATGACAATGAGTTTTCCCCATATCCTGTGGGTGATCAGTCTGTCGAACTTGCCTAAAGAAACATTTTTCTTTTCGGATTTTACGCATCCGTCCAGCAGTTCGTCTATCCATGCAAATTTACTCTCACCGGCGACAACCACACCGTTTTTGATGCTGACGATTATTCTTTCGAATGCTTTTATATTTTCCGGAGAAAGTTTCTCTTTTATCTTTGCCGAAACAGGAACATCCCCCTCTATGGCTTTAATCGCAAGCCATGTTTTCGAATACCCGGATATAACTCCTTCGGGAATCATCTCTTTTAATTCATTGAAGCCTTCTATTCCAGAGTACTTTTCTTCAAGATTCGAATAATCCAATACAGACTGTTTGATCAAAGCTCTTTTTAATGCCGTATAAAATCCGTCATAAGATTTCCTGTCAGGTGCCGAAAAAGGAACCACAGGAATTCCGAGTTTCTTCTCGAGTTCCTGTGCATTTATGTTTTTCCCCTGAAGAGCAGCAACATCGCTCATATTTAATAGCAAAAAACAGGGAACGGTTATACCGGCATAATCCGCAAGCATGTATAGGCTTCTGCTAAGCTGTGAACTGTCTGCAAGAATGCATACCACATCGGCTTTGCCTGAAGCAATATAATCCCTTGTTATCATTTCCTCATCGGAATTTGCCGACAGGCTGTAGGTTCCGGGAAGATCGGCAACAATATATTTCTTATCATCATATTTGAAGGATCCTTCTTTCTTCTCTACAGTCTTGCCGGGCCAATTGCCCACATGCTGATGCAATCCCGTAAGTGCATTAAATAAAGTCGATTTGCCTGAGTTGGGCTGTCCCAACAGTGCTATCACATATTCATTGTCTGCAGTCATTTCAACCATTTACCTCCATTTCGATATTTGAACAGTCTTTGCGATTAAGAGCTATCATAGTGTCTCTTGAATAGATAAGAATCGGTCTGTTCTTCTCGTTTTTGAGCATGGATACTCTGCATCCGGGCGTAAGTCCGATCGAAGTAACACGACTTACAAATCTCGAGTCACCGTTTACGGATACAACGATGCCCTCCGCTCCTTTTTGCATTTCCAACAGTTTACTCATTTCGTCCTCCTGATTTTTGATTTTTATTTTTATTTTGAAATCACATACGAAAGCATGGTAAATCCCGAATCAGATACGATTTTTGAAGCCAGATTTCTGTCTACCTCATTCTTCGATAAAAGTTTTACCTGTTTGTTTTCAAGATCTGCCTTTGCCCACATGCCTTCATTTTTATTAAATTCATTTTCTATCTTCCTGACACATCCGCTGCAATGCATCCCGTCAACTTCCAGATAATAAATATACCGATAATGAGATTTATTTCTGTCTTTAACTTTTATTTTCGAAGGAGCAGCATCTTTTTCGCCGCAGCAGCTTGAACCGTATTTAATCCTTTTAACTACTCCCGCAATCGAAGCAATTATTACAACGATCAGTATTATAGAAACAGCAATTGTTCCTGCCATTTATCCTTCTCCCTGTAAATATCCGACGCACAAAAAGGCGGCCTGAACAGAATCCGCCTTTTGTGGAAATTAATGTAAATAATACTATTGGAGGAAGTATTATCTGCTTACGTGAAATGCATCCATCTGAGGATATACTGCGGATGCGCCGAGCTGTTCCTCGATACGAAGAAGCTGATTGTATTTTGCAACTCTCTCGCTTCTGCTGGGTGCACCTGTTTTGATCTGGCAGGTATTAAGCGCTACTGCAAGATCGGCAATGGTTGTATCTGCAGTTTCGCCGGAGCGATGTGAAGATATTGCCGTATAACCTGCGTTGTGAGCCATCTTGATGGCTTCAAGCGTTTCGGATACGGAGCCGATCTGATTAAGCTTGATAAGGATTGAATTTCCTGCACCGAGTTTAATACCCTTTGCAAGTCTCTCTGTATTTGTAACAAAAAGATCGTCTCCGACAAGCTGAACTTTGTTTCCGATCTTTGCAGTCATTCTCTGCCATCCTTCCCAGTCTTCTTCATCGAGACCGTCTTCAATTGAAATGATGGGATATTTGTCAACAAGGCTTTCCCAGTGAGCTATAAGTTCATCAGATGTAAACTCTTTGCCTGATTTGGGCTGCTTGTAAAATCCTTTTCCTTTTTCGCTCTTCCACTCCGAAGAAGCAGCATCCATGGCAATCATGAAATCTTTACCGGGTTCAAAACCTGCTTTTTTGATAGCTTCAAGAATCTTTTCGATTGCTTCTTCATCACTCTTTAACTGATTGGGAGCAAATCCGCCTTCGTCACCAACTGCGGTAACATCTCCCATCTCTTTGATGAGTTTCTTAAGAGTATGGAAAACTTCTGCACACCAGCGAAGACCTTCTTTGAATGAAGGAGCGCCGACAGGCATAATCATGAACTCCTGTGTATCTACAGCGCTGTCCGCATGTGCACCGCCGTTTAAAATATTCATCATGGGAACAGGAAGTCTGTTTCCTCCGACACCTCCCAAAAATCTGTAAAGAGGAATGTCAAGCGATTTTGCTGCCGCACGAGCCGTTGCGATTGATACCGCAAGAATCGCATTTGCACCGAGGTTAGATTTATCCTTCGTACCGTCTGCTTTGATCATTGCAGAATCTACTGCATATGTATCCGAAGCATCAAGTCCGAGAATTGCTTCCCTGATCGTTGTATTGATGTTGTTGACAGCTTTTGTAACACCTTTTCCGAGATATCTTGATTTATCACCGTCTCTTAATTCAAGAGCTTCAAATTCACCCGTTGATGCGCCGCTGGGTGCACAGCCGGTTGCCACGGTTCCGTCTGCAAGTGTGATCTCTGCTTCAACAGTAGGATTTCCTCTTGAATCAAGTATTTCTCTTCCGTAAACTTCAACTATTTCCAAATATTCTTTCATAATGTTCCTCCTGATACATTGAATTCCTCTCCCGTATCGGTCATAGGCTCCGATACAGGAGAGGATCCACACATGATTTATTCGAGGTTAGGTATGACTAACCGTAAAGATAATAGCACATACTCATTTTGTATGTCAACAGTTTTTTTCAAAATGAAAAGAGTAAATCGAATGCTCGATTTACTCTTCCATGTACGGCTATTCCCATGTAAAGGGAGAAAAATATAATGGTAAAAATTGGCTAGCTTAGTTAAGTGAAGCTCCCAGCGCCTTGCAATTCGCAAGATCTGCATCATTAGGTGCTTCATTGGCCATAAGGCCGTCGTTTATAAGATTGATTCCTGATGCTTTGCATCTGTCTGCCCAGTCTCTCATCCACTGTCCGTCACCCCATCCGTATGATCCGAATAAAGCTACCTTCTTCTGTGCGATCGCACTCTCGACTTCTGAAAACATCGGTTCAAATTCTGTATCTTCAAGTTCTTCAGCTCCCATCGCTGGGCATCCGAATGCAATCGCATCAAAATCTGCTGCTTTACCTGAATTGAAATCCGAGGCTGTAAATATTTCCACATCGGCTCCTGCCATTTTGGCACCTTCCGCAATCGCATTTGCCATTGTCTCTGTATTACCGGTACTGCTCCAGTAAACAACTGCTACTTTACTCACAACGTTATCCTCCTGAATGTAATTATAATTTGTGTTTTTGCTTTTTGTGGTTAGTTATGTCTAACCAATCTTTCCTTTTAAAACCGCCGCTTTGCGACGGTTAGTTATGTCTAACATTATATATGGTTATAAAAGTTTGTCAATACCAAATTATATTTTTTTATTCCTCATTCTTTTTTCTGAACCCGGGCGGGCATCACGGTTCATTTCTTCAATTCAAGTTCTATTTTCTTTCTCCTTTATCTCTAGGCTTTCATCATACGCTTGCATTCAAACTCTCTTTATCCGCAATTCTCTCAGAGTGATGGATTGGATAATTCTGACCTGAAGTACAGATTACGTGAACATAAGTGAAACTTAACGGGATTTTGGTCCTAAGGTTTGGGGTTTCTAAGCTTGGTCACACTAAGAGTCAATCCCATTTCATTTAAAAGTTTTAAAACTGTATCTAATCTTGGTGTTGTTTTATAAGACTCTATTCTTGCAACCGAAGATTGCGGAATATCACATAATGAGGCGAGATCTCGCTGGCTTAGGCCTAAAGCGACTCTCTGCTGAATCAGAGAAGATACTATTTTTGCTTCTTCCTCTGCCTCTTCGATAATTTTTTTTGCTTCTTTGTCTGAACTTTTAACCTGTTCTTTATATTCTTCCCAATTCATTCTTCTTCCCCTTTCTTAAAATATAATCTTTCATCTCTTCTTTTGCTCGATTTATTTCTCGTCTGGGAGTTTTATCTGTCTTCTTCCTGTAATGATGAAGTAAAACATATTGTTCATGATCAAAATAGAAAAAGAATACTCTGTTAAAACCCGGTCTCAGCTCCCATATATCTCCTTCTATATGCTTAATAATTTCAACCGGTAAATTTGTTCCGTGCAACTGAAGTAATTCAATATATCGTGAAATTTGACCATATTGAATTCTTGCATCCTTATTGGTAGATATTTTACTTCTTAATTCTTCCAGAAAATCTTTAATATCAGAAATACCATTGATAGTCTCATAGAAGTCAACTTTATACATTTTGACTCCTTTCTGACTATATATACATGATAGCAAATATGCTATCAGAAGTCAATTTGAATAAATAAAACAATTTCTTCCTCCTTTGCCATAAATATATTAAAAATATAGGAAATATTTGCAGAGAATTCTGCTGATTTTGTACATAGATTATACGTGATTTAAAGATTATATCAAAAACTCTATTGGATAACAACATTAAAATAATTAAGCGACATCTTAGATGCCGCTTAACTCATTCTTAAAATAACTTATTTATTAAGATTGTCACATATTTTAGCTACAGTTTCTTCTATCGATGAATTCGCTTCATCTATAGCGATTTCAGCATACTTATCGTACAATACGCTTCTCTCGTCATACATTTCTTCAAGACTCTCTCCGTCCCTTAAAACAACACCACGTTCGTTAATATTCTTAAGCCTCGAAAACAGTTCATCTTTTTCAACTTTAAGATACACCACTTTTCCGTTTTCAGAGAGATGCTTCATCCCTTTTTCAGAATATACGACACTTCCGCCTGTTGCTATGATTGAATTATCTGTATCTATGGATAATACCGCATCTTCTTCGCACTTTAGAAAACCCTCAACGCCCTTAGCCTCAATTATCTCGCATAAAATTGAATCCTCACGGTTCTGAATAACTAAATCTGTATCTATAAAATTCATTCCGAGAACTTTTGCAAGTATTACACCGACAGTGCTTTTGCCCGAAGCAGGCATGCCAATTAAAACAATGTTCAATGCATTATCCTCCAAATCAAACTTTCAATGTTGTACATAAAATAACTTTTCAGTCACCGCTGAAAAAATCCTTTTTGTGTATCTACAACTAGAAGTCTCATTTATTTCTCCCTCCTTAATCGTGTATCATTTCGAACCGGGATCCTCGTTCCCCTACGATATAGTAGACCTTTCCGTTTTCATGGGTGGTGAACCAGGCAATTTGCTCTCTTCCGTCCGTAACTCGTCGAAACAGCTGATGGGCACTGTGTGTATGTTTTATTAATTCCAGCTCCTCTGAATTGTTCACTTCTTCGTATTATTTTAGCATAAAAATATAATGCTCTCATGCCTTTCTGTACGGCTCCGGAATATGATCCGAAATAATCGAACTCAGATACTCTGTAAATTCATTGAATTCATCAATATCAAACTCATTGTTGGCACACCCGATTTCAAATTCCGTGTCATCGTAAAATGTGAACCATCCGGTCTCCGCAAAACCGTTTCTCATATAAAAATTTTTTCGTCTTTTTACAAAATCATCAGCCTCATTTTCCAGTGTCTCTGCTTCGAATTCTACTACCACTTTTTTATCGGGATAAGTTTCAAGGAGTTTACGAAGAGATATTCCGCCCAGGCCTTTGGAACGAAGGTCCGATCTGATTGCAAGATAAGCAAGATAACTAATATTTTTATATACCCTGGTAACCAAAAATCCTACAGGTTCGCCTGCCGAATAAATCCCTGTTACAGTTGCTCCCGAAGACAACAAATCCGACAGCGAATTTCGTTCACTGTCGGGAATTGCTTCTTCGTTTATTTTTTCAAGTATCTTTAGTTCCTCTGCCCCAATAGATAAATTTTTTAGTTCCATTTTTTCTCCTAATTATTTTCAGATAAAATACTTTTACACCGTATGTGTTCAAAAAGACTGCCCTGCAAGGCAGTCTTTTACGATTAACTCGAAGAGTTTGTATAAAAATGTTGTTTTAAGAAAAGAAGGTTCCTTTTCAGTTCAACTTCAAAAGAAGATGTTTGTTCTTTTGAATCATGACCTCTGTCTCCCGGGATCATTTGGTGTTTTAAACCGGGAACTTCGTCCCCCCGGATTATCCGAGCCATTTGAAACCGTAGGAAATAAGGATCTTCTTGAATTCTTCCGAACAGCCGAATCCGACTTCGATCATATAATCCCGGGTGATTCTGCCATCATCTAACTGCTTAACCCAGTCATTATAATTGGCTTCGTCGGCCGTTCCTCTGGGATCGCGGTTTAAGAATGTCAGATAACAGTCAAGCACAAACTGCTCATTGTTATTCTTCTGTCCGATGTATTCAATTGAATTAAAGAATCCTCTGCTTGCAGCCGTTGCAGCATCATAAGCATTGCCATCAGGATCCTGACCGGCTATAATGACATTTCTCCAGTATTCTTTCCCCGGGGCTTCCGAAGGTCTTTTAAGGATCTTTGTGTAAAGACGTTCCACGTATTCGTCAAGCTTTGCGGTATTTACTTCCGAAGCATCCCACTGCTGAGGCGGATTAACCTTGTAAGGTTTGGATTTTCCCTGAGGCTCTTGCAAAACCACGAGTCTGCCCGGCAGTATTCCGTATTTGCTGCAGAGATTTCTGAATTCCTGTGAGTTTACAAAGCCCGCAAGTATCTGTTCTCTGGTATAACCCTGAGCGATCATTTCCATCCAGTGATTATATCCTTCCAAATCATATCCGCGGTCAAAGAATGCTTTATATAACCTTTGAACAAAGACAGAATCGGAAACATTTTTATTAACGAATTCAGGGCTGAAAACAAAGCCCTGCGCAACTTGACAACCGGTCGCCTCTCTGTAAAGCAGTCTGTGTGTCCAGTCCGCTATACCGGCTTCTTCTCCGTCTCTTCCCAGGATATAAACATAAAATCTGCTTACAAAATTTCTTACCTGATCGGGATCGCCGATGGGAGCCGGATCGGGATAAGGCAATTTTTTGGGAGCACTTACTCCGTTAATTTCAAGAACTCTTCTTATCGCATATTCGCAGTCCTCGATTGTAGCTCTTCCGAGCGGATCTATTCTCTGCTCATCCTTGCCCGCACCGGGCGCACCTTTTCCTAAAAGAATATCATAAGTGCATGACCAGCACATTGCTTCCCAGTGATCAAAGTCAATTTCATAATAATCAAGATAGTCATCGCTTCGTCCGAAATCGATGGATCTTTTATAACCCATAACTTCGGAATATCTCATCAGCATGAATACGACATCCTGTCTTCTTATGTATTTGCCTGCTCCGAAAGTATCTGCCGTGATATAAGGATAGCCCATGCAGAGACTGTTTTTCTCACCCCATATTACAGCATCTTCAAACCACGCTCCCGAAGGAACATCCGTGAATTTTGATTTACCTGATACCGCAGGACGACCTGCCATATTGTAAAGCGTACTGATAAATGCTTCTCTCGTTATAAGAATTGAAGGATCTATAACATCCTCCTGATTATCAGGCGGATAAATTTCCGACCAGTCCTTTGTGGGAGTCGCTTTTATTTTTACTTTTTTGGCAACACAGAGGAATAATATTCCGTCGCCGCCGGTAGAATCCTCTCCTCCGTAGTCTATTGTCCAGGACTGAGCCAGGAAATCACTCTCATCCTGCCATACACCTTCATTGTATGTCTTGATAAGATAAGGGTTGTTCCCGATATTCAGAGTCGTAAAATCATTAATAAACGCCTGAAGAAATCTGAGACGGGGATTAGCCGAAAGATCAAGTTTTTTAATGCCGTTGGTATTGCAGTCAAGATAAACCAGTTCGGGGTTATTTGACAAATCAAGCGATTCAAGGCTGTTATATGCGCAGTTAAGTTTATTTAAATGCGGGTTGTTCTTTACGTTAAGCTTTTTAAGACCCGTGTACCCTACATTTAAATACTGTAAATCCGGGAGCATCGAAACATCTATGCTTTTGAGATTCGTGTTGGAATTAATATCAAGTCGTTTAAGTTTAGTGTTATAACGTAAATCGAGTGATGTAAATTTATTCTGAAAAGCATCGAGATGCGTAAGTTTCGTATTATTCGACAAATCCAGTGTTTTAAGTTTGCATGTACCGCATGTTAAATGTTCAAGTTCCGGATTATGACTTAAATCAAGCGATGTAATGGGATTTGTATTGCATTCGATATAAGCCATCTTCTCATTGTGAGTCACATCAAGTGCCGAAAGATTGCAGTCAAAGCAGTATACCCATACAAGTTCTTTGTTCTGAGACAGATCAATGCTTGAAAGTCTGGGATTTTCCGAACACCATAATCCGCGAAGATCTTTAAGATTTGTTACATCAAGATAATCAAGGTCGTTACCTCTGCACCAGAGTCCCTGTAAACTCGTAAAATATTCAACGCCCTTTAACGACTTTATACCACTGTATTCGCAGTAAATATTCATGGTATATTCAATTTCTTTTTTTTCAAGTTTTCCGTTATGGTTGGTATCCTGTTGGGAAACTATGGCCCTGAAAGTATCATCAGGGAAATTCGTCGAGTTAATATCCACACTGCCGTCGGCAGCCAGAACGTTTCGTGCCGGAGTTCCAAAAAGAAACAATCCGCCTGCAAAAGTTATAATCGAAGCTGCCAAAAGCACAAAATATTTTAAAAGATTAACTTTTGAAATTTTCATTCTTCCTACCCTCATTTTACATAATCATTTCTCTGATTTTTGATTAAGTGTTTTAAAAAAACTGCCCGATTGAACGTCACTGCAAACGGACATAAAACAGAAATACAAAATCTATTTAATTATATCCGTATTAACTCTCAATAACAAGTTTGTCTGTGATTTTGACGCTTCCTGCACTGCCGTCTACTATTACCTCGTCGCCGGTATGAAGAAGCGTCGTGGCATTACCGCACCCCACAACCGCAGGTATGCCGCATTCTCTCGCAACGATCGCAGCATGCGAAAGCGGTGCACCTATATCGGTCACAATAGCAGAAACCTTTGAAAATACGGGAGTCCATCCTACATTCGTTGCGCTTGTTACAAGAATGTCGCCTTCGTTTACTTCAGATATGTGTTCAATATCCTTTATAACTCTGACTTTGCCCTTAACAATTCCTGCTGCCCCGGCAAACCCTTTAATATCGGCATCTTTGTCAGGCTCCATTTTCATATCCTGAACAAAAACGTCATACCTTTTTTGCTCGTCAGACATCCATTTTTCAGGATCGAATCTTCCTACGATTATATTCGGAAAAGTCTCATAAGAACGGTATTTATCGAAACTCTCACGCCTTTTTATAATCTTTTCTTCTGAGACTGTGTTTCCTTTAAGGTACTCGAAAAGTTCATCAAAAGTCAGCATGAAAATATTGTCATTAAGTCCGGTTATCCTTCCCGCTGAAAGAAGATATTCCCTGAATACGCAGAAAATCCACACACCCTTGCTTCGCAAATCTTCCC
>JAIKXN010000096.1 GCA_024684055.1 Lachnospiraceae bacterium | reverse complement strand
TTGCAGCGTATGCCTTTGGGGGCAAGTTCCCTCGCCGCAGATTTGGTCATTCCGATAAGACCTGCTTTTGATGCGCTGTAGTTGCACTGGCCGGGATTGCCGAGAATTCCGGCAACGGATGAAATGTTTATGATGCAGCCTTCGCGGTTCTTTATAAACATTCCGGCCATGTGTCTTATCATGTTAAATGAGCCTTTGAGATTGGTATCAAGTACTGCATCAAAATCATCTTCCTTCATCATTGCGAGAAGATTGTCGCGTGTGATTCCGGCATTGTTTATAAGAATATGCGCTGTTCCGAAATCTTTTTTGATCGCGGCGACCGTTTCCTTTGCGGCTGCGAAATCAGCCACGTTGAGGCGGTATTCCTTTGCTTCGACGAGGAATTCGTTTCTGCATTTTTCGCATACCTTTTTTGCAGCCTCTTCATTGCCGGCGTAGATAACGGCTATATTTGCACCAAGAGAAGCGAGCCTGTATGCGATTGCTTCCCCGATGCCTCTTGAACCGCCTGTTACGACAGCGGTTTTACCTTTTAATGTTTTGTTTTCGTTCATTTTTATACCACCAGTTCTTCACACTTTTTAAGGACGGGTTCGACTTCGCTCATTACTTCTTTGATGATCTCCGCAGCACTTTGTTCTTTATTTACGACTGAGGCGATCTGACCTGCGAGAAAACATCCTTTTTCTGCGTCGCCATCGACAACTGCCATTTTGAGGGCGCCGACACCCAAGTTTTCAAGTTCTTCATCCGAAATGTCAGAGTATTCGGCTTTTGCATAATTTCTTGCAAAAGGAGTTCTGAGACTCCTTACGGGATGACCGAGTCTTTTGCCTGTGACCATCGTGCAGAGGTCACCTGCTTTTATGATCTTTTCTTTGTAGGAAGGATGAATGGAACATTCGTATGCGCTTAAGAATCTTGTTCCCATCTGAACTCCGCATGCACCGAGCATAAAGGCTGCGGCAACACCGCGTCCGTTTGCGATTCCGCCTGCCGCAATAACGGGAAGAGTTGTGGCGTCACAGATCTGGGGAACGAGTACCATTGTGGTGAGTTCTCCGACATGTCCGCCGCTTTCTCCGCCTTCAGCGATCAATGCGGAAGCACCGAGCCTGGTCATGAGTTTTGCCATCGCAACCGATGCGACTACGGGGATAACTTTGATTCCGGCATCAAGCCATTCTTTAATATATTTGGAAGGGTTGCCCGCGCCGGTCGTGACTACCGCAACTTTTTCTTCAAGAACGATTTTCGCGATATCGTTGGCGTAAGGGCTTAAGAGCATAATATTTACTCCGAAAGGTTTGTCCGTGAGGCTTTTGGCAATTTTAATCTGTTCGCGAACGTAATCGCCGGGTGCGTTTCCTGCGGCTATTATGCCCAGACCGCCGCCGTTTGATACGGCAGCGGCGAGCTTTCCGTCAGAAATCCATGCCATTCCACCCTGAAAGACGGGATATTCGATGCCAAGCATCTCGCATATTGCTGACTTGATCATTTTTCTACCCCTGCTGCTTGCTCTGGATGAATTTATCGAGATCGTCTACAGTCTCCACTTTCTGGTCAAGTTCGATTTCGATGCCGATTTCATCTTCAAGATTCATAAGAAGCTCAACTGTATCGAGAGAGTCGATGCCGAGTTCGAAGAACTTGCTTTCCGGTTTAATCGTTGAAATATCACAGCCCGTACGTTCGGAAATGATTTTTGCGATTGCGTCAAAGTACATAATTATTTGCCTCCAAGAGATATTTTTTGATGACCGAATGCCACCCGATAACACACATTTTAGAGTTGGCCGGTTCCTTACTGATGGATTTTGCGTTCCTTTTTCGTTCCAATGAAAAAATTTTTTACTTTACATATTCGAACAGATGTTCTATATTATTTACACGAGGTGAAGATTATGTTATCGCAAAGCGCAGATGTTATCTGTCTGCATTCCAAAGACGGAACAGTCATCCCTCTCCGGGTACGTTTGGTCGATGAGGATGGTTTGCAGCAGGCATACAGCATAAAAGAATACAGGGATTTGTCACATCAGGGTGCAAGAATGATGCCTGACGGCATGTGTGTGACCAACAATACCCTGATATTTGAGTGCAAAATAAGCGTTTTCGGAAGAGAGAAAAAAATTAATCTTTACAGCGACCCGCCCAATTTAATATGGAAAGTCACTCATTAAAAATACCCCGAAAAACAGTCAAAGCCCCCGAACCGCAGGTGAAAACAGTCAAAGCCGCGGACTGCTGAAAAAAAGACAAAGCCACTGAAAAAAATTAAGACACCTGACTTTAGACAATCGGCTAAATATTCAGACATTTAATAAAAAGTTTACGGACATAACCGCCTGAAAGTGGTACAATAAATAAGTAGAAGGTTTTTTCTTTTATCGGATATCTTCGAAAAAAGAAAAAATCCGGATAAAAGGGGTTTTCCGGGTGCAAATTTACAGACAGAAATGACTGAGTAAAAAAGTTATTTTTTGCAGGCAAAAAATACACATACAAAAAGGTTATTTTTGTCGCAAAATTTCCGATAGATATAAATAGGGGTGTGGGGTAACTGTGTCATTTTGAACGGGTTACTTCTCTTAAGATACCCAATTTGACATCAGGATAACTAAGGGGCGGTTATAGATGAGACTTACATTTTCCATTGTTTTTGGCATATTAATTATACTTCTGCTTGTTTGCATGCTGATAGCGCATCGTTCGCGTAAGTCGATCGGAGCGTATGTTTCACTTGTTCTTGTTTCACTTATTCCCCCCATTGTAGGAAATCTTATTTTAATCAATTCGGAAGAAATGGCTCTTTCAACCGTTGGATGCTATTTTTATCATCTTGGAATGGATCTGGCGGTAATGGCTCTTTACAGATTCTCTTTTGAATACTGTGACATGGACTGGAAAAAGAATAAATGGCGTTTTCCGATATATGCGCTGATTGTACTGGATTTCGTTCAGTATGCGCTGAATCCGATTTTCCATCAGGCGTTTGGCATGGAAAGAGTTATAGTGGACGGATTCGACTATTTCAGAATGGTTCCTCATTTTGGTCAGTATGTTCACAGAGCATTTGATTACGCTCTTCTTCTTTCAGTAATAATTATTTTCATATTTAAGATTAAAAACTGCTCCAAGATTTATCATGAGAGATATATAAGCATACTCGGCGTACTGATTATGGCTACGATCTGGCAGATGATTTTCGTATTATTCAGAATACCCGTCGACAGATCGATGATCGGTATTGCGATACTGGGAATTTTCGTATTCTTCTTCTCGATATGTTACAGGCCGCTAAGAGTACTGGACAGAATGCTGGCGAATATGGCATCGGAAATGCCGCAGGCAATGTATTTCTTCGATGCATTCGGAAAATGTATCTGGGCAAATGATGAGGGAATCAGATTTTCCAAGATAAAGGACGAGGAATTTGATGAAGTGACAAAAGGTCTTGAGGAAATGTTCGGAGATCTTGACCGCGATCTTGACGACTGGGAAGAGCAGTTTGTAATCGGTGAGGACGATAAGGCCAGACATTATGCCGTTGAAAAACATATCGTTAAGGATGATGAACATATCACGGGTTCATTCTTAAGCGTCAGGGACAATACTTCCGAAAGGAAAGCGTTTTTCCAGGAAGTATACAATGCAACGCACGACAAGCTGACGGGACTTTATAACAAAGATTATCTTTACAACAGAATTCAGGAAAAGATTTTTTCAAACAGAGATATACAGTTCCTTGTAATTTTCCTTGATATCAGGAACTTTAAGATTATAAATGATATCTTCGGATTTGAATTCGGTGATTATTCGATCAAATGCATCGCCGACTGGTTAAGAAAAGACAAATCGTCCAACTGCGTATACGGTCGTATAGCAGGCGATACTTTCGGCATGTGTATTCCGAAGGATGAATTCGATACGGAGAAAACGGAAGCTGAACTTTCTGATTTCGTTGTCAATGAAAACGGAAAGGTTCATCATGTTCCCATTCATATAGGCGTTTACGAAGTTGAGAAAGACGATACGGATGTATCGGTTATGTTTGACAGAGCTCATCTTGCGATCAGCATGGTAGCCGATGATTATCACGATCATGTTATTTTCTACAACAATACTCTTCGTGACAAGATCCTCTGGGATCAGGAAATTTCCGCACAGCTTCCCAAGGCTTTAAGCGAGAGACAGTTAAAGCCTTATCTTCAGCCTATCGTTGATAATAGCGGAAAAGTAGTTGGTGCGGAGGCACTGGTAAGATGGAATCATCCGGAATACGGATTTTTGGGACCGGGTTCTTTCATTCCCGTATTCGAGAAGAACGGGCTTATCGTGGAAGTCGACCAGTACATGTGGAGATGCGCATGTGAAATTCTTTCGGACTGGAAGAAAAAGAATATCGACATGTTCATATCCGTAAATATTTCTCCCAAGGATTTCTATTTTACGGATGTAACTTCGGTACTGAAAGAGTACATTCACAAATATGATATCGACCCGTCAAAGCTTCGAATTGAGATTACCGAGACGGTAATGATGTCCGATATTGCAAGCAGAATGGAAACTCTCAAGGAACTTAAGAATTACGGCTTCGTGGTTGAAATGGATGATTTCGGAAGCGGATATTCATCGCTTAACCTGCTTAAGGATATGCCGGTAGACGTACTTAAGATCGATATGATGTTCTTAAGTGCAACCGATGATGATCTTAAAGCACTTACCATCGTAAGAAATATTCTTAATCTTTCGGCCAACCTTGAGATTTCATCCCTTACCGAAGGTGTTGAGACGGTGGATCAGTACAGAACACTGAGCGAACTCGGATGCAATCTTTTCCAGGGATATTATTTCGCAAAACCGATGCCGCTTGATGAATTTGAAAATTTCTGTACCAAGAACGTAAATGAAGAAGAAATGAGCAGATACAAAAATATTTCTTTCAGTTAAATACGTTTTGAAAAGCAAATAAAAGCAATCCAAAGCAATCGGGAGCAATCAAAATCAACCGGAAAGAATCAAAATAAAAAGATAAATCAGGAATGTAAAAGGAGGATATGCGTATGAACAGTGTTAAACTTCAGCCGGGGCAGGTGAAAAGAGTAAATAAACTTATGCTTGCGGTATTGATCATTACCACGATTTTTGCGACTATAGGACTTGCTTCACAGTTATCTCAGGCGGCGGATTTGAATCCTGTTTTGAGCATTGTCCCGATGGTAATGCTGATAGTCAATCTTATTGTAACCATTATTGTTAATCTGGCTGCGCCTGTTGATTATTTAAGATATTATGTGGTATTCGCATTTTCTGTTGTATATGCCGTTATGCTTTTAGCGACAACGTCGACTACGCTGTTTCCGTACCTGATTCCGGTAATGATAGTAGTAATGCTGTATTTTGACAAAAAACTCACGGTTGTAATCGGCGTGATCTACCTGATACTTAACATAATCAGGGCCGTTAAAAACCTCACGACCATGCCTATCGAAGAATCAATCGAAGTAACGATGATTATGATAATCATTTCGGTTCTTGTACTCATTTCTACAATTCTCGGTACAAGATTCCTGACAGTTTTCATGAAAGAAAACATGAGTGAGATCGAAAATGCTTCGATCGAAAGAGCAAGAATATCCGAGCATATCATAGACGTTACGCAGGAAGTCGGAAACCATGTTGAAGTTCTTAAAGAAAGACTTGATGAACTTGGCGAATCCTCTTCGCAGCTTGTTTCGGCAATGGAACAGATCGGAAACGGCAATGAAGAGAATGTAAATGCGGTCGAACTTCAGACGCAGATGACGGGCGATATCCAGAAACTCGTTGAAGATACTCAGAATGTTACCATTGAAGCAGTTGAAGCTTCACAGAAAATGGTTGAAATCCTTAACAAGAGTCTTGAAGATATGGAAACTCTTGTATCAAAGGCTGTTGAGAATACCGAAGTCGGAAATCAGATGATGAAGGCGGCAGAAAAACAGCAGATTTCATCCGAACGTGCGATGGACATCACTGATATTATTTTAAGTATTTCAAGTCAGACAAACCTTCTTTCTCTGAATGCTTCGATTGAAGCAGCAAGAGCAGGTGAGGCCGGCAGAGGATTTGCGGTTGTTGCAAATGAGATCAGTAACCTTGCGGCACAGACAAAGGATTCCACAGAACAGATTACAAGCATTCTTCATGAACTTATGGACAATGCAAGCGAAGTATCGGATAAAGCCGGAAAAACTGTTAATACAGCCAGCATACAGACCGAACTCGTGGATGCTACAAAGGCACAGCTTAACGAATCCAAGAAACGTTCCGAAGAACTCAGAGCGAAACTTGAAATAATCAAGGAAGATATGTACAAGGTTAAAGAAGCAAACGAGAAGGTTGTTGACAGTACATCAATGCTTATGGCAACAAGCGAACAGTTCTCGGCAAGCACGGAAGAAATGATCAACGCAAGTCAGAGAAATATGGAAAAGATCGATTCTTCGATTGAGATAATGGCTGCGATTACAAGCAAAATGGAAGAACTTTCGTAAGCTGCGTTTTAACATGTTCTCTTTTACAACTTAATATAGATTTAAAAGGCGATCGGACTTATTGTTCGGTCGTCTTTTTTATATGCGCAGGGCCGCACAAGGAAATTTCCGACTGACGTCGGATGCGGCCCGCGCGCGAGCAGAGAGGTTGACACCATCCCTACTCGATTTAAAAAGACCGCATAATGTATTTTCCGGCTGAAGTCGGATTCGACACGCGCACAAATAGAGAGATTAACAAAGGCTTCGCACAATTTATATAAAACTTTGATATTTTTTTGTCATAACTGATGAAAATTCCTTGATTATATAAAGGAAGGTGTTATAAAATAGCAAAGGATTAAATAATAAAGGAGTACAGAAATATGGGAATGAACGTTGCATGTTTAGACCTTGAAGGGGTACTGGTACCCGAGATATGGATCGCATTTTCAAAAGAAAGCGGGATAGATGAACTTAAGATAACAACGAGAGACGAGCCTGATTACGACAAGCTTATGAAATTCAGGATTGCTGTTTTAAAGGAGCATGGACTCGGACTCAAGGAGATTCAGGAAACAATCGCAAAGATCGATCCTCTTCCCGGTGCAAAAGAGTTTCTCGATGAATTAAGAAGCAACATGCAGACGATCATTATAAGCGATACATTTGAGCAGTTTGCAAAGCCTCTTATGGAAAAACTCGGAATGCCCACAATATTTTGCAACAAGCTTGAAGTAGCAGAAGACGGAAGCATTACGGGATATACGATGAGATGTGAGAAATCCAAACTTACGACCGTAAAAGCATTACAGAGCTGCGGTTTCGATACAATTGCAACAGGCGACAGCTTCAACGACCTTGCAATGATCGAGGCTTCGAAGGCGGGATTTCTTTTCCGCTCAACGGATAAGATTAAGGCAGATTATCCACATCTTCCGGCATACGAGGAATATTCGGATCTGCTTAAAGCATTTCTTGATGCTGCAAATTAATTTTGTACCGGTTTCCAAAAGTCAGAGCTGAAAATATCGGCGATTGGAAGTCGGTTTTTTAATGAAAAGACAATTAAAAGTCTGTTATAAAGTTTGATTCGAAAAAGACTCAAACGGAGCATAAAGAGAAAGTGTAAAGCCGGCTGTGGAAAACTGAGTCGAAGAAAAGACTGAAAGGATTTTAAAATGAAATTTGTAATATCACATCTTTCGAAAAGTTATGGAATGCATCAGGTACTTGTTGATGCGGATTATACTTTTGAAGAAGGAAAAATTTACGGGCTTCTGGGAAGAAACGGTGCAGGAAAGACCACTCTTTTTAACTGCTTAAACAGTGACATTGAGTATAATTCGGGACGTTTCTTTTTTAAGGAAGGCGAAAAGGAAGAAGAAGCCGGTCCGGATGATATCGGATATGTTCTGTCGACTCCGACGGTTCCCGAATTCCTTACGGGAAGGGAATTTCTGAAATTCTTTATCGACATACACTCGGATATCATAAAAGAAAAGAAGAGCATTGACGAATACATGGATTATGTGAAGATTCCCGAAGAGACAAGGGACCGTCTCATGAAGGATTATTCACACGGTACAAAGAACAAAATGCAGATGCTTGTTAACATTATCGCAGGTCCCCGTTTAATGCTTCTTGACGAGCCACTCACATCGCTTGACGTAGTTGTTGCGGAAGAAATGAAAGATATTTTAAGAAATAACAAAGACGGAAGAGTGCTTATTTTTTCGACGCACCTTCTTGATATCGCGCTTGATCTTTGCGATGAAATAATACTTTTGAATCACGGTCGTCTTGAACTTGTGGACAAAGAAAATCTTGATAATGACGACTTTAAGAATAAAATAATCGAGGCTCTGAAAGATGCGGAAAACTCTTAATACACTCAGGATTATTCTGAGTCTTGAAAATACAATAAATGTTAACGGGATACTTTACGGATTTACACGTATTCCGATCATCGGAAAATTCATTCCCGAGCAGATTTACGGCATACGTTTGTTTAAAATATATGCGTTTGTTATTGCTCTTTTTTATGAAGCGCTTAAGATCTTTTTCGGTGAGATTTTTCTGTTTCCCGTTATTTTCCTCTTTTCGGTTGTAATGGGTTCGTTCAATAAGGCGTCTCAGCCGGTTGCATATCTTTATGCTTTTCTTATGGCTTCGCTTTTCATGACGATCTTTTTCGATGTTTTCAAATCAACGCTTGAAGCGGAATATGCAGTACTTCGTCTCGGCATGGATGCGAAAGAATATGTTAAGGCCATGCTGCTTAGGAAGTTTTTAAGCATGGTTCTGGGGCATACATTTCTGGGAATACCGTCCGCAATTTTAGCGGGAGTCGAATGGTATATTGCAATATTAATTCCATTTGCGGGTCTTGGCTTTATTACGGCGGCGATCGGGATTCATATGTCGCTGTATGCATGGAAAAGGTCGCTTGGAAGCAGATTTAACAAGAAAGCTACGAGGTTTTCCGTTGAAGGCGGAATTCTTTTGGCGATGGCTGCGGCATTTGTTCTCGCAATCGCCGGAGTGATCGGAGTGCCGTTTGTTATGGAATACAACCTGTATCTGCCCAATGTGATCATTCTGGTTCTGGCAGCGGCATCTTTGTTTCCATCGATGCTTCTTATCGGCAGATTCCCCTATGGACTTTACAGAACAGCATTTTCGGATGCTTATGACAAAAACGTGATTCAGAAACAGGTTAACGAAGAATACAACAAAGGAACCGTAAAAAAAGAAGTAAAGATCAGCAATACAAAGGGAGTAAAAAGCGGCTCCTCGGGATATAAATATTTAAACGAAATTTTTATTAAAAGACATACGAAAATTCTTTTTTCGAGGCTTGTATGGGAACTTATAGCCATTCTGGTTACGCTTGCGGGAATGAGTGTTCTTTTGCATTTCGAAAGAATGAAACTTTCTGATTTTGGCGAATCGGTCATACGATTCATTTTCGCAGGACATCCGGGATTTTATGTATTCGCATTGTACAGCATAAATATTTCTGCCTACATTGCGTATGCGATGTACACAAACTGCGATTCGACATTTTTAAAATTCGCATTCTACCGAAAGAAAGAAGCGCTTCATGAGATGTATCGTTTAAGAGCTTTATCGGCTGCAAAGATCAATCTGATCCCTGCAATTATTATTGCTGTTTTCGGCGTGGTTTCGATCATGCTGACAGGCGGCGAGGACTATTTTTCGCAGTGTATTTTTACCGTGATCCTATGCCTTGTTTCAAGCATTTTATTCTCGGTAAGGCACATGACTGTTTTCTACATTTTCCAGCAGTATACGGACAAATTCAAGGGCATTAAATCCATGTTTTATTACACGTATTCATTTATAATCGGAGTTATCTGGTTCGCGCTTATTTTCCCGAGAATCCCGGTTGTTTTGTTCGCAATCGGCATGATATTTGTTACGGCTCTCTATATTTTCATTGCGGACAGATTAGTAGGAAAGTATGCGTCCAAAACATTCGTGCTTAAATAAAAAACATCCGGAAAAGGGGAGAAAGAAAAAACCGGAAACAGACATTATACTCTAAATGGTGTCTGATTAAGCAATTTATGATATAATATCATTTTAGGGGAAAAATAGGATTTGGCAGTGGAAGGTTATGAATATAGATGCTTTTTTAAAAACTGAAAAAAAGTACGATCTTAATAAACTTGAAATTAACGGAGTAAACTACTGGACCTACAACAGATTTCATATCTGGAATTACGGTATCTGCTCCGAAAAACTGGGACTTGAAGAGGCGCATGACAAGGAAAAAGTATCCTTTTCGAAGGCGTTGAAATTTTTTATTTCAGCGACTTTTAAAGCACAGAAGATCACTTCGAAAGATGTCCTGGTTTTAAACCATAATCGTCGCGTTTTTAACGGCTCTACATATGACTGCATTTATACGGACGATATTTTTAAGGATTCTGACAGAGCCGTATTTCTTGAAGCTCCGTACAGATTTTCTCATCTAAAACCCGCGACATCAAAGGAAATCATTTACACGGATAAAATTGCAGTCAGATCTTTTTTGCGAAGCAAATCATTCAGGACTTTCCATAAAAAAGAATACAACGAAACAGTTAAAAAAATAGAAGAACAGCTGACGCAGGCGATAGAGGAATTAAAAAGCGAATACGGCTGGTCGGCTTCGGTTGAATCCGTGGCAAAAAGATGCGCCGAAACGGTCATCCGTCACGACGTCGAAAAAAAGATGTATTCGGACATAATTAAGAAAGTTAATCCGAAGGCGATCATAGAAGTAGTTCATTACATACAATCGTGCATGACGGTAAATGAGATCGCAAAGGAAATGAACATTCCGACGATCGAACTTCAGCACGGAACGATGTACAGAGATCATGCCGCATATCAGTATGAGGGCGTTGAAAAGATAAAGCAGCTTCCGGACAAAATATTTGTTTTTTCGGACTTCTGGAAAAACTGCGTTTCGCTTCCGATCGATGATGAAAATCTGGTTGTTACGGGCTTTCCGAATTTCGAAAAGAAATTGAATCTTTACGGAAATACCGAAAGAAAAGACAAGCGAAAAACAATCATTTTTATATCGCAGGGAACGATTGGAAAGTACTTAAGTTCCTTTGCGGCGAAACTTTCTAAAGCGCTTGATCCGAAAGAATACAGAATGATTTACAAGCTTCATCCTGCGGAATATTCCACATGGCGCGAGGAAATGCCTGATCTGGCAGGTTCGGAAATTGAAGTCATCGACAGAAGGGACATCGATCTTTACAGTCTTTTCGTACAGTCCGACATTCAGATCGGGGCTTATTCGACGGCGATTTTCGAAGGTATGGGATTCGGTCTTAAGACTCTTATCTACAAGACAGGACATTACGACATAATGCTTCCGCTCATCGAACAGGGCTATGCCGAACTTGTTTCAGATGTCGATGAATGCATGGAAAAGATAAATGACACGGAACTTAAAAAAGTTGATGCGAGCCTTTTCTGGAAAAGAAATGCGCTTGAAAATATCAGAGAAGAAATAGATTCAATACTAAAATCCGAGGGGTAGAATATGAAAATACTGGCAATCATACCTGCAAGAGGCGGCTCGAAAGGAATTCCCAGAAAGAACATAAGATTCATGGCAGGACAGCCTTTGATTTCATATGCGATAAACTGCGCGAAGAACAGTTCTTTCGACATGGATGTGGCAGTCTCAACGGATGACAGGGAGATAAAATATGTGGCTGAAAGTTACGGCGCAATTGTTTTAGACAGACCGGCGGAACTCGCAGGAGACAGTGTAACGCTCGATCCTGTAATCTTCCATGCAGTAAATGCACTCGAAGAAAAGAACGGTTCGAAATACGACATCGTAATTACAATGCAGCCTACATCGCCCAAGCTTTCAACGGATACGCTTGATAAGGCAATAAATTATCTTCTTGAAAAGAATTTCGATACCGTTATAAGCGGCGTAAACGATCCGAGACTTTCATGGAGAATCGAAGACGGAAAATGCGTTCCGAATTATGAAAAAAGACTCAACAGACAGTATCTTCCGAAGGACTTGAAAGAGACCGGAGCATTCGTTATTACGAAGCGTGAGTTTGTAAAAGAAAACAGCAGATTCGGTTCGGAAGTTTCTCTTTACGAAGTACCTGAAAGCGAATCGGGTGATATTGATACGATTCAGGACTGGTGCGTTGCCGAGATGGAACTTAACAAAAAGACCATCCTCATTCGAATCGACGGCTATCCTCAGATAGGCATGGGTCACGTGTACAGAGGTCTTCAGATTGCATACGGTCTCATGGAGCATAACGTCCTCTTTATATTAAGCGAAAAATCCGAAATCGGAATAAAGAAAATTGCGGACAGTTTTTACAAATACGAAGTTATAAAAGATAACAGCGAAATTCTTTCGCTTATCGACAAATACCATGCCGATATCGTAATCAATGATATTTTGAATACCACAAAAGATTACGTTTTAAGCATAAAGAATAAAGGCGTCAGAGTAATCAATTTTGAGGATGCCGGAGAAGGCGCGGATGCAGCCGATGCAACGGTTAATGCTCTTTACGACGGAGAAAGCAGCAGCAGACAGTTTTTCGGTTCTGACTATTATCTTATAAGAGACGAATTCGTCATTACGGAGCCGAAGGAATTTGTTGAAAATCCTAAGGAAATTCTTGTTCTTTTCGGAGGAACGGATCCGCAGAATCTTACGAAGAAAACGGTTAATGCGCTTTTTAAAGTCGACGATATCAAAGACATTCATGTAACCGTTATTCTCGGAATGGGTTATGATAAAAAATATGAAATAGATGCACTCACGAAAGAACATGAAAACTTTACCGTAGTGCAGGATGTTAAACTGATGTCTGAATACATGGCAAACGCTGATATCGCAATTGCATCGCAGGGAAGAACGATGCTCGAACTTGCGGCCATGGGTGTTCCGTCGATTTTAATGTCACAGAACAGCCGCGAAGCAACACATGAATTCGGCGGCATCAAGAACGGATATCTTAATCTCGGCGCAGGAAAAGAAGTCGAAGAGATTACGATTACAAAGACAATCGACTGGTTAATAAGCTGTCCTGAAATCAGAAGAAATATGAGAGAGCAGATGTTAACAAGGGATCTGCGTCACGGCATGATGCGTGTTAAAAAGATTATTTTGGGGAGAGAATAAGAATGTTAAACACAATCGAGGAAAGAATTAAAGAAGGCAAATTTGTACTTATAGCCGAAATCGGCGTTAACTATTATGATATAGCGAAAAAAGAGGGGATCACTCCGATGGAAGCCGCAAAGCTTATGATAGACAAGGCAAAAGAAGCAGGCATTCATGCGGTAAAATTCCAGACTTACAAGGCAGAAACACTTGCTGCAAAGGATTCGCCTTCTTACTGGGATACATCCGAAGAAACAGAGACTTCGCAGTATTCTCTTTTTAAGAAATTCGATTCATTCGGACTGGATGAATACAGGGAACTTTCCGCATACTGCGAGAAGGTCGGAATTGAATTTCTGTCGACTGCATTCGACAACGAATCCGCGGACTATCTTTTTGATTTAATGAATGTTTATAAGATTTCTTCATCGGATTTAAACAACGTTGCATTTGTTGAATATCAGGCAAAGAAGAATAAGCCCGTTATCTTGTCCGTAGGAGCTTCAAATAAGGACGAGATAGACAATACCTTAAGTATCATCAGAAAATACAATGACAAGCCTGTTACGCTGCTTCACTGCGTTCTTGAGTATCCTACTCCGTATGAGCATGCGAACTTAAACAAAATCGCGGCTTTAAAACAGGAATATCCCGATGTAACGATCGGCTATTCGGATCATACAAAACCCGATGCAAATTACGAAGTGCTTCAGACGGCGTATAATCTCGGAGCGCAGGTTATCGAAAAGCACTACACGCTTGATAAGACTCTGAGCGGGAACGATCATTATCATGCAATGGATGAAAAGGATGCAAAAGCAATCCTTGAAAAAATAGATTACCTCGACAAAATCAGAGGTTCATATGAATTAAAATGTCTTGAGAGCGAGACGACGGCAAGGGCAAATGCCAGAAGATCGCTTGTTGCTTCCGGCGACATAAAAGCGGGCGAAGTGATCACGAAAGACATGGTAACTTACAAAAGACCGGGAACCGGAATCAGTGCGACCGATTATGACAAAGTGATCGGAAAGAAAGCACTTTGCGATATTAAAGAAGATACGATTCTTAAGTGGAGCATGGTATCGAATGAGTAACAACGCAAAGGCGATGAAAGCGGGAATATGGTA
Organism: Lachnospiraceae bacterium; assembly: GCA_024684055.1. Taxonomy (GTDB): domain Bacteria; phylum Bacillota; class Clostridia; order Lachnospirales; family Lachnospiraceae; genus UBA3766. The sequence continues at coordinate 522 of JAIKXN010000096.1, read as the reverse complement.
TACCATCGGCAACTTTATCGCCAACGGTATGGTTTTCCTGGTTTCGCCTGTTTTTAACAAAATAATGACCAAGGGCGAAGTGGGTGATTTCTCCAACTATTCGGTCTGGGTATCCCTGCTTGTTATTATTTTTACCCTTAATCTTAATTCGGCTCTTTCGGTCGCAAGGTTCGATTATAAGGATGAACTTGATGATTTCGTGGGTTCCTCGCTTGTTCTCGGGTCATCTTTTACTTTGTTTTTTTATATTCTCGCGATCATCTTTTCGGATTTCATTACGTCATGGGTCGGAATCAACAAATTTGAATTGCACGTGGCGTTCGCATATTTTTTAGTCAGTCCCGCACTTCAGATGTTTCAGCTTAAAAGCAGAATCGAATACAAATACCGTGCGGCGACAGTGGTTGCTTTTATTTCAACGACTGTAGCAACGCTCTGTTCCGTCGCTGCAATATTTGTTTTCGAAGACAAATTCATGGGAAGAGTAGCGGGCAACTACATTCCGCTCATTCTTATGAATAT